>NZ_VZPF01000051.1 GCF_008801695.1 Pantoea stewartii subsp. stewartii
GGATGGTTATCCCATCAGAACTAATAACTTGTCGGCTGGATTGCCATCCACAAGGTAGTTGTAAAAGTGTCTTAAGTGAGGGCATAACATTATCCATAACTTAAAACAGCTTAGATCCTTGTTAACTAGAAAGTTTCATTAGTTTTCATCCACCCAAGTTGCGGAAGACCCATTTTTTTGTCATAAAAAGCGGGTATCACACAGCGTTAACCAGATGTAACTCCGCATCTGCATCCGCTAAGAGGTACGGCATGAGCGAAAACAGTTTATCCTCTTCAGGCACGACGCAGGGACGTCCCGATTTCAACGGCAAAGGCAGCCGCGCAACCAAAACGGCTTTTTATGTCCTGTTAATAGCCGGTCTGGCCTTTGCCGGATTTAATCTGTTTCACGATGTGGAAAAAACTAACACGCCCGTCACCAGTTATGTGCCTTTCTTTCTGCTCGGCCTGGCGCTGCTGATTGCGCTGGGCTTTGAATTCGTTAACGGGTTTCACGATACCGCCAACGCGGTCGCTACGGTGATCTACACGCATTCGCTGACGCCCGGTGCGGCCGTCGTCTGGTCAGGGCTGTGCAACTTTCTTGGCGTGATGCTTTCCAGCGGCGTGGTCGCGTTTGGCATTATTTCGCTTCTGCCCGTCGAACTCATCCTGCAGGCCAGCAGCGGCAACGGCTTTGCCATGATTTACGCCCTGCTGTTCTCGGCGATTATCTGGAATCTGGGCACCTGGTACTTTGGCCTGCCCTCGTCGTCGTCACATACTTTAATTGGCTCGATTATTGGCGTAGGTGTGGCGAATGCGATGTTGCATGGTCGCAGTGGCCTGAGTGGCGTTGACTGGGATCAGGCGCTGAAGGTCGGCTATGCCTTACTGCTCTCGCCCGTCGTGGGCTTCGTCTGCGCCGCCCTGCTGCTGTGGGCCATGAAGCTGTTGATTCGTAACCGCCAGTTGTACGAAGCCCCGCACAGCAACGAGCCGCCGCCGGTCTGGATTCGTGGCCTGCTGATTCTGACCTGCACCGGCGTCTCCTTTGCTCACGGGTCGAATGACGGGCAGAAAGGGATGGGACTCATCATGCTGATCCTGGTCGGCACCATGCCCATCGCCTATGCACTGAACCGTTCACTTCCGCCCGAGCAAATCCCGCGCGTTGCCGCACTGAGTGACGTGACGGCGCGCCAGTTACTGCATATTCAACCGGCCGCCACGCCCGCCCCGGATTCACGCAATGTGTTGACGGCCTTTGTCAGCACTGACACGGTCAATCCGAACGTCTTGCCCGCGCTTGGCATGACGTTACGGGATATCAGCGACCAGATTCGCCGCTACGGCTCGATGGACAATATTCCGGCCCAGTCCGTGACCAATACCCGCAATCAAATGTACCTGGCCGCAGAATCGATCAAGCACCTGCAAACCGCCCATGTCTCGCTCCCCGATGAGACGGCACGTAACCTGAAGGCGGTGAAAACAGAGCTGGACAGCGCCACACGCTTTATTCCGATGTGGGTGAAGGTGGTGGTGGCAATCGCGTTGGGGCTGGGCACCATGGTGGGCTGGCGACGTATTGTGGTCACCGTGGGTGAGCGCATCGGCAAAACCCATCTGACCTATGCGCAAGGGGCCAGCGCCGAACTGGTGGCAATGGCGACCATCGGCGCGGCCGATGCCTTTGGTCTGCCGGTCTCCACGACGCATGTGCTCTCATCCGGCGTGGCGGGCACCATGGCGGCGAACCGCTCTGGCCTGCAGATGTCCACCCTGCGCAATCTTGCCGTCGCCTGGATATTGACGCTGCCGGTCTCGATTTTACTTTCTGCCCTGCTCTACGGGCTGTTCATTCATATCTGACCAGGTGAATTGTCATGGCAACACACGACAACAGTTTCAATCGCGACGCTTTTAATCAGCGTTTAATGCAGGAGTTCTATGACAGCTACGACGAAGAGCTGGAGCTGGAGCTCGACGATCTGCGCTTTAGCGAGGCCGCGCCCACGGGCAGCGATGAAAAAGCCTGGCGCCGTCGTTATTTTCGCGAGCTGCTGCAGTTGCAGGGCGAGCTGGTGAAGCTACAGGACTGGGTAATGCGCACCGGCCATCGGCTGGTCATTCTGTTTGAGGGCCGCGATGCGGCCGGTAAAGGAGGCGTGATTAAGCGCATTACGCAACGCCTTAATCCGCGCACCTGCCGGGTGGCTGCGCTGCCCGCGCCCAACGATCGTGAAAAAAACCAGTGGTACTTTCAGCGTTATATCGCGCATTTGCCCGCCGCGGGCGAGATGGTGCTGTTCGACCGCAGCTGGTACAACCGGGCAGGCGTGGAGCGCGTCATGGGATTTTGCAGTGATGCCGACGTGGCGGAGTTTTATCGCAGCGTGCCCGAGTTTGAAAAAATGCTGACCCGCAGCGGGATTCAAATCATTAAGTACTGTTTTTCGATCACGGACGAGGAGCAGGAGCTGCGCTTCATGAGCCGTATCCACGATCCCCTCAAGCAGTGGAAGCTCAGCCCAATGGATCTGGAAAGCCGCCGCCGTTGGGAAGATTACACGGAAGCAAAAGAAGAGATGCTGAGCCGCACCCATATTCAGGAAGCCCCCTGGTGGGTTGTTCAGGGCGTAGACAAGAAACGGGCGCGCCTTAACTGCATCAGCCACCTTTTGCAGCAGGTGCCTTATGAAGCCGCCCCACACGACGAAATCATTCTGCCGCCGCGTGAACGCTCACAGGACTACCACCGCAACGAGGTGCCGGAAAATATGATCGTGCCAGAAAAGTATTGATCGCGTGCGCGGCTAAGCGCCGCGCTGTCACGCTCTAACTTCCGGTGAGGCTGAAGAGAACTGACAGGTCTGCCGCTGTAATGCCGCATAGCGGTCAATCGCCGTAGCAATATCGGCTGAGGTTTTTAAGGCGCGAATCTCAGCGAACAGCTCACCCGCTTCGACGTAGGCTTTACGCAAATAGCCCAGCCACTGTTTGATACGTGCGACATGGTACATGCCCGTATCACCCTGTTTTTCAAGCCGGGTATATTGTTGCAGGAGCACCACCACCTCCGGCCAGGCCATGGGCGCATCATTGTATTTGACGACCCGGCTCAGGTTAGGCACGTTAAGCGCACCACGCCCAATCATCACCGCATCACAGCCTGTGATTCGCAGACAATCCTGGGCGCTTTGCCAGTCCCAGATTTCGCCATTCGCGATAACCGGAATAGACAGTCGCCGACGAATCTCGCCAATCGCCTGCCAGTTAATAGCCTCAGCACGGTAGCCGTCTTCTTTGGTACGGCCGTGGACGACCAGTTCGCTGGCACCTGCCTGCGCTACCGCATCCGCAATTTCCATGCTGCGGGCGCTGGAATCCCAGCCCAGGCGCACCTTAACCGTAACGGGCAAGGAGTCAGGTACAGCTGCCCGCATGGCTTTGGCCGCGCGGTAGATTAAGTCGGGATCTTTTAACAGCGTCGCCCCGCCGCCGCTGCCGTTGACCAGCTTCGACGGGCAACCGCAGTTCAGATCCACGCCCCACGAGCCCAGCTCAACCGCGCGGGCCGCGTTTTCCGCCAGCCACTCGGGATGTTGCCCCAGCAGTTGCAGACGAACCAGCGTACCCGACGGCGTCCGGCTGGCATGATGCAGTTCGGGACAAAGGCGATAGAAGGATTTTACCGGCAGCAGTTGGTCGACGACGCGCAAAAATTCCGTGATGCACAAATCGTAGTCGTTGACGTCCGTCAACAGCTGGCGCACCAGAGAATCCAGTACGCCCTCCATGGGTGCCAGTAAAACCCGCATAATCAGACGTTTCCGCTGCGTTTAGGCGCGGGCCGACGTGGACGAGACGCAGGCTTGTCAGACTGGCCCGCTGCGGGTCCCTGACGACGCGGCTGCGCACGCTTGTCCCCTTGAGGACGCGCCGCGCCGGCACCTTGTCCGCCCTGCCCCCGACCACGGCCGCGTGAAGACGGTGACTGGCGGCCGTTCACAATCGGTTCCGCTTTGATGCTGGGATCCGGCTCATAGCCCGGCACAGCCAGTCGTGGAATTTCACGCTTCAGCAAGCGCTCAATATCACGCAACAGTTTGTGTTCGTCGACGCAAACCAGCGACAGCGCTGCACCCGTTGCGGCGGCACGACCGGTACGCCCAATGCGGTGTACGTAGTCTTCAGGCACGTTTGGCAATTCATAGTTCACGACGTGCGGCAGTTCTTCAATATCCAGACCGCGGGCCGCGATATCCGTCGCAACCAGCACACGAATCGCGCCGGATTTGAAGTCGGCCAGTGCTCGGGTACGTGCGCCCTGACTCTTGTTACCGTGGATGGCGGCGGCCGTAATGCCATCTTTGCCCAGCTGTTCGGCAAGGTGATTGGCACCGTGCTTGGTGCGGGTAAAGACCAGCACCTGCTGCCAGTTACCTTCGCCAATCAGTTGAGACAGCAGTTCCCGCTTGCGCTTTTTGTCAACAAAATGCACCTGCTGAGAAACCTGCTCAGACGCGGTATTGCGGCGCGCGACTTCAACCTGCTCCGGGTTGTGCAGCAGTTTTTCTGCCAGGGTTTTGATCTCATCTGAGAACGTCGCCGAGAACAGCAGGTTCTGACGTTTAGCTGGCAGTTTGGCCAGTACGCGGCGGATATCGTGGATAAAGCCCATATCAAGCATGCGATCCGCTTCATCCAGTACCAGCACTTCAACCTGAGACAGGTCAACGGCGTTTTGATGAGCCAGATCCAGTAGACGGCCCGGCGTGGCCACCAGAATATCGACGCCGCCGCGCAGCTTCATCATCTGCGGGTTGATGCTGACGCCGCCAAACACCACCAGCGAACGCAGCGGAAGATATTTGCTGTAGTCGCTGACGTTTTCACCGACCTGAGCGGCCAGTTCACGGGTCGGTGTCAGAATCAGCGCGCGCACCGGACGACGGCCGCGCACTGTTCCGGTATTCGCGGACAGTTTCTGTAATAAAGGTAAGGTAAACCCGGCGGTTTTGCCGGTGCCGGTCTGGGCGCTTGCCAGCAGATCGCGGCCGGACAGCACAACAGGAATCGCCTGGCGCTGAACAGGCGTCGGTTCGCTGTAGCCCTGCTCAGCTACCGCACGCAGAATATCGGCACTCAGGCCGAGAGAGTCAAAAGACATGACGAGTATTACTCCGGTCCACTCTGACCGCGTTTGGCGGTGTAGTTTTCAGAGGGATAGTGACGCCAGCTGAGGCTGACGCGTGAAAAGGGTGCAAACTACGATGCATAAGCGGCGGAGTGTAACAGCTTTACTGCCCCTGTGCGAGATAGCTCACAATTGATTACATATCTCCCAACGACAAAAGCCACCTTGCGGTGGCTTTTTTAGCGCGACAGCCTGATTCAGCTGCGTTTTTTCTCAATGCGTCCTGCCGGCTCTTTCGCCAGCAACGACACCAGCGCGGGCCCCAACAACATCACCACGCCAAGGCTGGCTAACAGTAAGTTATTGTGGAAAATGCGCGACACCAGGAACAGCGTCATCATCGCGGCACCGAAATAGTACGTGGTGGTCGCTTCTTCCAGGTAATCAACCAGGGTACGTAAACGGGCACTACGCTGCGTGATCAGCATGGCGATAAACACCGCTGCATAGGCCACCACCAGGGTACTGCACACTTCGACCAGTGCTTTATGTTTCCAGCCCCAGACCAGTGCGGCAATCACCAGCAGGTGCATCGCGATGTGGGCCCAGGTTTGACCGGTAATGATTTGAAAGCGATTCGACAATTTCATTTCTCTCTCCTGCAGACCTGGCACGTTGCACAAATGCAACCGTAACCGGCCAGGGCCGGTTTCTCAATGTAAAGCAAATTTCAGATAACGCCCTAATTATTCCTCTTCTTCACCCTCCATTTGTGACAAAGACTACACTTTGTTGTTGATGAAGATGAAAAGGAGCGCGTCGCGAGTATGCCACAAATCAAGCAAGGATTTTCATTTAAAGTCCTGACGATTAATACCCATAAAGGTTTTGCCCCGTTTAACCGACGCTTCATCTTGCCCGAATTGCGTGAAGCGGTGCGCGCAACGTCAGCAGATATCGTTTTTTTGCAGGAGGTGATGGGAACCCATGACATTCACCCTCTGCAACATGAAAACTGGCCTGATACCTCCCACTACGAGTTTCTGGCCGACACGATGTGGAACGATTTTGCCTATGGGCGCAATGCGGTTTACCCGGAAGGACATCATGGCAACGCCGTGCTGTCGCGTTTTCCCATTGCTGAGTACGACAATCGCGATGTTTCAATTGCCGGGAGCGAAAATCGCGGCATGTTGCATTGCCAGCTTACCCTGCCCGATGGCCGGGGCACGCTGCATGTCATTTGTGTGCACCTGGGGCTGAAAGAGGCGCACCGTCGTGCCCAGTTGGCGATGTTAAACGACATGGTGATGGCGTTACCCGCTGACGCACCTGTTGTCGTCGCCGGTGACTTTAACGACTGGCAGGGGCGAGCCAACAACATACTGCAAAAAGGGGCGGGACTAAAAGAGGTCTTTAGCCTGAAAAGCGGACGACCTGCGCGGACGTTTCCGGCACGCTTTCCCCTTCTGCGACTGGATCGTATTTACGTGCGCAATGCGACGATCAGTCAACCCTGGGCATTGCCGCGTAAACCCTGGTCACACCTTTCCGATCACGCGCCGCTGGCGGTGGAGATCCATCTATGAATTTTGAGTGGCAAGACGGCAACAAACTGCGCCTGCTGGAAAACGGGGACGCATTTTTCCCCCGGGTGTTTGGCGCAATTTCACGTGCCGAACACAGCATACTGCTGGAAATCTTTATCCTGTTCGAAGACGATGTGGGCAACGCCCTGCACAAGGTGCTGCTGGCGGCGGCGCAGCGCGGCGTCAAGGTCGAAATGATGGTCGATGGCTACGGCTCCTCCGAGCTGTCCCAGAGTTATGTCAACAGTCTGACGCAGGCGGGCGTGCGCTTTATCTATTACGATCCGCGTCCGCTGATCATGGGCATGCGAACTAACGTCTTTCGCCGTCTGCACCGTAAAACTGTGGTCGTGGACGGCGTTATCGCCTTTGTCGGCGGCATCAACTTTTCCGCCGAGCACTACACGGATTTTGGCCCGGAAGCCAAACAGGATTATACCGTGGAGGTCAAAGGTCCGGTGGTCGCCGACATTACCCGCTACCTGCAAGAGGCGATTGGCAGTCAGGCTACCACTCGCCGCTGGTGGGGACAGCGTTCACATCGTCCGGCCAAAAACACCCTGCCCGGCGACGCGCAGGTCCTGTTTGTCTATCGCGACAACGATCAGCACCGGGATGATATTGAGCAGCATTATCTGGACATGCTGCGCACCGCCAAACAGGACGTCATTATCGCCAATGCCTACTTTTTCCCTGGCTACCGTTTGCTTAAGGAGATGCGCAATGCGGCACAGCGCGGCGTACGTGTGCGACTGATTGTGCAGGGTGAGCCGGATATGCCGATTGTGAAAGTGGGCGCTGAGCTGCTTTATAACTATCTGGTGGATGCGGGCGTGGAAGTCTATGAATATTGCCGCCGACCGCTGCATGGCAAAGTGGCGGTGAAAGATCAGCAGTGGGCTACCGTTGGCTCAAGCAACCTCGATCCCTTGAGTTTGTCCCTCAATCTTGAAGCCAACCTGATCATTCACGATCGCAACTTTAACCAGACATTACGCGATAATCTTGAGCATTTACTGGCTGAAGACTGTCAGCGCGTCGAAGAGGATAAGTTACCACCACGCACCTGGTGGCAGCTGACGAAAGGCGTTGTCGTGTTCCACTTTCTGCGTCACTTCCCGGCTATCGCCGGCTGGTTACCGGCGCATACGCCAAAGCTGGCTCAGGTGGATCCGCCGGTTCAGCCCGAAATGGAGACGCAAGATCGCGTCGAAGCCAACAATGAAGGAGCCAATTCCTGATGGCAAACACGCACCCACGCTGGAAACTGGCAAAAAAAATCCTGACTGGGCTCTTCTTCGTCGCCGTCATTGTGTTGCTGGTGATCTATGCACGCAAAGTGAACTGGGATGACGTCTATAAGGTCATTGTTAACAACAACCGCTTTGTGGTGCTGACCGCGGCGGCACTGGTTGTCGTCAGTTATCTGGTTTACGGCTGCTACGACCTGATTGGTCGGGCCTACTGTGGTCATAAGCTGGCCAAACGTCAGGTGATGCTGGTGTCATTTATCTGCTACGCCTTTAATCTGACGCTCAGTACCTGGGTTGGCGGTGTCGCTATGCGCTACCGGCTCTATTCGCGGCTCGGCCTGGACAGTGCGACGATTACGCGCATTTTCTCCCTCAGCATCGCCACTAACTGGCTGGGCTACATCCTGCTGGCGGGCGTGATCTTCAGTGCAGGCCTGGTTCCGATTCCCGGCGGCTGGTTTATCGGCGAAACCACACTACGGCTTATTGGTGCCGCGCTGCTGGTGCTCGTTGTGTTTTATCTCTGGGCCTGCGCGTTTTCTAAACGTCGTCGCTGGAAAGTGAAAGGGCAAACCCTGCAGTTGCCTTCCCTGCGCATGGCGCTGTTTCAGTTTGCCGTCTCCTGCGCCAACTGGCTGGTTATGGGCACGATTATCTGGCTGCTGCTGGGCCGGGATGCCGGTTATCCCATGGTGCTGGGCGTACTGTTAATCAGTAGTATCGCAGGCGTAATTATTCATATTCCGGCGGGGATTGGGGTGCTAGAAGCGGTATTCGTGGCGTTGCTGAGCGGCGAGAACCTTTCACACGGGACCATCATCGCCGCGCTGCTGGCTTACCGCGTGCTGTACTTTAATTTTGCCGTTGCTCCTGGCACTGGTGCTGTATCTGGGGCTGGAGAGCCGCGCGAAACATATGCGCCATAAGAACGAGCAGAAGCTACAAAAATCGTAGTAAACGGCTGCTCTGGTTCACCAGAGCAGCCTGTTTTTTAACGGCGGTTACCCAAAATACGCAGCAGCATCAGGAACAGGTTGATGAAATCAAGATAGAGCGTCAGCGCGCCCATGATTGAGTAGCGGCGCAGGTTTTCCGTGTCACGCGCATCAATCTGCTCACCGATATTTTTCAGTTTCTGCGTGTCATACGCGGTCAGACCGACAAACACCACCACACCGATGTAGGTAATGGCCCACATCAATGCCGGGCTTTTCAGCCAGAAGTTCACCAGCGAGGCCAGCAGAATACCAATCAGCGCCATAAACAGCAGACTGCCCAGGCGGCTTAAATCACGTTTTGTGGTGTAGCCGTAGAACGTCATGGCACCAAACATCCCGGCCGTGACGAAGAACGTGCTGGCAATGGACGAATAGGTGTACACCAGAAAGATACTGGCCATGGTCAGCACGGTCAGGGCCGAATAGAGCATAAATAACCCCGTCGCCACGGCCCCGCTCAGGCGATGCACCATACCTGAGAGGAAGAACACCAGCGCCAGTTGCACAATGATCAGGCCGAAGAAGGTGATGCGATTTGCAAACACCAGCTCCATCACCGCCGGTGTGCGCGCGGCAAACCAGGAGACGAAGGCAGTGAGTAACAAACCACAGGTCATCCAGCCATAAACCTGTGCCATATAAGCCTGCAACCCACGAGATGCAGGCTGAACTATTGAATCATTCTGTGGATATCGGTCCATGATGCACCTCTTGTTAAACAAATATGTTGTGCCCCAAAACGGGCTGTCTGAGTAAGTGTGGCACAGCTCTGTTCAACTGTGCCACAACGCCGTACTTATCAACGTGACAGGCACTGCTGATAACGACTGTCGACGCGTTGAGCAAACCATGCCGTGGTTAAATTGCGGGTAATTTTAGGACTTTCAAGTCTGATGCCCGGCAACATTTCCCGTGGCAAAGGCTTTCCGGCCATCTTGTCTGCCAGCGTAAAAACCTGCTTCCACAGATCGCTGTCGCTGAAGTCCGCCTTTTCGCCCCGCTCCAGATCGTGGCGGATTTCGCGGTTGCTCATATCAATGCGTTTCGCCAGCGTCCGCACCGCCAGCTCCGTCGATCCTAGCGTGTCCGAACCATACTGAATCAGATCGCCATCCAGCGCCAGCTTCATCCCTGTCGCGCGGGCTACCGCCGCCTGGAACGCCGCATTGCGGCTGGCGTACCAGCCCGCATTGTAGTCCGCGAACCGGTAAAGCGGCTTGCTGTAGTCAGCCGGATAGCCCAGCAGGTGCATTGTGCCGAAATAGACACCGCCATGACGCGTGAAAACTTCACGGCGAATGGAACCGTCAACCGGCCATGGATAGCCTTTGGCATGGGCTTCTGCAAACGCAATACTCACCTGCATCGGTCCGCCGGTATGAACAGGGTTGAGGTTGCCAAACAGCTTCTGCCCCATGGGTACCATCTCAATAAAGTCATCGAAAATGGCGCTCAGATCTTTTTCACTTTTCGCCTTATCCAGCCGCGCAGCGTAGCTTTCGCCATTACTGGACTTGATTAACAGCGCGGTGCGCACTAAAAATGCCGGAACATGCACCTTCGCCGCCCGGCGGTCGATCTCCTCCCAGGCGATTTTTGCCATACCGGGTACGGTGCCGTTGGCGTCAAATCCTGACTCCTGGCCCGCCACCGCAATAACTGCGCACAAATTACTGTCGCTGGCGGTCAGGCCCTGGGTACGGAACGAAATATAGATATCGTCAGCCCAGCCTGATTTATCGCTGACACCGGCGGGCAGCAGGCGCTGAATATGCGCTTTGACATCCTCAGGTTGCCTGGCGGGCGCTTCTGGTGTTTTTTTGCTGCTACAACCCGCCAGTATCAGGATAGCGAGCAACGTCAGGCGTTTGGGGAATGAAATGAATGACATACCTGTCCTCTGAGGCAAGAAGAGTAGCTTAACACTGCGCCGCTTCGCAGGGCAGATACGATTATCTGCACTAAGGTTATCTCTTTTCACGAAAAAGGGATGTTTTATGTCAAAACGCTGGACACTTATCGCACTGAGCCTGCTGCTGGCCGGCTGCGGCGGCAATAACACACCGGCTCAGGTCAGTTCGCCGGGTGCCCCCACTTCACCGACGCTAAAAGCGCTGGACAGCGGCGCGGCCGTGCTGCAGTCCCGCCCGCCCATTGATGCGATCAATGCCTATCTGGATGGTTTTCATTTCTATAACGGCGACAAGAACGGCCAGATGGAAGCCCATCACTATGTGACGGTCCTGAATGATGATGTGATGCAGGCGGTGATTTATGACGGTAATACGCGCGATGCGCGCCTGATGGGCGTGGAATATATTATCAGTGAGCGCCTGTACCGCACCCTGCCCGCCGAAGAGAAAAAACTGTGGCACAGTCATCAGTACGAGGTGAAATCCGGTTCACTGGTCGCGCCCGGCCTGCCGGCCGTCGCAGAAAAAGCGCTGATGACGCGCATCGTCAACACGTACGGGAAAACCTGGCATACCTGGCACACCGACCGCGACAAGCAACTGCCCATTGGCATTCCGGCGCTGATGATGGGCTTTACCGCCGACGGGCAAATGGATGCGCGCTTGCTGGCCGATCGCGACCGCCGTTTTGACATCGACAGTCAAAAAATTCGTGCTGAACGGGCGGATATCGTCGCACATCCCGTAGTGCCCGGCGCCAATGCCTGGCAGGACGGTGACGTGATTCAGCTTCGGCGAGGACAAGGCGGCGGTGAACACGCGCACGGCAACACGCAGTTTGCTCCCGCCGAACAGCGAGGTACGCCTTAATCCCAGCGCTGCGCAGCCACGTGATCGCTGCTGCGTGCATCGACCCAGCGATCGCCCTGCCCGGTGGTTTCCCGTTTCCAGAACGGGGCGCGGTTTTTCAGGTAATCCATGATGAATTCCGCAGCGGCAAAGGCGCTGCTGCGGTGCGCACTGGTGACGCCGACAAAGACAATCTCATCGCCGGGAAACAGTTCACCAATGCGGTGGATGACAGAGACGCGCTGAAGCGGCCAGCGCTGGCGCGCCTCGTCAGTAATTTCCTGCAGCGCCTTCTCGGTCATACCGGGATAATGTTCCAGCGTCAGGGCCGCAACATCATCGCCCAGGTTGTGATTGCGCACTTTGCCCGTGAACGTGACAACAGCGCCGTCTGCGTTGCACCCTGCCAGCCACTGGTATTCCTGCGCCATCGCAAAGGGCGCGGGACCGACCCGAATTTGCGTGTCCATTTATCCTCCGGTAACGGGTGGGAAAAAGGCGACTTCATCGCCGTCCTGTAAAGGGTGCGTCATGGGGCGTAGCGTCTGGTTAACCGCCGCCAGTAATCGTTCGCTGTCGAGCGCCAGCGCCCAGCGTTCGCCCTGCTGAGACAACGCTGTCCGCAGCGCCGCGACGTCGGGATAGTCGGCGGCCAGCGTCAGCGAGTCCGTGCCCACCAGCTCCCGCACCTGCGCAAAAAACAGCACCTTAATCATGGGCTGCCGCCTGAAAATCGCCGCTTTTGCCGCCGCTTTTATGCAGCAGGCGCAGCCGATCAATCACGATATCTTTCTGGACGGCTTTGCACATGTCATAGATGGTCAGCGCCGCCACGGAAGCCGCCGTCAGGGCTTCCATTTCTACCCCGGTTTTCCCCGTCAGCCGACACAGCGAGGTGATGCGAACCCGGTTCAATTCGGGTTCCGCGACCAGGTTGATCTCCACTTTGCTCAGCATAAGCGGATGACAGAGTGGGATCAGTTCCCAGGTGCGTTTTGCCGCCTGAATACCGGCAATGCGCGCTGTGGCGAACACATCACCCTTGTGGTGACGGCCTTCCATGATCATCTGTAACGTTTCTGGCTTCATCAGTACCAGCACGTCGGCCTGCGCTTCGCGTACCGTATCGTCTTTGGTGGAAACATCCACTATGTGGGCTTCGCCCGCGGCGTTGATGTGGGTAAGTTGTGACATGCTTAAAGCTTCTTTAAATGAGTGACAAAATTGCAGGGACGCGTACGCGCATCCAGTTGGTCAGCGATGATGCGTTCCCACGCGGTGGTACAGGCTGACGTTGAGCCCGGGACCGCAAAGATCAACGTCTGGTTAGCGAGACCGGCCACCGCACGGGACTGCAATGTCGAGCCGCCAATGTCTTCGTAAGACACCATGCGGAACAGCTCGCCAAAGCCGTCAATCTCCCGATCGAACAACGGCAGCAGCGCCTCAGGCGTGCTGTTTTTCGCATTGAAGCCGGTGCCGCCATTAATAATGACCACCTGGACATCTTCACTGGCGATCCAGCGCGACACAATCGCGCGAATACGGTAAACATTGTCGGGAACAATGGCGTGATCGATCACGCTGTGGCCCGCCTCGGCTGCCGCTTCACGCAGATAATCGCCGGAGGTATCGCTGCTGGCATCACGGCTGTCAGAGACCGTCAGCATAGCGAGCTGTAACGGTTGAAACGTGCTGGCTGATTTGCCCATGTCTGCTCCTGCAGTTAACCGCCAATATAAGAAAGATTTTGTGTAATACCGGTATTTCCCTGTAACAGGAAATGCGTCTGCTTCTTCTGGCCCAGGCTGCTGGCAATGCGTGCCTGAAGTTCATCTTGCTGGTCGTCAGAGGCCAGCAGATCGCGTAAAGGAATCCCGCCATCGCCAAACAGGCAGAGATGCAAATTTCCCTGTGCGGAAACCCGCAGACGGTTGCAGCTGGCGCAGAAATCTTTGGAATACGGCATGATCAGCCCGATTTCACCGACGTAATCCGGATGATAAAACACCTGGGCCGGGCCATCACTGCGGCCGCTGATACGACGCTGCCAGCCCTGAGCAATCAGCTGATCGCGGATAACTTCGCCCGAGACATGCTGCTGGCGAAACAGCGCACCGCCCTCGCCGGTTTCCATCAGTTCGATAAAACGCAGCTGGATGGGACGCGTACGGATCCAGTCAAGAAAGGTCGCCAGATGGTGGCTGTTGACATCGCGCATCAGCACGCTGTTGACTTTGACCTGGCTAAAACCCGCCTCAAAAGCCGCGTCAATCCCGGCCATCACCTGGTGGAACTTGTCCTGACCGGTAATCGCATGAAACTGACGTGCATCGAGGCTGTCCACGCTGACGTTCAGCGCGGTCAGTCCCGCGTCGCGCCACTGCTTAATATCGCGCGCCAGTCGGTAGCCATTGGTGGTGACCGCAATCTGGCGAATCGCAGCATTTTCGTTAACCGCGGCGATAATGTCGGTGAAATCACGACGTAAAGAGGGCTCACCGCCGGTCAGACGCACTTTTTCAGTGCCCGCCGCCGCAAAGGCGCGCGTGACACGGCGAATTTCATCCAGTGAGAGAAAGCTTTTATTGCGGATACCGTTTGGCTGATAACCCTCCGGCAGGCAATAGGTACAACGGAAATTACAGACATCCGTGACCGAGAGGCGCAAGTAATAAAACTTACGCGCAAATGCATCAGTAAATTGTGACACCAGAGAACACCTTTCCAGTTCGGGAGATGCAGTCATTTCTTCCTGCACCCTGGCAGCGCGGAGGCTACGGCCTGAATCCCCTATCCGCAGACGTAGGCATTCAGGCTTGAGTGTACGTTAACCGGCTGATTAACGCGGTATACAGATGGTAGCGCGATTAGGGTAAATGCGCCATCCACGGCTTTTACTCTGTGTGCGCAGTAACGTTAACTTTCACCGTATTTCGCGCCCGGGATACGGTAAACTACCGGTCATAAACTGACACACATCATCCTCGTCTGCACCCTGCGCGTTTCACGCCTCTGCAGACGCGAAAAAGGAGAAATATGAATCGAACACTGGCGGACCTGGATCGCGTCGTGGCACTGGGCGGCGGACATGGATTAGGTCGCGTGATGTCGGCCTTGTCACCACTGGGTTCGCGCCTGACCGGCATCGTTACCACCACTGATAACGGTGGCTCCACCGGCCGCATCCGTCGGGCTGAAGGCGGTATCGCCTGGGGCGATCTGCGCAACTGCATTAACCAGTTGATTACCGAGCCCAGCGTCGCGTCCGCGATGTTCGAATACCGCTTTACCGGCAATGGCGAACTGGCCGGGCACAATCTGGGCAATTTAATACTGAAAGCGCTGGATCATCTGAGCGTGCGTCCGCTGGAAGTGGTCAATATCATCCGAAATCTGCTAAAAGTTGACGCGTTTTTAATCCCGATGTCTGAACATCCGGTGGATTTGATGGCAACGGATGACGAAGGCAATGCCGTTTATGGTGAAACCGCCATTGATGAGATGCGCGCACCACCACAGGCGTTAATGCTGCATCCTGTGGTGCAACCGACGCGCGAAGCGCTCGATGCCGTTGCAGAAGCCGATTTGATTCTGATTGGGCCAGGCAGCTTCTACACCAGCCTGATGCCCATTCTGTTAATGAAAGAGATGGCGCAGGCGCTGCGCCGCACGCCCGCGAACATGGTGTTTATCGGCAACCTGGGCCGTGAACTCAGTCCGGCGGCGGCGGCGCTGACCGTGGCGGATAAGCTGAGAATAATGGAAGAGGCGATTGGTAAACGGGTCATCGACGCCGTGGTTGTCGGACCGGCCACGGACGTCAGTCTGATCGACAACCGCCTGATCATCCAGGAGCCGCTGGAGGCCGCAGATATTAAATATCGTCACGACCGCCAGCTGCTGCGCGGCGCGCTGGAGCACGCCATCCAGCGGTTTAACTGACTCAGGACACCGCGATAAACAAGGTGCGCAGTTCCTGGAGCTGATCGCGCAGGCCAGCAGCCTGTTCGAACTCCAGGTTTTGCGCATGCTGCTGCATCTGCCCTTCCAGTTCGTGAATCTTTTTCTGCAACGCCTGCGGTGACAACGCCAGGTAAACCGTCTCTGTCTCGGCGGCGTTGCGCTTGCCGGGTTTGGCTTTACCCAGCGTTTTCACCACGTTATTGCCCAGTTCCAGAATATCGGTGATTTTCTTATTCAGGCCCTGCGGTACGATGCCATTCTCTTCGTTGTAGCGCTGCTGCTTCTCACGACGGCGCTCGGTTTCTTCAATGGCGCGCGCCATGGAAGGCGTGATCTTATCGCCGTAGAGGATCGCTTTACCATTGATGTTACGTGCAGCGCGCCCGATGGTCTGGATCAGGGAGCGCTCGGAACGCAAGAAGCCCTCTTTATCGGCATCCAGAATGGCCACCAGCGAGACTTCTGGCATATCCAGCCCTTCACGCAGCAGGTTGATGCCCACCAGCACATCAAATTTGCCCAGGCGCAGGTCGCGAATAATTTCCATGCGCTCGACGGTATCGATGTCAGAGTGCAGATAGCGCACCTTTTCACCGTGTTCTTCCAGGTACTCCGTCAGGTCTTCGGCCATACGTTTGGTGAGCACCGTAACCAGTACGCGTTCATTGACGTTAACGCGCTGGCGGATCTCTGACAGCAAATCGTCCACCTGAGTCGCCACGGGCCGCACCTCAAGGATCGGATCCAGCAGCCCCGTCGGACGCACCACCTGATCGATCACCTCATCGCCCGATTTTTCCAGCTCGTATTTGCCTGGCGTGGCGGAGACATAAATGGTCTGAGGGGCCAGCGCCTCGAACTCTTCAAACTTCATGGGGCGGTTGTCCAGCGCCGAAGGCAGGCGGAAGCCATATTCGACTAACGTCTCTTTACGCGCCCTGTCCCCGCGGTACATGCCGCCAATCTGCGGAATGGTTACGTGCGACTCATCGACGACCAGCAGGCCATCCGCCGGCAGATAGTCAAATAAGGTCGGCGGCGCTTCCCCCGGTCCGCGGCCAGACAGATAGCGGGAGTAGTTTTCGATACCAGAGCAGTATCCCAGCTCCCCCATCATTTCGAGGTCAAACTGCGTCCGTTGGGTAATACGCTGCTCTTCCAGCAGTTTGTTGTTTTCCAGCAGGATCTTGCGCCGTTCGGCCAGTTCAACCTTGATGTCTTCCATGGCCTGCAGGATACGCTCACGCGGCGTGACGTAGTGCGTTTTAGGGTAAATGGTAAAGCGCGGCACTACCGATTCGACCTGACCGGTAAGCGGGTCAAACAGGGACAGCCGCTCCACCTCTTCATCGAATAATTCAACCCGCAGGGCCATATCGTCAGATTCGGCCGGGAAGATATCAATGACTTCGCCCCGGACCCGGAACGTCCCGCGCTGAAACGCCTGATCGTTACGCGTGTACTGTAACTCCGACAGGCGACGCAGGATGCTGCGCTGATCGATAATCATGCCGCGCGTTAAGTGCAGCATCATTTTCAGATACAGATCGGGATCGCCCAGGCCGTAGATGGCAGACACGGAGGCCACAACAATCACGTCGCGCCGTTCCAGCAACGCTTTCGTCGCGGAGAGGCGCATTTGCTCGATATGTTCGTTAACCGACGCATCCTTTTCAATAAAGGTATCCGAACTGGGCACGTAAGCTTCGGGCTGGTAGTAGTCATAGTACGAGACAAAAAACTCTACGGCGTTTTCGGGAAAGAACTCCTTCATCTCGCCATACAGTTGCGCCGCCAGCGTCTTATTAGGAGCCAGCACCATGGTAGGACGATTCAGGTCGGCAATAACGTTAGCAACGGTAAAGGTTTTACCCGATCCAGTTACGCCTAACAGCGTCTGGTGCGCCAGGCCGTCTTCCAGTCCGGCTTCCAGACGGCGGATCGCTTCCGGCTGATCGCCAGAAGGCTTGAAAGCGGAGTTCAGTTTAAAATCTTTACTCATGAATGCGGTTCCTGCAGAAGAAAGACGGCGGGCAGCCCATTATTTTACTCTGCTATGGCAATTTTGCCAGAAAAAAATACTGGATATAATACCAGTGATGATGCACAGTATTGTCGCCAGGTTTTACTTGACTCTGGCACTTTTGCCCAGGCAAACACCCGTTTTTGTTGCGCAAGGTTATCCCCAAGCGACGTATTGATTTAACATTTGTCAAGCCTGTGTCATAAAATTGCAGTTTGATGAATCGCGTCCAATCCGGCAGGCTTGTTTTTTACTAACACACTGATTTTTAATAGGAAGTAAAAAAGCCCAGATTGTCATCATTACGTGACCAGGCCGCGTATTTCCTCGCTTCTAACCTGTTTTCATTATCTAATGCACAAGGTTATCCACAGGAATAGTGGATAACTGATGAGAGGCCTTGGAATATCGGCTGTGCATAATTTTTTCTGCCGCCGCGTTTTGATGAAAAAAAATTTTTTTTAGCGAAATTTTTAACGCCAATAGCGTTGTTTTAGCGCGATGCATGGCGCGCATTCAACGTTGATCGTCTGGCTTTTCAGGTTGCTGTTTTTTACAGCAGACTGCCTGCGCCATTTATGGGCAACTGCACCTGACGCTCATTTTTCCTGCACCCTCATCGCGCTACGCAGTCGTCCCGCCCGTCAATTGTTCACTTTTACTTATATTTAAACCGTCAAAATTCCGCATGTTAAGCGCGCAAACTTCGTTCACTCCGACTCTGGCCCGGTAATTGCATGCTCTGTGATCAGGATGTCATGCGCCACAGCAGCAGTCTTAGCCCTGCTATTCTGGTAGTGCGATTTACCCGTTATGAGCAGCAAAACATTCAGGTTAATTATCTGGAAGGAGCGCGTCAGATGCTAAGTTTACGGTCGGTGAATCAGTTTTACGGAAAAAATCATATTCTCTGGAATGTGGACCTTGACCTGCCCCCCGGCACCTGTACCGGCATACTGGGACGTCCCGGCATGGGAAAAACCACGCTGGTGAACTGCATCATGGGTAAGCTTCCCATCAACAGCGGCACGATTAGCTGGCAGCAGGATGGCTCGCCGCCAGAGGACCTGCTGTCGCAGCCTGCCGATCAACGTGCACGCCAGGGCATTGGTTACGTGCCACAGGGACGACATATTTTCACGCAGATGAGCGTAGAAGATAACTTACTGATTGCCCTGCTGGCAGGCGCTGAATCGCGCGAAAATCACCGGCCTATTCCGGAAATGATTTTTGATCTTCTGCCGGCTCTCTATTCACTGCGTCAACAGCGCAGCGGGGATTTGCCGGTTTACCAGCAGCAGCAACTGGCCCTTGCCCGCGCGCTGGTATTACAGCCACGCCTGCTGATTCTGGATGAGCCCGCCGATGGCATGGCGCCCTGGCTGGAAGAAGAGATGGGTAACCTGATTCGGCGTCTTAACCGGGATTACGGCCTGACGATTCTGCTGCTGGAGCAGCGGGTTTCCCTGATTCGGCGCGTCGCTGACAGCTTTTTGCTGTTGCATCGCGGGCGTAATGTGGCGCAGGGTAACGTCACCCTGCTGGATGACGGTACGCTCGATAAATGGCTGACGATGGCGTGATTAATCCGGTAGCGTCAGATAGTGACCACAGTCCGCCTGCTGGCTGTCATCCGCTAACCAGGGAATGACACCCAGACAAGGCGCGGGCAGACGCTCCTTCAGGGCCGTAAGGTATGCCTGATAGCGCTGGCCGGGCAGCTGAACCGTATTGGCAATCCAGCCAGCCAGTCGCAGTCCACGCGCCCTAATCGCCTCGGCGGTCAGCATGGCATGATTAATACAGCCCAGTTTTACACCCACCACCAAAATCACCGGTAGCCGTTCAGTCTCAACCCAGTCGGCATAGGTTTGCGTCTCAGACAGCGGCGTATACCAGCCGCCCGCGCCTTCAATCAGAATCCAGTCAGCCAGCGGCTCCAGCTCGCGAAGCCCTGCCGATAGCGTTGAAAAGGTAATTGGCCTGCCTTCCTCTGCGCTGACGATATGCGGCGATGTCGGCTCCATAAAGGCCAGCGGATTCACCTGCTCATAGCAGAGCGGCACACTGCTGTAACGTTGCAGCGCCAGCGCATCGCTGTTACGGATGCCTTCTGCGGTTAACGTACAGCCCGAGGCCACCGGTTTGTAGCCCGCACAGCGGTAGCCTGCTGCGCTCGCCGCCTGCAGCAGGGCGCTACTGGCAACGGTTTTACCGACTTCAGTATCGGTACCGGTGATAAACCAGCGTGTCATGATTCACTTACTCCATACATCAAATGATAACTGAGGCGGAAACCCTGTTCGTCCCGTGGCCAGTGAGCTTCAAGCTGTGCCAGACGGCGACGCGTCAGCACATAATCGGCCCGTCCGGCATGCAGATGCGTTGCGCCAATGCCCTTCAGAGAGCGCATGGCGCTGAGCGCATCGGGAAAATGCAGGGTGACGGTTTGCGCGTGACAGCGCAGCCGTTGTGCGGCACAGGCTGCGGCGATCGCCTGCGCCGACAGAAAGCGATTGGCGTGCACATGCGCGTCAAGATGCGACCAGGCCTCGTGAACCTCATGCAGCGATCCCGCGCTCAGCGTTGAAAACAGCATACAGCCGTCGGGTTTCAGCACCCGCGTAAACTGCCTGAGCGCGGCCGGTAAATCATCGCTCCATTGCACCACCAGATTGCTCCATAACAGGTCAATGCTCTGATCGGCTAACGGCAGTGCGTCGATGTCGCCCGCCAGATAATGATGCGCCACCGCGTTTTGCCGGGCCTGATGCAACATCTGCGGCGACAGATCCAGCGCCATGACCTGTTTCCCCCGGTCGCGCCATAGCCGGCTGTACCAGCCGGTGCCACAGCCCGCATCCAGCACCTGTGGACCGGTTTGAGCAGGCACCCATGCCAGCAGCGCATCCCCGCTGATCCGTTGCAGTTCGGCATGCCTGTCGTAACACGACGCCGCGCGCCCAAAGGCTCTGGCTACGGCACGTTTATCAATGTGCAGCGTCATGAAGTGCCTCCAGCAGGACATCAATATCGTCTGGCTGATGTGCGGCGGTCAGCGTGATGCGCAAACGTGCCGTGCCCGGCGGTACGGTAGGCGGACGAATCGCGCTGACCCAGCAACCGGCTTCGGCTAAACGGGCCGACAAGGCCATCGCCTGGGCGTTATCGCCAACAAGTAACGGTTGGATGGCGCTGGATGACGGCATAAGCGACCAGGGCAAGGAGGAGGCGCCCCGGCGGAAATGGGCAATGTTGCGGCTCAGGCGCTGGCGCAGCCCATCGCCTGCCTGCACCTGTTTCAGGGCGGCCAGTAACGCGCTGGCCTGTGCTGGCGGCATGGCGGTTGAGTAGATGAGGTGGCGCGAAAACTGCACAAAATAGTCGGCCGTCGCGTCATCACATAGCAATGCCGCGCCGCTGACGCCAAAGGCTTTACCGAAGGTGACCACCAGCAGTTCGGGCTTAATGCCCTGTTGCCAACAGCTGCCGCGCCCCTGCTCACCTGTGACGCCAATGCCGTGCGCATCGTCAACCAGTAACCAGGCCCCGGCCTCACGCGACTGCGCCGCCAGCGTCTGTAACGGCGCGCTGTCACCATCCATGCTGAAGATCCCTTCCGTGACCACCAGTGTTTGCCCTTCACAGGGCGCACTCAGTCGCACAGCCAGACTGTCCGGATCGTTATGGGCGAAACGACGCAGTTGCGCAGGGCTGTGACTTGCAGCATCCAGCAACGAGGCATGGCTCAGCTTGTCAGCAAGAATGCGATCGTTTTTCCCGGCGAGCAGGTGAATGACCGCCTGGTTGGCGGCAAAGCCGGAAATAAACAGTAATGCCCGGGGATAACCCAGCCACCCAGCCAGTTGCGCTTCCAGGGTGGCATGAAAAGCCTGGAAACCGGTGACATGGCTGGATGCGCCTGCCCCCGCCCCGGCCAGTGCCGCGCCCTGTTGCCATCCGGCAATCACCGCCGGGTGCTGGCTTAACCCAAGATAATCATTACTGGAAAAGTGACGATAATCCCGGCCTGCATAGCGGATCAGGCGCGTCTGACTGGCGTCAACTACGCGCCGTTCGCGCCAGCCCTCTTCAGCACGGCGCTGCGCGAGCGCCTGCTGTATGCGTTGCGGCCAGCCCATTACAGCGCCGCGTTATAGAATTTTTCTGTGTCGGCATTGAGCAGCTGCTCACTGAGCTGCTGCTGTTGCGCATTATCGCCATGGGCGGTCTGGGTATGTTCCGGATTCAGTCCGAGCTTGCGGAACAGCAGCATATCTTTGTCTTCTTCCGGGTTTGGCGTGGTCAGCAGTTTGCAGCCGTAAAAAATCGAGTTAGCCCCGGCCATAAAACACATCGCCTGGGTTTGTTCATTCATCTGTTCGCGGCCCGCCGACAGACGCACGTGCGAGGCAGGCATCATGATGCGGGCGACGGCGATCGTGCGGATAAAATCGAAAGGTTCGACATCGTCATTGTCTGCCAGCGGGGTGCCTTTCACCTTGACCAGCATGTTGATCGGCACGCTTTCCGGCGGCGTCGGTAAGTTGGCCAGCTGCACCAGCAACCCGGCGCGATCATTAACCGTTTCGCCCAGGCCAACAATCCCGCCCGAGCAGACCTTGATACCAGCCTCGCGCACCTTGCCCAGCGTATCCAGTCGTTCCTGATAGCTGCGCGTGGTAATGATGTTGCCGTAAAACTCGGGCGAGGTATCCAGATTGTGGTTATAAAAGTCCAGCCCGGCGCGACCTAAACGCTGGGCCTGGCTGTCGCTCAGCGTTCCCAGCGTCATGCAGGTTTCCATGCCCATTGCTTTCACGCCTTCAACCATTTTTTCCAGATAAGGCATATCGCGATCGCTGGGGTTTTTCCACGCCGCGCCCATGCAGAAGCGGCTGGATCCGGCCGCTTTCGCTTTTTGCGCCGAACGCAGGACCTCATCCACCTCCATCAGGCGCTCTGATTCTAGCCCGGTCTTGTAGCGGGCACTTTGCGGACAGTATTTGCAGTCTTCCGGGCAGGCACCCGTTTTAATCGACAGCAGCGTGCTGACCTGAACCTGACGCGGATCGAAGTGCTGGCGATGTACCTGCTGTGCTTCAAACATCAGTTCAAGAAACGGGCGTTCAAACAGGGCCTGTGCCTGGGCTAGCGTCCAACGTTGTGACATTACGTACTCCAAAAAAGGTGTCATCCCGACAGTTAACGTGGTTATACTTGTAAACTAAATCTTTTTATTTTGGTTTACAACTACGATGTTTACGCTTCAGGACGCCGAATTCGATCGCCAGCATATCTGGCATCCTTACACCTCCATGCAGCAACCGTTGCCCTGTTACCCGGTCGTCGCGGCACAGGGTTACACGCTGCAACTGGCGGATGGGCGCACACTGGTAGACGGGATGTCCTCCTGGTGGGCGGCGATTCATGGTTACAACCATCCACGCCTGAACCAGGCCCTGCAGCAGCAGATGGCTCAGATGTCCCACGTGATGTTCGGCGGGATTACGCATCCCGCCGCGGTGGCGCTGTGTCGTCAGTTAGTGGCGATGACACCTGACGCGCTGGCGTGCGTATTCCTTGCAGACTCCGGCTCCGTTGCCGTCGAAGTGGCAATGAAGATGGCGTTGCAATACTGGCTGGGTCGGGGAGAAACGCGTCAGCAGTTTTTAACCCTCAAGCGTGGCTATCACGGTGATACATTTGCGGCGATGTCGGTGTGCGATCCGGATAATTCCATGCACAGCCTGTGGCGCGGCTATCTGCCCGAGCACCATTTTGCCGAGGCGCCGCAATGTGGTTTTGACGCGGCCTGGAATGAAGAAGATTTTCAGGATTTCGCCCGGCTGATCGAACAGCATCAGCATCAGTTGGCCGCGGTGATTCTGGAGCCCATCGTACAGGGCGCGGGCGGCATGCGTTTTTACCATCCGCGCTACCTGCAGAAGGTGCGCGAGTGGTGTGATCGTTACGGCATCCTGCTGATCGCTGATGAAATCGCCACGGGCTTTGGCCGCACCGGCACGCTGTTTGCCTGCGAACATGCGGCGATCACACCGGACATCCTGTGCGTCGGCAAAGCCCTGACCGGCGGCACGATGAGCCTGGCCGCCACGCTGACCACACGTGATGTCGCCGATACCATCAGCCGCAGTCCGGCGGGCTGCTTTATGCATGGCCCAACCTTTATGGGCAATCCGCTGGCGTGCGCCGTGGCGGCGGAGAGCCTGAAAATGGTACAGGAAGGCCACTGGCGCGGGCAGGTCAGCGCTATCGAGCGTCAGCTTCAGGCGGGACTGACGCCACTGCGCCAGTCGCCAGCGGTAGCCGATGTTCGTGTGCTGGGCGCGATTGGCGTGGTAGAAACTCACCGTCCAGTGAATATGGCCGCCCTGCAGCAGTTTTTCGTCAGTCAGGGCGTCTGGATTCGGCCCTTTGGTCGTCTGATCTACCTGATGCCGCCCTATATCATCGCGCCTGAAGCACTGGATACGCTGATCCAGGCCATGGCCGCAGCCCTGGCGAACCCCGGCCATTTTCTGCGTTGAGCCCTGAAGGCTGGACGTCCAGGCGGTTTTGGTTAAGATGAAGACGCAGTCACCATAAACCCAAGGAGATGTGATGCGAGTTTATAGTCAGGATTTACACGACGGCGACAAAATGCCGGAAAAGCATGTTTTCAACGGGATGGGCTATCAGGGCGAAAATGTGTCACCGCATCTTGCCTGGGAAGACGCGCCGGAAGGCACAAAAAGTTTTGTCGTGACCTGTTTCGATCCTGATGCCCCGACCGGCTCAGGCTGGTGGCACTGGGTGGTCGCCAATCTTCCGGCCGATACCACATCGCTGCCGCAGGGTGCGGGTTCCGGTAAAGCCGCCTTACCTGCAGGTGCCGTGCAAACCCGCACAGATTTCGCCCAGGCCGGGTACGGCGGGGCCGCGCCACCGGCGGGTGAAACGCACCGCTACATTTTTAGCGTCCATGCGCTGGATGTGGAGAGCATTGAGGTCGATGCAGGCGCCAGCGGCGCGATGGTGGGCTTCAACGTGCATTTTCACGTATTAGCCAGCGCGTCATTGACCGTTCATTACGTCTGATTGCGCGTGCTCTTCTGCCGCTCCCGCCCGGGAGCGGCAACGCTGAACGTTAAGCCAGCTGATGTACCACAACCCACATTGGGCCCTGTCCAACGGCATAACGGCCGACAGGTTCAAGTTGCCCTTGCGGTTGAGTAATGCGGTATACCTCAATGTGATGCGACTTCTGTCCTGCCGCCACCAGATACTGGCCCGTGTGGTCGATATTGAAGCCCCGCGGCTGCGTTTCGGTCGGCTGGAACCCCTCCACCGTCAGTAGCGCGCCATCTTCACTCACGCTGAACACCGTAATGGTGCTGCTGGTGCGATCGCAGGCGTACAGGAAACGTCCGTCCGGCGTCAGGTGAATATCGGCGGCCCAGCGCGTACCGGTAAAATCAGGCGGCATCATATCGAGCGTTTGCACCGATTCCATTTTGCCGTGTGCATTCTTCAGTGACCAGACTTCGACCGTGCTGTTAAGTTCATTAACGCTGTAGGCGTACTGGCCGTTGGCATGAAACGCCATATGACGCGGGCCCGCGCCCTCTGCCGTAGTGACCTGTTGTTGGGAATGCGGCGTTAACTGACCGTCCGCCCCGAGGTTAAACAGGCAGATGCGATCCTGTTTGAGCGCGGGCACATATAACGTGCTGTCGGCATTATCGATGTTCGCAGAGTGGCAACCTGCCAGACCGTCGATCACCTGGCTCGGAGCCTGGGGCACACCGTCAGCGCCGATGGGGCTGATGCTGACGCAGGCATCATTGTAGGAGCCACAAAACAGGAAACGGCCAGCGTGATCGGTGGAGATGTGGGTGGGGCTGCCCGGCAACGGCGCCTGCCCCGCTTCCGTTAAGGTGCCATCCTGCGCAATACGAAATGCCAGCACGCGGAAATCCGGACGCACGCCCACATACAAGAAATCTTTTTTCGGACTGACCACCATAGGCTGAACCTGACCGGCGATATCCGTTACCTGCAGTAGCGTCAAGGTGCCCTCATCGTTCAACTGCCAGACATGGATTTGTTGACTCTCGGGACTGGCGGTGTAGACAACCTGCTTCATGTATTCTCCTTTTTCGCTGACTCATGTTGTTCTGCAGGTCACTGTAGCGCGTTTTTTTCTGTCTCGCTGGAATGATTTGTGCCCTGATTTTTGTTTCCGGGCCACAGTCAGGTGTAGACTTGCTGTTTCGCTAACCTATCCAGATGAGAGGATTAATGAGCTATCGTGTAATCGCCCTCGACCTTGACGGCACGCTGTTGACCCCGACGAAAACCATTCTGCCCCAATCCACAGAAGCGATTACCCAGGCGCGCAAAGCGGGCATCAAGGTGATTATCGTGACCGGACGCCATCACTGTGCCATTCATCCTTTCTACCAGACGCTCAATCTGGATACGCCCGCAATCTGCTGTAACGGGACCTACCTGTACGATTATCCGGCGAAAAAAGTCCTGGCTGCCGATCCGCTCGATACCGACGTTGCGGTACGTGTGATCGAGATGCTGGATGAACATCATATTCACGGTCTGCTGTATGTGGACGATGCGATGCTCTATCAAACGCCGACCGGCCATGTGATTCGTACGCTGAAATGGAGTGAGTCATTACCTCCATATCAGCGTCCGGTGTTCAGACAGGTGGACAGCCTGGCGCAGGCCGCCAGAGAGGCGCAGTCGATCTGGAAGTTTGCCCTGTCTCACGACAACACAGCAGCGTTGCAGCAGTTTGCGCAGCGTACGCAAGACGAGCTGGGTCTGGCCTGCGAATGGTCCTGGCACGATCAGGTCGACGTTGCCCGCGGCGGCAACAGCAAAGGCAAGCGCCTGGCGCAGTGGGTCGAATCTGTCGGGCTGACAATGCAGGACGTCATTGCCTTCGGCGACAACTACAACGGTCTGAGCATGCTGGAAACGGTGGGGCTGGGCGTGGCCATGGGCAATGCGGATGACGCCATTAAAGCCCGGGCGAAGAGGGTCATCGGTACGAATCTGGAAACCGGCATTGCCGAGACGCTTTATCAGCTCGTTCTGTAAGTTTCACTGACCCGGTGAGTACGGTTTCAGCGGGTCATTCCGGTGTGACAGAGACGCTTTTAATCTGTGCGTACAGCCACTGCTCCGGGCGAATGTTAAGTTCGTCCCGGGCCCAGGGAGAGATGCGCGCCCAGAGTTCGCTGATACCGATGCGCAGCTTAACCTCCACCTGATCGCCCACCTCAATTAACTCCACCACCTGTGCTGGCAGCACATTGCGAACAGAGCTGTGTTTTGCCGGTTGCAGCGTCAGCGAAACATCGGCCGACGCAATCCGTATCCGTAACGGCGTTTTGACCGGCTGATTTACCCGACTGACCCAGATATGCTGATCGCCCAACGATAACGCCGTCATCGGGTAATCTGGATGATGCTCTAGCACCTGAACGCGCAGTACGCTGGTCAGATCGCTGACCGGCAGCCAGGGGCGCATCGCACTGCTGCTCCAGACCCGCTCCAGCGGGCCAAAGGCCTTCACCTTACCGTGATCCAGAACCAGCACCGTCTCGGCCAGTTGCAGAATTTCGTCGAGGCTGTGAGAAACGTACAGCACCGGGATATCCACCTGCTTTGCCAGTTTTTGCAGATAAGGCATCAGCTCACGCTTGCGCGGCAAATCCAGCGAGGCCAGGGGTTCATCCATTAACAGGATATCAGGGGCGCTGAGCAACGCCCGCCCGATGGCCACCCGCTGCTTTTCGCCGCCCGAGAGTGAAAGCGGAAAGCGGTCCAGTAAGGGTTCGAGTCCCAGTAAGTCCACCAGCGTGTCAAACTGCCCTTTCATACTGGCTGCCAGGCCATAGCGTAAGTTACCCCGGACACGATAGTGCGGAAACAGTCGCGCCTCCTGGAAAACGTAACCCACGTTGCGCTTTTCAGGCGGCAAGGCAATCTGCTGTTCGGCGTCAAACAACACACGGTCATGCAGCTGAATGCGCCCGCGCTGCGGCCGGGTCAGCCCCCCAATCGCGTTGATTAACGAGGTTTTACCCGCACCCGACACGCCAAATATTGCCGTGATGCCGTTGGCGGGAACCGTCACGTTGATTTCCAGCTCGTGTTCGCCCAGCCGTTGTGTGAAATCGAGCGTCAGCATCCGGCCCCCATCCGTTTCCGGCCCCATTGCGCCAGCCATTCAGACACCAGCAAGGAGGCCAGTGCCAGCACCACCGCGATAACGCACAGACGCGCAGCGGCCCCTTCGGCCCCGGGCGTTTCAATCAGCGTATACATCGCCAGCGGCAGCGTGCGCGTTTCGCCAGGAATGTTGGAAACAAATGTAATAGTGGCACCGAATTCCCCCAGCGAGCGGGCAAAGGCCAGCACCGTACCGACGATAATACCGGGCAGCGTTAACGGCAGCGTAATGGTAAAAAAGACCCGCCAGCGGCCCGCGCCCAGCGTCCGGGCCGCCTGTTCCAGCCGGATATCCACGGCGTCCAGCGCCAGGCGAATGGCCCGCACCATGAGCGGAAAGGCAATCACCGCCGACGCCAGTGCCGCACCGCGCCAGCTAAACGCGAAGCTAAAGCCGAACCATTCATACAGCTTTTCACCAATAAAGCCGCGTCGGCCCAAGCCAATCAGTAACAGATAACCGACCACCACCGGCGGCAGCACCAGCGGCAGGTGAATCACACCGTCCAGAAGCGCTTTACCCGGAAACTGGCAGCGGACCAGAACCCATGCCATAAGGATGCCGAAGGGCAGACTGCACAGGACGGCAATGCCGGAGACCTGCAGGCTGAGCATCACGGCCTGCCATTCAACATCACTGAGTATCATTTTTTAGGCGTGAATCCGTATTGGGTAAACACTGCGGCCGCTTCCGGCCCTTTCAGGTAGTTATAAAAAGCCTTAACGGCCGCGTTGTCGTGATCTTTAACAATCGCGACAGGATATTCGACCGGTTTATGGCTGTCTTCCGGAAAGGTGCCGACCACCTGGACTTTTTGGCTGGCGACCGCATCAGAGCCGTACACAATGCCGTAAGGCGTTTCATTACGTTCCACCAGGGCCAGGGCGGCACGCACATTGTTGGCGCGCGCCAGCACAGGTGACAGTGAAGACCAGGCACCCAGCTTCTCAAGTGCCTCTTTGGCATAGATGCCCGCCGGCACATGATCGGGATCGCCGACCGCCAGACGTTCGCCTTTCAACAGACGTTTCCAGTCGGTTTTATCGTTAATCGTTACCGGCCTGGCGTTCTCACTGCGTGGCGCTATCAGAACCAGATCGTTGCCCAACAAGGTATAGCGGGTTGTGTCGATCATGCTTTTTTTTGCGACCGCATCATCCATCCACTGCTGATCGGCTGAGATAAACAGATCGGCGGGCGCGCCCTGCTCAATCTGACGGGCCAGGACTGACGACGAGGCAAATGACGACACCACCTCTGTCCCATGTGTTTTCTTATAGTGTGCCGCAATATCGTTAAGCGCATTGGTCAGTGAGGCCGCCGCAAAGACGGTGATTTTATCGGCTGCAAGCGCCGGAACGGCCAGTGACAGGGCAATTACGGCGGCAGTTGCGGAACGTAGTAAGGTTAAACGCATGATTTTTCTCCAGTGATCGTTATATATAAAATAATACAGCGAACGGCCTGACAGCCAGACAAAATGATTAAAAGAGGAAGAAAAGCGTGGACGTAAAACAGCAACGTCCGTGCTGAGACGGACGTTGCAGGAGGATTAATGCTGAGAGCGGGCGTTAGTGTTGTCGCGGCGACCCGTTTTAGAGATGAGGTTAAACACTTCACCCAGACCGTAAATCAGGCCTAACATAATCGCCATAACCACAGGTACCATAATCACTGCCACGGCGAGGCTTTTAATGAGTTCCAGCATGGAAAGTCCCACTTTGCGGATAAAAAAGAGATTGTAACGGCTCAGTAAAAATTTGCGCAGACCTTTTCGTGCTTTTACTTTGAGGCGCAAAGCTCGTTATCATCAGCCCGATCACGCGACTTACCCTTTGCAGGAGCCACCATGCAAGCCGACCTCACCCTTCATATTCGCCTGCAGCAGAAACTGTTTGCCGATCCCCGCCGCATTGCCTTGCTGCAACGCGTGCAGCAAACCGGCTCCATCAGTCAGGGCGCTAAACTGGCGGGCATCAGTTACAAAAGCGCCTGGGACGCCATCAGCGACATGAACCACCTGGCCGGGCAGGAAGTCGTGGCACGCGCGACCGGGGGCAAAGGCGGTGGCGGCGCGCAGTTAACCCGCTACGGTGAACGACTGGTACAGCTGTTTGGCCTGATGGAAAAGATTCAGCAACATGCCTTCGATGCGCTGCAGCAGGATACCCTGCCGCTCGACAGCTTACTCGCGGCTATCGCCCGCTCCTCCCTGCAAACCAGTGCACGTAATCAACTGTTTGGTACCGTCGTGCACAATGATGCTCAGCAGGTGATACAACATCTGACGATTCTGCTTGCCGATGGCGTGACGCGGCTCAACATTGCCCTGACCGAGCGCAGCGCAGAACGGCTGAATTTGCACGCCGGAAAAGAGGTACTGGTATTAATCAAGGCCCCGTGGGTCAGTGTGCATACCGCGCCCACTGATGCCGAGAATCAGCTTGCCGCAACGCTGACCGCTATCGAAAAAGGCCAGCAGGTGAGTGAAGTGCTGATGACCTTACCCAGTGGCGAAACGTTGTGTGCCACGCTGGATAACCGTGAAACGGAACAGCGTCAGCTTCACATCGGCATGAATGTTATCGCCAGCTTCAGCGCCAGTCATGCGATTGTTGCCTCACTGCGGTGATTTTCACCGGCCGGTTTGACATCCCTGTTTGCAGTCGCTAAAACGTCAGTTAACGCTGCATAAAATGGAACAAATCATGGCTTCATTGCAAATTTCGCAAGGCATATTTCACCTTAATGATACCCGGGTGCTGTCCCTGGCCGATGTGCATCTTCGCCGGGGTGAGCGCTGGGCGTTTGTTGGCGCAAACGGCAGCGGCAAGTCCTCGCTGGCACGCGCGCTTTCAGGCGAGCTTCCCCCGTTATCGGGTAAGGTGACGCACGATTTTCAGCGCCCGTGGCGCCTGTCGCTGGAGCAGCTACAGAAGCTGGTCGCCGAGGAATGGCAACGTAACAATACCGATTTACTCAGCGAAGGTGAGGACGACAGCGGCCGCACCACGGCGGAAATTATTCAGGATGCGGTGAAAGATGCCGCACGCTGTGAACGTCTGGCGGCGCAGTTTGGCATCAGTAGTCTGCTCAGTCGCCGCTTTAAATACCTGTCCACAGGCGAGACGCGAAAAACGCTGCTGTGCCAGGCGCTGATGGCACAGCCTGATCTGCTGATTCTGGATGAACCTTTTGACGGCCTGGATGTGGATTCCCGCGCGAATCTGACGGCCACCTTAGCAACGCTGCATGAGGCTGACGTCACGCTGGTGCTGGTGCTGAACCGCTTTGACGATATTCCGGATTATGTCGATCAGGTGGGCGTTCTGGCCGAATGCAGCCTGACGCAGGTCGGGCCACGCGAGACCATTCTGGCCCAGACGCTGGTCGCGCAGTTGGCTCGCAGTGAACAGCTGGACGGTATGGCGTTGCCGGAGGCCGATGTGCCCGATCAGTTGCCCGCGTTGGCGGATGATGCGCCGCGCGTGATCCTGCGCAACGCGGTGGTGTCCTATAACGATCAGCCCGTGATCAACGGCCTGAACTGGCAGGTGAATCCCGGTGAGCACTGGCACATCATTGGCCCCAATGGCGCGGGTAAATCCACCTTACTGAGCCTGGTGACGGGCGATCATCCGCAGGGTTACAGCAATGATTTAACCCTGTTCGGCATTCGCCGCGGCAGCGGCGAGACCATCTGGGACATCAAGCAGCATATCGGCTATGTCAGCAGCAGCCTGCATCTGGACTACCGGGTCAGCGTGAATGTGCGCACCGTGATTTTATCGGGCTTTTTCGATTCGATTGGTCTCTATCAGGCTGTATCTGACCGCCAGATGGCGCTGGCGCAACAGTGGCTGGCGCTGACAGGGATGGATAATGCGATGGCGAATGCGCCGTTCCACAGTTTGTCCTGGGGGCAACAACGGCTGCTCTTAATCGCCCGCGCGCTGGTTAAGCATCCCACGTTATTGATCCTTGACGAGCCCTTGCAGGGGCTGGATCCGCTTAACCGGCAACTGGTGCGCCGCTTTGTGGATATTCTGATTGGGGAAGGCCGGACCCAGCTGCTGTTTGTTTCGCATCATGCCGAAGATGCCCCGCACTGTATTACGCATCGCCTGCATTTTCTCCATGATGGCACAGGCGGCTACCGTTATCAGCAAGATGTGATCTGACACAACCCTGCCGTGCAAACGGCGGGGATATTATCTGCAATGTAAACGCTACCATTTAAAACCCCATTCCATGACCATAATGTGCCTTTTCGCCTTTAAATAAGAATAGTCATCTTGTGTAAACGATACCATTTATTCAGACTTGATCACGCTTTCATGCCATTTGATGTGCTATTTTTTAGCGATGATTTTTTTATTTTGACGCTGACCAGGATGTGACATGCAAAAATTTAACCCGGTCGATCATCCCCATCGCCGTTACAATCCCCTGACTGACCAATGGATTCTGGTTTCACCTCACCGGGCCAAACGTCCCTGGCAGGGTGCGCAGGAAACGCCCGCGGTAAATGCCCTGCCGTCACACGATCCAGACTGTTTTCTGTGTGCAGGAAATACGCGCATTACCGGCGATGTGAACCCGGATTACAAAGGTACGTACGTTTTTACCAATGACTTTGCTGCGCTGATGACGGATACGCCGGATGCACCCGAAAGCGATGATCTCCTGATACGTTGCGAAAGCGCGCGCGGAACCAGCCGCGTGATTTGCTTTTCGCCCGATCACAGTAAAACGTTGCCTGAAATGTCCCTGAGCGCGCTGGAAGAGGTCGTGCGCACCTGGCAGGAACAGACCGCAGAGCTGGGCCAGCATTATCCGTGGGTGCAGGTGTTTGAGAACAAAGGCGCCGCCATGGGCTGTTCGAATCCGCATCCGCATGGCCAGGTCTGGGCCAACAGCTTCCTGCCTAACGAGGCCCAGCGCGAAGATGACCATCAACGTCAGTATTTTGCAAAAACCGGCTCACCACTGCTGGTGGATTACTGTGCGCGTGAACAGCAAGACGGCAGCCGCACCGTAGTGGAAACCGAGCACTGGATCGCCGTGGTGCCGTGGTGGGCCGCCTGGCCCTTTGAAACCCTGCTACTGCCCAAAGCGCACGTGAAACGCATGACTGATTTGAGCGAGGCGCAACGCAACGATCTGGCGAAAGCCCTTAAGCTGCTGACCAGCCGCTATGACAACCTGTTCCAGTGCGCCTTCCCCTACTCCATGGGCTGGCACGGTGCGCCGTTTAACGGCGAGGAAAACGCCCACTGGCAACTTCATGCCCATTTTTATCCGCCGCTGCTGCGTTCAGCCACGGTGCGCAAATTTATGGTCGGCTACGAGATGCTGGCTGAAACCCAACGCGATTTAACCGCGGAGCAGGCAGCAGAACGTCTGCGCGCCGTGAGTGACATTCATTTCCGTGAGGCACAACAATGAGCTTAAAAACCATCACGCAGCAGGTCTTTACCGACACCTTTGGCTATGCGCCCACTCACACGATTCAGGCACCCGGCCGCGTCAACCTGATTGGCGAGCATACGGATTATAACGATGGTTTCGTTTTGCCTTGTGCCATTGACTACCAAACCGTTATCGCCTGTGCCAGACGCGACGATCGTCAGGTACGCGTTGTGGCCGTGGATTACGATCAGGCGCAGGACAGCTTCTCACTGGACGATCCCATTACCAGCGTGAGCGAACCGATGTGGGCAAACTATGTGCGCGGCGTGGTGAAGCATTTGCAGAAGCGCGCGCCTGATTTTAACGGCGTGGATATGGTGATTAGCGGTAACGTGCCTCAGGGCGCGGGCCTCAGCTCCTCTGCCTCGCTGGAAGTGGCCGTCGGGACCGTTTTTCAGCAGTTGTTCAACCTGCCGCTGGATGGCGCCGCCATTGCGGTAAACGGTCAGGAGGCGGAGAACCAGTTCGTGGGCTGTAACTGCGGCATTATGGATCAGCTGATTTCCGCGCTGGGGCAAAAAGATCATGCCATGCTGCTGGATTGCCGCTCACTCGGCACCAAACCGGTTTCCCTGCCGGAAGACGTGGCCGTGGTGATCATTAACTCTAATTTCCGCCGAAACCTGGTGGGCAGCGAATACAATACCCGCCGCCAGCAGTGTGAAACCGGTGCGCGCTTCTTTAATAAGAAAGCACTACGCGATGTCGGCCTGGCGGAATTTGAGGCGGCGGTCGCGCAGTTAGATCCTGACGTCGCGAAGCGCGTGCGCCATGTCATTACCGAAAATGCCCGTACGCTGGAAGCCGCAGAGGTGCTTTCGCGTGGCGATTTAACGCGCATGGGGGAACTGATGGCGGAATCGCATGCCTCAATGCGTGATGACTTTGAAATCACCGTGCCGCCTGTCGACACGCTGGTTGAAATTGTTAAAGCCGAGATCGGCAATCGTGGTGGTGTCCGTATGACCGGTGGCGGCTTCGGGGGCTGTATCGTTGCGCTGATGCCGCTTGAGCTGGTTGATCAGGTGCAGGCCGCCGTCGCCAGCCAGTACGAAGCTAAAACGGGCATCAAGGAGACCTTCTACGTGTGTAAAGCTTCAGAAGGAGCAGGTCAATGTTAAGCGATGTCAATTCCCATGCGCCGGATGGTCAACCATGGCGCATCACCGTGCTGCGTAATGCGCACGGAATGGTGGCCACCTTTATGGACTGGGGAGCAACCTGGCTGTCGGCGCGCGTGCCACTTCAGGACGGCAGCGTGCGCGAGGCCCTCTTAGGCTGTGCCACGCCGTCCGATTATCTGCATCAGGACGCCTATCTGGGGGCGACCGTTGGCCGTTATGCTAACCGTATCGCCGGGGCAAAACTCAATACCCTCAACCGACAACTGCTCGCCAACCAGGGTGAGCATCAGTTACACGGTGGTCCGGACGGGTTCGATAAACGCCGCTGGCAGATTATCAGCCAGTCAGAAAACGAAGTGCATTATCGTCTGGATTCGCCTGACGGCGATCAGGGCTATCCGGGAAATCTGATCGCGGATTTGCGCTATGTGCTGGATGACGATAACTGCCTGTCCATCCACTATGAAGCCCGGTGCGATCAACCCTGTCCGGTGAATCTCACTAACCATGCTTACTTTAATCTTGATGCGCATCATGGCGATGCGCGCCAGCATCGCTTACAACTGCACGCCGATCGTTATCTGCCCGTCGATAGCGAGGGTATTCCCAACGGCCCGCTGAAAGCCGTGGACGGCACCAGCTTTGACTTCCGTCAGGCCAAAAGCCTGGCACAGGATTTCCTTGCCGATGCCGATCAACAGGCGGTTAAAGGCTACGATCATGCCTTTCTACTTAACAGCGCGGGCGATGCAAGCCAGCCCGCAGCAGCGTTATGGTCGCAGGACGGCAAGCTGCAGTTAAGTGTAACGACGTCGGCCCCTGCCCTGCAGCTTTACAGCGGCAACTATCTGGCTGGCACGCGCGCCCGGGAGCAGGAAAGCTATACTGCTTACCAGGGGATTGCGCTGGAGAGTGAGTTTTTACCGGATTCGCCCAATCATCCCGAGTGGCCACAGGATGATTGCTGGCTGCAGCCGGGGGATCGTTGGGAATCCGTTACGCGCTATCGTTTTACCTCACACTGAGCCGCCGGGTGAAAAACGCGCAGTGCGTCACAGACAGACTTACGCAGTGCGCTGTTTTCCGCTATGGTAGAGCGCAATGGTCGGCCAGCGGGCTGGCGACAACAGGTTTCCATTATCTCAGAAACATCAAGTATTAAGGAGTTAAGCTATGGCTGTAACTAAGCTGGTTCTGGTGCGACACGGCGAAAGCCAGTGGAACAACGAAAACCGCTTCACCGGATGGTATGATGTAGACCTTTCTGACAAAGGCCGTACCGAAGCTAAAGCAGCCGGACAGCTGCTGAAGAAAGAAGGTTTCGTGTTCGATTTCGCCTACACCTCCGTGCTGAAACGCGCCATCCATACCCTGTGGAATATTCTGGATGAGCTGGATCAGGCCTGGCTGCCCGTTGAAAAATCCTGGCGTCTGAACGAGCGTCACTATGGTGCGTTACAGGGGCTGGATAAAGCTGAAACCGCCGCTAAATATGGTGACGAGCAGGTCAAACAGTGGCGTCGTGGCTTTGCCGTGACCCCGCCGGAGCTGGATCGCAGTGATGAGCGTTTCCCGGGACACGATCCGCGTTATGCGTCATTGTCCCCTGAGCAACTGCCTACCACGGAAAGTCTGGCACTGACCATCGATCGCGTTATTCCTTACTGGAACGAAAGCATCCTGCCACGCATTAAAAGTGGTGAGAAAGTGATTATCGCCGCACACGGCAACTCACTGCGCGCGCTGGTGAAATACCTGGATAACATGAGCGAAGACGAGATTCTTGAGCTGAATATCCCAACCGGCGTTCCGCTGGTTTACGAATTCGACGAGAACTTCAAGCCCGTCAAACACTACTACCTGGGGGACGCCGATGAGATCGCAGCGAAAGCGGCGGCCGTGGCAAACCAGGGTAAAGCGAAGTAATGTACTGACCTGTAAAAAGGGCCAGACTGCGATGTCTGGCCCTTTTTTATGGCCTCACGGTTAACCGCGACGCTGTTTGACCGCATCGGCCAGCTGACGTAATACCTTTTCGGTATCTTCCCAGCCGATACAGGCATCGGTCACGCTCTTACCGTAAACCAGCGGTTCACCGCTTTCCAGGCTCTGATTGCCTTCCACCAGATGGCTTTCAATCATCACGCCAATGATGCCGCGCTCGCCATTGATCATCTGCTGTGCCACATCATCAGCCACCTGCATCTGCTTCTGGAACTGCTTGCTGCTGTTTGCGTGACTGAAATCGATCATCACCTGCTGCGGTAAGCCAGCCTTCTCCAGTCCGGCCTTCACGGCACTGACGTGGCTGGCGCTGTAGTTAGGTTCTTTTCCGCCGCGTAGGATGATGTGACAGTCGCTGTTGCCGCGCGTTTCCACAATTGCAGAGTGGCCATATTTGGTCACGGACAAGAAACAGTGCGGTGAACCGGCTGCGTTGATCGCATCAATCGCCACTTTAATGGTGCCATCGGTCCCGTTTTTAAAACCGACCGGGCAGGAAAGACCGGAAGCCAGTTCACGGTGCACCTGCGACTCTGTCGTCCTGGCACCAATAGCGCCCCAGCTCATCAGGTCAGCGACATACTGCGGCGTAATCATGTCCAGGAACTCACCCGCCGCAGGCAGGCCAGAATCGTTAATCTCCAGCAGCAGCTTACGCGCCAGGCGCAGGCCATCATTTAACTGGAAGGTGCCATCCATATAGGGATCGTTGATCAGCCCTTTCCAGCCAACGGTGGTACGCGGTTTTTCAAAGTAAACGCGCATTACCACTTCCAGCTCGCCCTTCAGCTGCTCACGCAGGTTTAACAGACGTGCAGCATACTCTTTTGCGGCCTCGGTATCGTGGATAGAGCAGGGTCCAATTACCACCAGCAGCCGATCATCGGCCCCGTTCAGGATCTGGTGAATGGCCTGACGCGCCTGAGAAACGGTTTGCGCGGCACGTTCGGTTGCAGGAAATTTTTCCAGCAGGGCAACGGGGGGCAACAGCTCTTTTATCTCTTTAATGCGTAAATCATCATTCTGGTAATTCATACTGATTCCATATAATTTCTGGCCCGGCGCGCGCCGGGCTCAACCCAGCCAATGTAGCCGGAAGCGCAGAGGGTGTAAATTCTGAATCCATGTAAAATGCATGTGTAAAATTTGCATAAATGGGTTATGCGTCTAGACTTTTAAGGGTAACTACTGAGGATCGGTGGCTTACGTTTATTAATACCTGTCTTTAAGCTAACCAGCGAAATTTTATTTGTAAGCGTCACATTTAAACCGTCTGTGCAGCGGGCTCCGGTTCCGGGAAAATAGTGTCCATCATTTTTTAATGGACACTATCGCGTGAAACACCGGACATGGCTCCTTGAGGCGCTTCGCCTCCAT
>NZ_VZPF01000052.1 GCF_008801695.1 Pantoea stewartii subsp. stewartii
GACGTGGTTGCGTTACGTCATCGGTCATATACAGGACTGGCCGGTGAACCGGGTCCGCGATCTGCTGCCATGGAAGGTCGAGCTTCCCTCTGCCTGAACGTCAATACGGTCTGAATGCGACGCTTACTTACCGCACTGGTGACATCAAACTTCTGTGTTTTGGCCCGTTGCGGGTTATCCGGCAGATAACGTAACGCCAGCCAGAGCGTGACAACGCCCAGTGGCAGGTTGATCAGGAACAACCAGCGCCAGCTGGCAAATGAGAGGATGGCTGCCGCAACCGTGGGGCCGGCTGCAGTCGAGATCGCCACCAGCAGGGCGTTGATCGCGATGCCGCGGCCCAGATAACGTGGGGGATAAATGATACGAATCAGAGCGGTGTTAACGCTCATGATCGCCGCACCCCCCAGGCCCTGAAGCACCCGGCCCAGCGTAAGCAGGGGAAGGGAGGGCGAAAGGGCGCAAAACACCGACGTGATGGCAAACACCACCAGCCCTGCCTGGTACACGCGGCGGTAGCCGACGATATCGCCTAAAAAGGACAACGACAGTAGCGAGGCGACAATGGCAATCTGATAAGCATTAATCACCCAGACTGACTGGGCCGGACTGGCCTGTAGCTCACGTGAGATGGTTGGCAGCGCGACATTGGCAATCGATCCATCCAGTACCGCCATGATAAGGCCGATGGCGATCGTCAGAATAGCCCAGTAGCGTTGGGGTACTGCGAGTCCGCCGTCAGAAGAGGAAAGTGACATAGAGGCTAATATTAAAGAGTGTGAATATCATCATGCTAATCAATTGGCCGCCAAATTGCATCGTACCCACGGAAAAAATATATTTTAGAGATGTTTCAAACCCGGAAGATTGCCGGGATCGGCGCTGTCACTCTATACTGCAACTCTGTTCCAGTTTTTTTGAAACACGTATTCAGGGTGACAAATGGCCGCTGACGAAAAGGATAAACAGCCGGATGCCGTCTCTTCGGTGCAAAAAGTATTCGGGATTTTGCAGGCATTAAGCGAAGAGCGCGATCACGGTATTACCGAGCTGGCACAACGGCTGATGATGTCCAAAAGTACGGTCTACCGATTCCTGCAAACCATGAAAGCATTAGGTTATGTCGCGCAGGAAGGGGAAAGTGAGAAATATTCGCTGACCTTGAAACTGTTTGAGGTGGGATCCAACGCGTTGCAGCATAGCGATCTTATCCGCAGCGCCGATGTACACATGCGCGAGTTATCGCGTCTGACCAAAGAGACAATCCATCTGGGCGCGCTGGATGACGACAGCGTGGTCTATGTGCATAAAATTGACTCGCTGTATAACCTGCGTATGGCCTCACGTATTGGTCACCGCAATCCACTGCACTCCACCGCACTGGGAAAAGTGTTGTTGGCCTGGCGCAGTCGGGAGGAGGTGAATGCCATTCTGGAGCGTATGACGTTCACTATTAACACCGCCAACACCTTACCGGACGCAGGCGCGTTACGCGAAGCACTGGGTCAGGTCAGGGCGCAGGGTTATGGTGAGGATAACGAAGAACAGGAAGTGGGCGTGCGCTGCATCGCCGTGCCCGTTTTTGATCGCTTTGGTGTTGCCGTCGCCGGACTGAGCCTTTCCTTTCCCACGCTGCGCTTTTCTGCCGCGAACAAGCAACAGTATGTGACGCTGTTACGTGAAGCGGGCCAACGTCTTTCGTCAGAGCTGGGCTATACCGGCAATGACGGGGGTTAAAAAAAAGCGGGCCAGTTGGCCCGCTCCTCCGTTATCCGTTGTCGACCACTTCGCTACTTTTCTTTAGCAGCGGGCAATCCGTCACGCCCACCACGCCGCTGTCTGTATGCAGATATTGCGCGGTCACCATCCCTCTGGCGGTCAGATAGTTACATTTCAGCCCCAGTCCCTCGGCATTCTTGTTGCTGCCCGCCAGCACGCCGTAACCTGTGAACAGCATAGCCAGCCAGAGGATGCCGATAACGATAATCGCCCGAATGAAGAGTTTCATTGTATCTCCTTATGATACCCACGCAGCGTTCCAGTGACTGCTGCTTAACATGATGTACAGGATTAGCATGCCTCGCTTTCAGGCAGGATGCGATCAGAGATAACTGAAAGCGGAGAAAGCGCTATATCGCTGACGTCACCATTATCTTTTGCGGCGGCGCGGAGTAGAATAGACGGTCGTTCTTTTTTTGTGATTTCATCAGGTATCTTGAGGCAGTTATGAATGAGTTAGCCGCGAATGCGGGACCGGTAATCAGTTACGGCGTTTTTCTGCTGGCGCTGATTGTGGCATTAATGCTGTGGTTTTACGTTAATCGCGCCAGCGTTCGGGCGAACGAACAGGTTGCGTTATTGACGTCATTGTTAGAAGAGCAAAAGAAACAGAATGCACTGCTGCGGCGGATGATTGAGGCGCAGAATGGTGCAGATGAGCCGTCCCCCGAAGCGCCGTCGGAAAACGACGGACTGATTCGTTTAATCCCGGAACGTTAACCCTGCATGGAGGCCGGATGGCCTGGAAAAATCCCTGGTATGACAGCAGTAAACCCCATCACACCGCTGAGGGGTTTCGTAACCCTGAGCCCGACAGCCGCCAGCAAGGTGACCTGCAGCGCTGGCGACGTGAACGCAAAGCCCAGGGATTACCCCATCCGCCTCGTCAGGGCTATGACCAGTTTATTACGCAGTGGTGGCAACCTGCCGATCTGAACGGGGAGGATGACCGTCTCTGGTGGCTGGGCCATGCGGCGCTGCTGATGCGCATAAACCAACACTATATTCTGATTGATCCCGCGCTGTCCCGGCGGGCTTCCCCTTTGCCGTTTATCGGACCTGAACGTAAAACGCCGTCTCCGCTGGCCATTGACCAGTTACCGCGGCTGGATTACGTCCTGATATCCCATAATCATTACGATCATCTGGATAAGCCCACCATCAAACAGATTGTGCGCCGCTTTCCGGACACTATTTTTCTGGTGCCGCTGGGGCTGGCGGAGTGGTGTAAGCGTCATGGGGTCAAACAGGTGCATGAGCTTGACTGGTGGCAACAGAAAGTGTTTGCGGGAATACAGTTTGATGCGGTACCTGCGCGCCACTGGAGCATGCGCACCGTTACTAATCGCAACCGAACCCTGTGGTGCGGTTGGGTGATCAGGACCGCTTCGCTGCGATTTTGGTTTTCCGGTGACAGCGGCTACAGCGACAGTCTTCTGGCGATTGCGCAGCATTATGGCCCCTTTAATCTGGCCGCTTTGCCGATAGGCGCTTATGCTCCGCGCTGGTTTATGGGGGCACAACACATGGATCCCCAGCAGGCGGTGGCGTTGTGGCGCGCGATAGGTCAGCCACTGACCCTTCCCATTCAGTGGGGCGTTTTCGAACTGGCGGATGAGTCACTGGATGCGCCCCCGGCTGAACTCCAGCGAGCACTCGCGCAGAGTGGCGAGGTTCAGCAAAATTTTGCGCCCTGGAAAATTGGGGCGAGCCACAGTCTGAGCGATCTCAATCCGACCTAATCCGAAATACGGGGCCCTGTGTTTGTGAAACGGCAAGGCTCCGGCGTATTCGCTTTTTATTTCTTTTACGCGCTCGGGGTAATTCAAACGTCAGCTGTCAAGAAAATGATTAGTGCGGAGGGGAAGTCTCAACTTTTGATTTTACTAATAATAATTTTTATATTTGTACGAAATAATAAAAGCTGTACAAGCTGAAGCCGTCCGGGTTTACCGTTCCCCTTATCCATTCCTTTATTTGGTGCATTATTGCCATATTAGTGCAATGTAATTTATTTATTGTCATACATCATGATAAAAGCAGGAAAAGTAGTACGTTATCCCATCCGGGATGCAGGAAGCCTTTATTTTATCGTGAAGTTATGACGGTCGCTGGGTTTCGGTTCGCAGCATTTTGTACCATAAAGTACATTCTCTGGGAGCTACCCTGCAATTATGCAAAAACTAACGATCGACATATTAAAAATGGCTTGCCATTATTTAGCGGATATGTGATAACAATTCGTGGGTTAAACGAGGTACAGTTCTGTTTATGTATGGCATCTTCAGTAAAGAAGTTACGAGTAAAGACGTTGACGTTGAATACCGCTTCCTTGCCGAACTTTAATCAGTGCCTCATTCAGTAATGTCTCTGTTTTATCTGTAGGTTAGCCTCCGGGCAAATAAACACTTTAAGGAATTAGTAAAATGGCAAAGATTAAAGGTCAGGTTAAGTGGTTCAACGAGTCTAAAGGCTTCGGTTTTATCACTCCAGCTGACGGTAGCAAAGACGTGTTCGTACACTTCTCTGCTATTCAGGGCAACGGCTTCAAAACGCTGGCCGAAGGCCAAAACGTTGAGTTCGAAATTCAGGACGGCCAGAAAGGCCCGGCAGCTGTTAACGTTACTGCTATCTGATTTCGCCTCAGACGGGTGCCCTGCGCCCGGTCTCAGATATTAAAGCCTTGGCCTTCTGGCCGAGGCTTTTTTTACGCTTTCGCTCGGGTTCCCTGTCGAGTACACTGCTGCGCATCGATAGATGCCGGAGCGCCATATGTCCTTGATTTGCCCACTTTGTCACTCTTCCCTGAACCTGACCGAACGCAGCTGGTGTTGCGAAAATCGCCATCAGTTCGATCAGGCGAAAGAGGGCTATGTCAATTTGCTGCCCGTTCAACATAAAGGCTCCCGCGAGCCGGGCGACAGCGCGGAGATGATGCAGGCGCGACGTGACTTTTTGCAGGCCGGTTACTATCAGCCCCTGCGGGACAAGGTGGTTGACGTGCTGAATCAGCATCTGCAGGTACCGGCCGCTCAGATCCTGGATACAGGCTGTGGGGAAGGGTACTACACCGGTGCGCTGGCGGATAACTTTGCGCCAGCGGGCAAGGTCTTTGGCCTGGACGTGGCCAAAATGGCCATTCGGCTCGCGGCGAAGCGCTATCCGCAGGTCCTGTTCTGTGTCGCCTCCAGTCAGCGTCTGCCGTTTGCGGACCATTCCCTTGATGCTGTGGTTCGCATCTATGCGCCCTGTAATGAAGCGGAGCTTAATCGCGTCATCAAACCCGGTGGATACCTGTTAACGGTTACGCCGGGCCCGCACCATCTGGCGCAGTTCAAAGCGCTGATCTATCGCGATGTTCAGCTGCACGCACCGGAAGGGAAAGTGTATCAGGGCTTTCAGCAACGTGCCCGGCATGCATTAACCTATCCGATGGCCCTTACCGGACAGGCCGCCACCACATTATTGCAGATGACGCCCTTTGCCTGGCGCGCGCGGCCAGACGTCTGGCAGACGTTAGCCGAAAGCGCGCAGTTTCACTGCGAAGCGGATTTTGTGATAACCCTGTGGCAACGCGACTAACGCGCTTCGACCAGGGTTTGATAAACCCGCTCAAGATCGTCAAGCTGATGCACGGCGATCAGTAAGCGCCGCTGTTCAAGCTGGATGACTAAAATGCCGTCTTCAGACAGATTCATGCTCTGGATACGGGAATAGGCGATCCAGATACCCGCGAAGAACAATCCCTCCCGTTTCATGACCAGCGTGGGGCGGCGGAGCCAGAACAGCCAGAAGGACAAAAAGCACAGCATCATCAAGAGTGTGGTGGTCAGCACGGGTCCCTGATGCGTGACGTTGTTCCAGAGCAGGATGACCAGTAAACCAATAAAAATCAGGCTGTCGGCTTTATGACGGCGCTGCAGCGGCACACGTAACAGCGTCGGGCCTTTACGTCGGGGCAGAATCGCCTCATCGTAGATCGCAAACACCAGCAGAGCAGCGATGCAGAGAGCGATGATGATGTCCGTCAATGACATGGGGCTTCCTTTCGAGCTTCAGTGGATGTTACCGCCAAAAAAATCGGGAGCCTTGCTCCCGATTGCGTCAGGATTAAAGCCCAAGCAGGCCGATCCAGTAGCCGAAGATACCGATAGCAAAGAAACCAACGATGATCCACAGGGCATTGACCTTACGCCGCAGCAGCCACATACAGGCAAAGGTCAACAGGAGCGGGACGATGCCGGGCATTAACTGATCCAGAATCGACTGGACGGTAGTGACTGTGGTCTTGCCGGTCTGGTCGGTAATGCGTGACACCACCAGCGGAATATTGACGTGCGTCCACTTATTGACCAGCGCGCCCATGACAAACAGCCCAAGGATAGAGGCACCTTCGGTCAGTTTTTGCAGGAAGCCACCGCCCATATCGCTGACGATATCAATCCCTTTACGGTAACCGTAGGCCACACCGTAATAACGGGTGAGCAGACGGGCCAGGTTAAACAGGATGAAGAACAGCAATGGACCGAGCAAACTGCCACTCATTGCGATGCCCGCACCCAGGGCGGCAAACACCGGACGAACCGTTCCCCAGAAAATCGGGTCACCTACGCCAGCCAGCGGCCCCATCAGGCCCACTTTGATGCCGTTTATTGCACCATCATCAATTGCGGCACCATTGGCGCGCTGCTCTTCCATCGCCATGGTCACGCCCAGGACCGGGGCCGCAACATAAGGATGTGTGTTAAAGAACTCAAGGTGACGTTTTATCGCCTGCTTGCGGTCATCGTTGTTTTCAGGATAGAGACGGCGAATCACCGGCACCATAGAAAAACAGAATCCCAGCGCCTGCATACGTTCGAAGTTCCAGGAACCCTGGAAAAGGTTTGAGCGTACAAAAACAGCACGGACATCGCCTGGCGTCAGTTTCTTTTCGACTTTTGTTATATCAACCATGTTGTCACCTGTTCCTTAATCGAGTTCGTTGTCAAGATCGTTTGCTGACGGCGAGGCCGCAGGCGCACCGGCGGTACGGTTATATTTCGGACTGAGCTGGATATAAAGCACGGCCATCACCACGCCAATCACCCCCAGCGCAACCAGGTTGAAACTGGTGAAAGCCGCCGTCACGAAACCGAGATAGAAGAACGGCATCAGGTAACCGGCCCGCATCATATTGATGACCATGGCGTAACCCACCACCACAATCATGCCGCCCGCAATGTTGAGTCCGTTCGTCACGACTTCAGGAATCGAACTGAGCAGAGAGTGCACCGCGTCCGTGCCAACCGAAATCGCAACGATCAACGCCGGAATGGCGATGCGCATAGCCTGAAGCAGCAGGGCGGAGACATGGATCCACGAAATGGCCGTAAGATTGCCTTTCTCTGCGGCTTTGTCCGCCGCATGCTGAAATGCCACGGTCAACGTGCGCACGATAATGGTCAGCACCTGGCCGGCGGCGGCGAGCGGAATAGCCAGCGCGATACCGGCGCCGACGCTTTGCCCACCTGCAATGACCAGAATGGTGGAGATAATGGACGCCAGCGCCGCATCAGGGGCGACCGCCGCGCCAATGTTCATCCAGCCCAGTGCAATCATCTCCAGCGTTCCGCCGATGATGATGCCTGTCTTCATGTCCCCCAGTATGATCCCAATCAGGGTACAGGCCACCAGAGGGCGGTGAAACTGGAACTCATCCAGGATGGATCCCATACCGGCAATACAGGCGATAATAAAGATCAAAATAATTTGAAGTGTGGTTATTTCCATCATACTTCGTGTCCTCTACAGGATAGAAAAGAGTGCTGGCCCGTTAAGCGCCTACTTTGGCTATCAGATCCATCATTTTCAGTTTGGGATCACCTGAAACCTTGCGTACCTCAAGCTCAATATTGCGTTCATTGAGCTTTTGGAACGCGGCGATATCTTTCTCATCAACGGACACGGCATTGTTGACCTGCGTTTTGCCCTGCCGGAAGGCCATGCCGCCAATGTTGACGCTTTTGATATCGACGCCCTGTTCCACAACCCGCAAGACATCGGTGGGATTGGTGAACAGCAGCATGACGCGCTCACGGGCATATTTGGGGTTATTCCAGACGCGCACCATTTTATCGACGCCAACCACGTGCGCAGTCACGCCCGGCGGCGCGACCTGGGTTAAGAGTGTCTTGCGCACATTGTCGTTTGCCACCTCATCACTGACGACAATGATGCGGCTGACATTGGTCTCTTTGGTCCAGCGTGTGGCGACCTGGCCATGAATCAGGCGGTCATCAATACGGGCCAGGCAGATAATCATGTGTTCGTCAGGCGAGAGGGGTCTGACAGCGGCAGGGGTGGGAGGTGGAGTCGGTGCGGCAGCAACGGGCGCGGGTTTGACTCCAGGTTGGGCTTTCAGCGCTTTGACGCCTTCACGACCGGTTTCAACCGCAATCGCTACCAGCTCATCGAAGGTTGGATTGTCATCCCGCGCCATCAGGGTTTCCACTAACATGGGAATATTCACCCCGGCCACGACCTCATAGCTGGCGTGATCCATGACCAGCCGACTTGCCGCATTAAAAGGACTTCCACCCCAGGTATCTACCAGAAAAAGCACCCCCTTTGAGGTGTCCAGTTCGGCCAGCTTTGCCTGATATTTTTCAATCAGCGTTTCTGCATTTTCGCCCGGTACAAAATCAATCCATTTGACGTTTTCCTGTTCGCCTAAAAGCATCTCTGCCGTTTTAAGCAGCTGTTCTGCTGCCCAGCCGTGTGTACCAATGATCAGAGCAATGGTCACGTGCTACCTCCGTTCGCTTGTTGATTCCATAAGGTGAGGAACCGTTAAGAATTATCGCGTTAACAATGCTGACTTCTTTATTGAGCCTGCCGGCCCGATATCCACATTGCAGGGATAACCAACTCACTACGTGCATGCCGGATTTATTTTAGTGACCGAAAAAATAAATTTTGTGATGTCGGTTGGCTATTTACAGCATAAAAGCGTGAAATTACGTTTTAATGGCGCATAAACGAAGTGATGACAGAATGTAAAAATAAGAAAATTTTTTGACCTTGTTGACCGAACTGATACATTAGCGATCTGTTAATTATTCAGGAGTAATGGGCTTCAGCCCACCCTTATGGACCGTCACCGACGTTGCTTAACCTTGTCTTTGCGCTCCTCAGCGCGTCAATTTACGCCAGACCGCGTTTTCTTTGCTTTTACACCTTGCTCACCGTCACGTCGTCAGACGCTGGTACGTTTTAGCGTAATCACAGCCTTTTTCAGGAGTCACTAATGGAATTTCTGTTCGACCCCTCAATCTGGGCGGGATTGCTCACGCTCATCGTGCTCGAGATTGTGCTCGGCATTGATAACCTGGTATTTATTGCCATCCTGGCCGATAAGTTACCGCCGAAGCAGCGCGATAAAGCGCGTTTGATTGGCCTCTCGCTGGCGCTGATTATGCGTCTGGGCCTGCTGTCGCTGATCTCCTGGATGGTCACACTGACGCGGCCGCTGTTTAGCGTGGGCGGGTTTAGTTTCGCCGGACGCGATCTTATTTTGCTGGCGGGCGGTATCTTCCTGCTCTTTAAAGCCACGATGGAACTGCATGAGCGGCTGGAAAACCGTAAGCTGGAAAACAGCGGCAACCGCAGCTATGCCAGCTTCTGGGCCGTTGTGGCACAGATCGTCATACTTGATGCGGTCTTCTCACTGGATGCGGTGATTACGGCCGTGGGGATGGTGAATAACCTGCCGGTCATGATGACGGCGGTAGTGATCGCCATGATTGTGATGTTGCTGGCCTCTAAACCGTTAACAAAATTTGTTAACGCCCATCCTACGGTCGTTGTCCTGTGTCTCAGTTTCCTGCTGATGATCGGTCTGTCGCTGGTGGCGGAAGGGTTTGGCTTCCATATTCCTAAAGGCTATCTGTATGCGGCGATTGGTTTCTCGATCCTGATCGAGCTGTTTAACCAGATTGCGCGTCGCAACTTTCTTCGCCATCAGTCGCATCGTCCTATGCGTGAGCGTACCGCTGAGGCCATTTTGCGCCTGATGGGGGGCCGCAACCGTGTACAGACGGCCCCGGCCAGCACTGAAGAGCAGGCGATAGCCGTCGCGATCCCACAGGAAGCCTTTAAGGATGAAGAGCGCTATATGATTAACGGCGTACTGACGCTGGCTTCCCGTTCAATTCGCAGCATCATGACGCCGCGTGGCGATATCTCCTGGGTGGATGCCAGTCGTCCGGTAGACGAGATTCGTATCCAGTTGCTGGACACACCGCACAGTCTGTTCCCGGTCTGTCGGGGAGAACTGGACGAGATTATCGGCGTTGTCAGGGCCAAAGAGCTGCTGGTCGCACTGGATCATGGTGTGGATGTTGCCACCTTTGCGGCAAATACGCCGATTATCGTGGTGCCGGAAACGCTCGATCCGATTAACCTGCTGGGCGTACTGCGTCGTGCCAAAGGGAGCTTTGTGATCGTCACCAACGAGTTTGGTGTGGTACAGGGCCTGATTACCCCGCTGGATGTGCTGGAAGCGATAGCAGGTGAATTCCCGGATGAAGACGAAACGCCGGATATCATCATGGACGGCGACGGCTGGTTAGTGAAGGGGGGAACCGATCTCCACTCGCTCCAGCAGCTGCTTGATTTTCATGAGCTGGTGAAACCGGACGACGATCATGCGTCACTGGCAGGGTTGCTGATTGCTCAGAAAGGACAATTACCGAAGCCGGGTGACGTCATTGATATCGCGCCGCTTCACTTCCAAATTATTGAAGCGACCGAATACCGCATTGATCTGGTTCGTGTGACGCGCGATCCGCAGCATGACGAGGACGAAGAAGGTTAACCTCCTCTGAAAACGCAAAACGCATCATACTGTGATGCGTTTTTTTTGCCCCAGGCATGGCACTACAGGTCGCTGATCAGTTGATGTTGCCGTAGCCACGCGGGGAAATCCTCCAGCGGCATGGGGCGGGCAAAATAGTAGCCCTGCAGGTGATCCACGCCGCGGTCGCGCAGATAGTCAGCCTGCTCCGGGGTTTCCACGCCTTCCGCCACCAGGCTGATATTCAGCCGTTGCGCCAGTGAGATCACCATATCCGTTACGGTCGCGTTAATCGCATCCGTGCCGATCGAGGCGGTGAAGATTTTATCCAGCTTCAGCACGTCCGGTTGCAGGTCCTTCAGGTAAGACAGTGAACTGTGGCCTGTGCCAAAATCATCAATTGCCAGCCGTACGCCAATCTCATGCAGTTGTGAAATGACCGTTTGATCGACCACCGGCAGCGCATCACGTTCGGTAAGCTCGACGACCAGCTTTGGCACCGGATTGGCAGGCCACCAGATAGTTTGCAGATCTTCCAGAATGGCGCGGTCACGAAAATGACTGGCGGCGACGTTCACAGCAATGTGAAAATCCGGGCTGTGAGGCAGATCCGGCAAGGCTTCGACAACGCGATTTAACACGAAACGGGTTAAAGGCTTAATCAGATTCTGACGCTCAGTCAGCGGAATAAACACATCGGGCGGGATCCAGCCCTGGCGCGGGTTATGCCAGCGCAGCAGGATTTCAATGCCGTCACACTGACCGTTTCGGGCATTGATGAGCGGCTGGCAGTAAACAATAAACTCCCTGGCGGTGATGCCATAGCTGATTTGCCAGCTCAGACTCATGCGGTTGGCGGTTGCCAGCCACATGACATAGCCTATTAACAAACTCAGCATTAGCGCCAGCGGCAACTGAGAAGGCAACGAGGCCAGTGCCAGACGGGATGGGGAAGGGCCATAAAGCGTTACCGTGTAGGGATAACGCAGTGACGCTTCGTTATAGGTGACTTCATCTTCCGAAGGGACCGCCGACTCAATAAGCGGATTGCCGTATTCCAGGCTCTTGCCGTTAACGTTAAAGATGGCGCGTTCCACCCAGGGCGACTGCGGTTCCAGCAGATAACTGCTCATCAGTTCAATGTTGATGGCCTGCAGGATGCCTGAGCGGTTATCCAGCGTTGTTGGCGTCCAGAGTAATAAGACCGGCGAACCTTTAAGCAGATAGTCATCTGTAGACAGGATCATGCGCTTATCGTTAAGCGCCAGTTCAGGGTAGGTCTGACTAAAGGTGATATCCCGTGAGCCGAAAATACTGGAGCAGTACAGTAAGTCATCGTTCACCAGCAGAATCGCCCGCACGGTTTGTAAGGACGCAATCTTTTCGATTAAGGGAAAACGCGCGTCCTCACAGGGCATGCCCACTAAACCCAGCGTGTTATTGGCTGCCACATCCAGCGGAGAAAACATGCGATCAAAACGCGTAATCGCGTTATCGGCAAAGCTAATTGCACGCTGCTGAATCCGTGATTTTTCTTCGAAATAGCGCAAAGCCAGCGTTAACGTAAGAACAATAGAAGCAATCACCACAGCAATAAGCAAACGCTTACGTCTGTACTGTCCAACATATTGCTGGGCCATGAACATCAAGAATCACCTTCCCAAAACCAGAAAAATAGATATAGCTGGGTTGTTATCGGCACGGCCTGGAGCAAATTTAGGACCGGTGCGTAAAATGAAAGGCTGTGAAGAACGCGCTAAAGCGACTGTCGGGTCGCTTTAGCGTCGTTAATATTTATATCAGGCAGGACTTGCTAATGCACTGTTTAACGGGCGAAATTTAAAAATAAATAGACTGAATTATTAGTCACATTGAACTTTTATCGCCAGTCCGCCCCGTGATGTCTCGCGGTATTTCGCGTTCATGTCTTTGCCGGTCTCATACATGGTTTCAATGACCTTATCCAGTGAGACGCGCGGTTCGCTGGTACGGCGCAGGGCCATACGTGCCGCGTTGATCGCTTTCACCGAGGCGATTGCGTTACGTTCGATACAGGGCACCTGAACCTGGCCGGCAACCGGATCGCAGGTCAAACCCAGATTATGTTCCATCCCGATTTCGGCGGCCACGCACACCTGCTCAGGGCTGGCGCCCAGCAGTTCGGCCAGACCTGCCGCAGCCATTGAGCAGGCAACGCCGACTTCTCCCTGACAACCGACCTCCGCGCCGGAAATAGAGGCATTCATTTTATACAAAATGCCAATGGCACCGGAGGCGAGGAAATAGCGAATAAAAATGTCGGGCGTGACGGGTTCAATGAAGTGATCATAGTAAGCCAGGACGGCGGGGACGATACCGCAGGCTCCGTTGGTCGGTGCGGTCACCACCCGACCGCCCGCCGCGTTCTCTTCATTAACCGCCAACGCAAACATGTTGATCCAGTCAATCACCACCATCGGATCGTTAGAGTGTTTGGCTGAGGAGATCAGCAAACGCCGCAGTGACGCCGCCCGGCGCGGTACCCGCAACGGCCCGGGCAGCACACCTTCGGTATTCAGACCGCGGTCAATACAGGCCTGCATGGTTTGCCAGATGGTCGCAAAATATGCATTGATCTCTTCACGTGAATGCAGTGCCAGCTCGTTTTTCATCACCAGCCCGGACAGGGAAAGTCCGGTCTCGCGACAGTGGGCCAGCAGTTCTTTGGCCGAGTGGAAGGGCCAGGGCACCGTGACTTCGTCCAGGGCCGACTGACCAAAATGCTCTTCATCGACAATAAAGCCGCCGCCGACAGAGTAATAGGTTTTAGACAGCACCAGCAGGTCGCCGGAGAACGCCAGCAGGCGCAGGCCATTTTCGTGCAGGGAGAGATTTTCGCTGCGGAACACCATGCCGCCTTCACGCGGAAAATCGACTTCATGCGCGCCTTTGGCAAGGGGCAGGCGTTCACGTTGTTGCACATCCTTAATAAACGCGGGGATGGCGTCGATATCGACGCTGTCAGGCGATTCGCCGGCTAACCCCATAATAATCGCTATATCCGTATGGTGACCTTTACCGGTCAGCGACAGGGAACCATAGACATCGACCGCAATGCGTGTCACCTCATGCAGCTTGCCTTGTTCAGACAACAACACTACAAACTGTTTACCCGCTTTCATCGGACCGACCGTATGAGAGCTGGATGGGCCGATGCCCACTTTAAACATGTCAAAAACCGAAATCATGGGTGACACTCCTCACAAAAACTTGCAGACTGTCGTGGCAGTTAATGGCGCTAATAGTAAACGGCGAGGCAGGGTAAACGTGCTGCTTTTCGCATGAAATAAACTAATTAACTCCACCAGAAAAAATTATAGTGTGACATGGCGCAAAAGCCTGAATTCAGACGCAGAAATGGGCTCGCCCTCAACTAAAATGCAATTTGCTGGCTCAGGGCACGAATAATGCCTGCTGTCATTCCCCACACCAGATAGCCCTGATAATGGGAAAGCCACACCGGGTGGCGAATGCCGGCACGATAATAGTCAAGTTCGGCGTAGCGGCTAAGACGAAGCGCTTCGGTCAGGGGCATTTCGAAGGCGCTCTGAACCTCGTCAGGATTAAGGCGCAATTCGAGGGTTGCAGGCACAATGCCGACCACCGGTGTGACCTGAAAACCTGTGCTGCTGGTCACCGGAGGCAGGCAGCCGAGCACCTCAACCCGATCGGGTGCGATGCCCACTTCCTCCTGCGCTTCTCGCAGCGCTGTCGCCACCAGTGAGCTGTCGTCGTGATCCTGCATCCCGCCGGGAAAGGCCACCTGACCGGCATGTTTACGTAAGGCGTGCGAACGTTGCGTCAGCAGCAAGCCGGGCTGTTGACGGGCAACGACGGGGATTAACACAGCGGCATGTCGCCCCGACAGCGGCTGGGCGTTATGCAGCGGCTGCTGCAGGAGAAAACGGGTGCGAAAATCAGCCAGCGTCAGCGCCATTCAGGCTCCTTTTTCCAGTGCAGGCAGAATGCGACTGACCTTATCCAGCGTTTCCTGATATTCCGAGGCCATATCACTGTCGGCGACCAGGCCGCCGCCCGCAGCGCAGTAAAGATGCTGACGCTCAGCAATCAGCGTACGAATGGTGATGCTGGTATCCATTCTGCCGCAGACACTGAGATAACCAATGCTGCCGCACCAGGCATTGCGGCGGTGAGGCTCCAGTTCATCAATGATCGCCATGGCGCGAATTTTAGGCGCACCGGTAATCGAGCCGCCGGGAAAACAGGCACGCAGCAGATCGCAGGCATGAAGATGATCCGGCAATGTGGCCTGAATGGTGCTGACCAGATGATGGACTGCCGGGAACGGCTCGACCACAAACAGTTCGGGCACGTGCACGGAGCCCGCGACGGCGACCCGACCGATATCGTTGCGCAGCAGGTCGACTATCATCAGGTTTTCTGCGCGGTCCTTCGCCGCCGTGCGCAGACTGTCAGCCTGGGCCGCATCCGCCTCAGGATCGGCCGCACGCGGACGCGTACCCTTGATGGGACGGGTGGTGATAACCTGCTGATCCAGTGCCAGGAAGCGCTCGGGAGACAGGCTCAGAATGGCGCTGTCGGGCAGGCGCAAAAATGCGCTGAACGGGGCGCGATTGGCCTGGTTGAGCATACAAAATGCCCGCCATTCATCCCCCTGATAGCTGGCGCTGAAGCGCTGTGCCAGATTGACCTGATAGCAGTCACCGGCCTGAATATAGGCCTGTACCTTATTAAAACGTTCCGCGTAGTCGTCTATGCTGAGGTTTGACCGCCAGTCACTGGTAAGGGAAAACGCCGCCGCGTCACGTTCGGGCCAGTTTTCCAGCCAGGCAAGGCGCGAGACGATATCGTCCAGGGCGACCAGGGTGAGTTTACCGAGGTGATGGTCGGCAATCAGTGCCCAGTTATAGATGCCCACGGCCATGTCTGCCGTAGTCAGATCGTGAAGGGCGGTGTCGGGCAGCGTTTCAAAGCGTCGCCCCAGATCATAGCCAAACAGCCCCAGCGCCCCGCCTTGAAAGGGCAAATCGGGGTGACGCGGTGGCTTAGCGCCCAGCGCGTCACACTCCTGTTGTAATAAGGAGAGCGGATCGTCAGTACGCGTTTCAACGCGATCGCCCTGCTGAATTTCTGTTATGCTGCCACGGGTTGTCAGGGTGGTAAGCGGGTCCGCCGTCAAAATATCAAAACGGTTATCACTGTGACTGGCCTGGCCGGACGAAAGCAGCATCGCCCATGGTAAATGCGCAATGCGCGAAAAATAGTGGGTGATAGCGTCGGGCGAATAACACAGGTTATGAGTTTGAACGATCATTGAGCACGAAATTTGACATCAGTAAGGCCGTTAGACTGACATATTTTTCCCTGACTGGCACCTGTTTGTTCCCCATGAAATAATGACAGCCCTTAACAGGAGAAAATGATGATGACAGGATTACCCGCACTCTCACACGATCAGCAGCAGCGCGCCGTAGAGCGCATTCAACAGTTAATGGCTGAAGGGATGTCCAGCGGTGAAGCGATTACCGTTGTGGCACAGGAGATACGTGAAAGCCATACAGGTGAAATGATCCGGGCGCGCTTCGAAGAGGACGATGAAGGCTGACGCCCGGGGCTCGGGATCAGCGGGCCGCGATAATTTTTATTTCAACTTTATACTTCGGATTCATCAACCCGGCCTGGACCGTACAGCGAACCGGGGCGTTATCGGGTGAAACCCACGCATCCCAGGCGCGATTCATCGCGGCAAAATCCGCCTTGTCGACCAGAAAAATGGTAGCGTCAAGGATTTTGCTTTTGTCGCTGCCTACGCGCGTCAGCAGGGCATCGATCACCGCTAACGCATTAGCCGTTTGCGCCTCGGCATCAGCGTCGAGGTTTTCGGGCACACTGGTGTAATAAATGGTGTCGTTATGAATAACGGCTTCGGACATACGGTGTTCGGGATCAACGCGCGTAATGCTCATTTTCTTCTCCTGATTTTCTGAACGCCTAGCCTGACATATTCCCGGTACGATTGTCATCCCTTGCAGAAGACGGTCGCCGTCAGTCGCGCAACCGTCAGCGAAAAGTGGTATAAAGCGTCGCTTACTTGTTCAGAACAATCAGGATTAACGCATGGCCAATACGCACTATCTCTTTTGGGTAATGTTCGGGGCACTGACGCTGCTGTTTATTGTGATCGCCACGTTTGTCGGTATGTCGCGTACTGCAAAACACGGTTTTTTTACGCTTGTCGTCCTGATGGCGATACTGGTTGCGGGTGCGCTCTACATCAGCCCGTGACGATAACGGGCGGCCTGGCCCGTCAGACTGACTGAACGCATCCGGTCAGCAGACTTCATGCAGAATGCTGCCGTTTGTGATTTCCTTCGGGGCTGCAATGCTGACATAATATACAGTGTTTTCGGCCGTAATTGAGAGGGTACGTGGCAGACGATTTTGCAATTGATGGCGCGCTGGCAAAAGGCATTGCGGGCTTTAAACCGCGTGAGGCCCAGCGTGAAATGGCGCAGGCGGTCACCGAGGCGGTACAGAATCAGGGTGAACTGGTCGTCGAAGCGGGGACCGGCACCGGTAAAACCTATGCTTATCTTGCCCCGGCGCTGCGGGCGAAGAAAAAGGTGATCGTGTCAACGGGCTCAAAAGCCCTGCAGGATCAGCTCTACGCGCGCGATCTTCCCACCATTGCGAAAGCGCTTACGTTTACCGGTAAAACTGCGCTGCTTAAAGGCCGGTCAAACTATCTGTGCCTGGAGCGTATGGAGCAGCAGTCCGCGACCGGGGGCGATATGAGCGTTCAGGCTCTCACGGATTTTGTCACGCTCCGCAGCTGGGCCTCGCAAACCCCGGATGGCGATATCAGCACCTGTGCCGGCGTCACCGAAGACAGTCCGCTCTGGCCGCTGGTTACCAGCACCAACGACAACTGTCTGGGCAGCGACTGCCCCCTTTATAAAGACTGTTTCGTCGTTAAAGCACGTAAAAAAGCGATGGACACCGATGTCGTCGTGGTCAACCACCATCTTTTCCTGGCCGATCTGGTGGTAAAAGAGGGCGGATTCGGGGAACTGATCCCTGAAGCGGACGTCATGATTTTTGATGAAGCGCACCAACTGCCGGATATCGCCAGTCAGTATTTTGGTCAGCAACTGTCGAGTCGTCAGTTAGCCGATCTCGCCAAAGACATCATTATCGCATACCGCACGGAAGTGCGGGACGTTCAGCAGTTGCAAAAATCCGCTGACCGTCTGGCCCAGTGTGCCCAGGACTTTCGCCTGACGCTGGGAGAACCGGGCTACCGCGGCAACCTGCGCGACCTCCTCAGCGATAACAACATCATGCGCATGTTTACGCTGCTGGATGATGCGCTGGAACTCTGTTACGACGTGATCAAACTTTCGCTTGGACGTTCTGCCCTGCTGGATGCGGCCTTTGAGCGCGCGGCGCTCTATCGCACGCGACTGAAACGGATTCGTGCCATCAGCGAACCGGGCTTTAGCTACTGGTATGAATGTACATCGCGTCACTTTGTGCTGGCGCTGACGCCTTTATCGGTTGCCGAACGTTTCCGCGAGGTCATGGATAACCGTAAAGCGGCCTGGATTTTTACCTCTGCCACCCTGGCTGTAGATGAAAAGATGGACCACTTTGCCGAGCGACTGGGCGTCAGTCAGGCAAAAAACCTGATTCTTAACAGCCCGTTTGACTATGCGCGGCAGGCGTTGCTGTGTGTGCCACGCAATCTGCCTGAGCCCAATCGCCCCGGTGGCGCGCGTCAGCTGGCAAAAATGATGAAGCCGCTGATCGAGGCGAACAAAGGCCGCTGCTTCTTTTTATGCACTTCTCATCTGATGATGCGTGAGCTGGCCGCCGAGTTCCGGGCCACCATGACATTGCCGGTGCTGGTGCAGGGCGAAACCAGCAAAGGACAGTTGCTCAAAGAGTTTATCGATAAAGGGAATGCCTTGCTGGTGGCGACCAGCAGCTTCTGGGAAGGCGTGGATGTACGGGGAGATGCGCTGTCGCTGGTCATTATCGATAAGCTGCCGTTTACGTCGCCAGAGGACCCGCTGCTTAAGGCCCGGATGGAAGATTGCCGCATCCGGGGCGGCGATCCCTTCAGCGATGTGCAACTGCCGGATGCCGTGATTACGCTGAAACAGGGCGTGGGCCGGTTGATTCGTGATACGGACGACCGCGGCGTTCTGGTCATCTGCGACCAGCGGCTGGTGTCACGGCCCTACGGCGCACTTTTTCTGAGCAGTCTGCCGCCCACACCACGCACGCGTGATCTTGCGCAAGCTATTGCCTTTATTAATCAGTAACCTAGCGCGTAATTGTGTGCTAAGATGCGCGCCGTTTTGAATCTTCAGAGGTCGATATGTCGGTCCGAATTTTAGCGCTGGATACAGCGACAGAAGCCTGTTCTGCGGCATTGCTTAACGGGCAAGAGAGTGACGCACGTTTTGAAATTGCGCCGCGCGATCACACACAGCGCATTTTGCCGCTGGTCGCCGAGCTGCTGCAGGCTCAGCAACTGGAACTCACCGAACTCGATGTGCTGGCCTTTGGTCGCGGGCCCGGCAGTTTTACGGGCGTGCGTATCGGGATTGGTATTGCCCAGGGGCTGGCACTCGGCGCGGCGTTACCGATGGCAGGTATTTCCACCCTGGCCACGCTGGCGCAGGGCGCCTGGCGTCAGCACGGTGCCTGTCGGGTACTCACCGCGATTGATGCGCGCATGGGTGAAGTGTACTGGGCAGAATATCAGCGCGATGAGGACGGTATCTGGCAAGGTGAAGCAACGGAAAGCGTGCTTACGCCCGAGGCCGCGTTGGAGCGCATGCAGGCGCTGAGCGGGGAGTGGTATACCGCCGGTACCGGATGGCAGGCCTGGCCGGTACTGCAGCAGGGCCATGCACTCCAGCTCAAAGACAGCGGCGTTTTGCTGCCAGCGGCTGAGGACATGTTGCCCCTGGCGGCGCGCGCCTTAGCACAGGGGCAAACCGTGTTGCCCGAACAGGCTGAGCCAACCTATCTGCGTAATGAAGTGGCATGGAAAAAACTGCCGGGCCGCTGACAGGCAACGCAACTTATTGTTATCGGGGCACTCTAAACATCAACCTTCAGGAGAATGTCTATGTCAATGTGTCGTAGAGGCGTTGCCGGTGTGATGTTGGTCTGCGCCCTGGTGTTAAGTGGTTGTGTTTCCGTACCGGATACGATTAAAGGTCACTCAGCGTTGCCCCAGCAGGATTTACTGCGGGTGATGAGCAATCCGGCCCTCTATGTCGGCCAGGAGTCGCGCTTTGGCGGTAAAGTAGTCAACGTAACTAACCGCAATGGCAAAACCCGGCTGGAAATTGCGACCCAGCCGCTGGATGACGGCGCGCGCCCGGTGCTGGGGGCCAGCTCAGTAGGGCGTATCTATGCCGACATTCCCGGTTTTGTTGACCCGACGGATGTCAAAGACCAGTACGTCACCGTTCTCGGCACGATTAAGGGAACGGAGCCCGGTAAAATCGGCGAAGCAAACTACTCGTTTGTGGTCGTTGACGTTCGGGGTTACCAGCGCTGGCATTTGACCCGTCAGGTCGTGTCACCGCCAGAGCCTCTCGATCCCTGGATCTGGTATGGCCCCACGCGCCATCGTGGTGGTTACTGGGGTCCGAATCCTTACTGGGGCATGTACAACCCCGGTCCGGCTCAGGTCGAGACCATCCTCACGCAATAGTGTGACATCCGTTTTGAACAGGCCCGGTCGCGGTGCTCGCAACCGGGCTTTTTATTTGCATCATTAACCAACACGAAATTTAGTGATGGGCTTCGCAACCTCAACATGCCAATAAGAGCAAAATGGTACAATCAGTTAAAATATTGTTAACAAATACGATTGTTGAGGCGGCGATGAGTACACAACAAGATTATCGGGGTGAATCCTTGAATAAGGTTTGGCTGAAACGCTACCCGGCAGACGTCCCTGCCGAAATTAATGCTGATCGTTATACGTCTCTGGTCGATTTATTTGAGCAGGCTGTCGTGCGTTACGCCGGACAGCCCGCATTTTACAACATGGGTCAAAAAATGACCTACCGCCAACTGGACGAGAAAAGCCGGGCGTTTGCGGCATATTTGCAACACGAACTCAGGTTACAACCGGGCGCGCGCGTCGCGCTCATGATGCCGAACCTGCTGCAATACCCGGTCGCGCTGTTTGGTGTGCTCCGGGCCGGCATGGTCGTGGTTAACGTCAATCCGCTTTATACCCCGCGTGAACTGAAGCATAAGCTAAATGACAGCGGTGCCAGTGCGATCGTCATCGTGTCGAACTTTGCACATACGCTGGAAAAAGTCGTCGCTGAGACGGCGGTCAAACATGTGGTGCTGACCCGGATGGGGGATCAACTGGCACCGGTAAAAGCCACGCTGGTGAATTTTGTGGTGAAGTATGTGAAGCGGCTGGTGCCCAAGTATCATTTGCCGGGGGCGATATCATTTCGCCATGTGCTGGAAACGGGCGCGTCAATGCCGTATCGACGTCCACAGGTCAGTAATGATGATTTGGCGTTCCTGCAATACACGGGCGGGACGACCGGCGTCGCAAAAGGTGCGATGCTGACGCACCGAAACATGCAGGCAAACCTTGAGCAGACCAAGGCGACGTATGGCAAGTTACTCCGCGACGGTAAAGAGTGCGTCGTGACGGCCTTGCCGCTCTACCATATCTTTGCGCTGACCGTGAACGGCTTGCTGTTTGTGGAACTGGGTGGGCAAAACGTATTGATCACCAATCCGCGCGACATTCCCGCTTTTGTGAAAGAAATGGCGAAGTATCCTTTCACGGCGATAACCGGCGTGAACACGCTGTTCAATGCCTTACTCAACGATGATAATTTTAACAAACTTGACTTCTCGACGTTACGTCTGTCCGCGGGCGGGGGGATGGCGGTGCAAAAAGCAGTGGCGGAACGTTGGGAAAAACTGACCGGGCACTATCTGCTGGAAGGCTATGGGCTGACGGAATGTTCCCCACTGGTGTCGGTTAATCCCTACGACATTAACTGCCACACCGGCAGTATTGGTTTGCCGGTTCCCTCAACGGATGTCATTATTCTGGATGAAAACGGTAATGAAGTCCCCACTGGTGAGCCCGGCGAATTATGCATTCGTGGGCCGCAGGTAATGCTGGGTTACTGGCAGCATCCGGAGGCCACGGCAGAGGTCCTGAAAAATGGCTGGCTCCACAGCGGCGATATTGTTACCGTTGATCACGAAGGATTTATCCGCATCGTTGACCGCAAAAAGGATATGATTCTGGTTTCGGGCTTCAACGTCTATCCTAATGAGATAGAAGATGTCCTGATGCAGCATCCGAAAGTGCGTGAAGCGGCAGCCATTGGTGTGCCGAGTGAGTTGTCCGGTGAAGCGGTGAAGGTTTGTGTGGTCAAGAAAGATCAGTCGCTGACCAAAGAAGAGCTGCTGGGCCATTGTCGCCGTCAACTGACAGGCTACAAAGTGCCCAGGATTGTTGAGTTTCGTGATGAACTGCCTAAAACGAATGTAGGAAAAATTCTGCGTCGTGAACTGCGCGACGAGGTGAAAACCAGCGCAAGCTGATTCGCCGTCAGGATTCAGGTTGAACGCCGGCACTGTCCGGCGTTTTTATTGCTTTTAACATGGAGCACCGCACGTTGTCAGCTGCGGTGGAAACTGAACGTGAGCTATTCTCTGATCGATAACGATGATCACCTGGCCGAGGTGTGTCAAAAAGCACGCCAGCATACGGCTGTCGCCCTGGATACCGAATTTGTCCGTACCCGGACCTACTATCCTCAGCTGGGGTTAATCCAGCTGTTTGATGGCGAGCAGTTAGTCCTGATCGATCCGTTACCTGTCCGTGACTGGTCACCGTTTATTGCGCTCTTAACGGATACCCGCGTGACCAAATTTTTGCACGCCGGGGGGGAAGATCTGGAAGTGTTCCTGCACCGCTTTGGGGTACTGCCACAGCCCATGATCGATACACAGATTCTGGCGGCGTTCAGCGGTCAGCCACTTTCCTGGGGTTTTGCCTCAATGGTGGCGCATTTCACTCAGGTGGAATTAGACAAAAGTGAAGCCCGGACCGACTGGCTGGCCCGTCCGCTGACTGAGCGGCAGTGTCAGTACGCCGCAGCGGATGTGCATTACCTGCTGCCCATTGCGCATCAGCTGATGGCGCAGGTGGAGCAGGTGGGGAACGTGACGGCGGCACTGAGCGAATGTGAAAACCTGTGTCAGCGCCGTTTAGATGTGCTTGATCCCGAGGACGCATGGCGGGACATCACTAACGCCTGGCAACTGCGTCCGCGTCAACTGGCCGCGCTGCAGCGCCTGGCGGCATGGCGGCTTAACGTTGCCCGCGAAAAAGACATGGCGGTCAATTTTGTGGTGCGTGAAGAAAACCTGTGGAAAGTGGCGCGCTTTATGCCGGGCTCGCAAGGGGAGTTAGACCATCTGGGCCTGTCCGGTCACGAGATCCGTTTCCACGGCAGGGCAATGCTGGCGCGGGTTGCTGAAGCCGCCGCGCTGGAGGACAGTGCGTTACCACCGCCGTTAGCGAATCTGGTGGATCACGTGCATTACAAACGGGCTTTTAAAGCGATTAAAGCACTGGTACAGCAGGTCAGTGAACAGAGCGGATTAAGCCAGGAACTGCTGGCATCACGTCGACAGATTAATCAGGTGTTGAGTCAGCACTGGGGATTAAAGCCACAGAACCGTGAGCCCGAACTTCTGGCAGGCTGGCGCGGTGCGCTTCTGAAACCCGGCATTAGCGAGATACTTGCCGAGATATAAAAAAATTCCCCTGCTACTGCGCAGGGGAATCTCAGGAAACCAGACGCGTCATTTCGTTACGTCTTCCGTTTCAGGTAAGGTGACGTTCAGTTCCAGAATCGAGATATCATCTCCTTTCTGATCAAGCTGAACTGTCACCATGTCCGGATCAATCTTCACGTACTTGCAAATCACGTCCAGAATGTCGCGCTTGAGTTGCGGAAGATAGTGGGGCTCACTGTCGCCCCTTCTCCGTTCTGCCACAATAATCTGCAGCCGTTCCTTGGCTATGTTGGCAGTGTTCTTCTTCCGGGATAAAAAGAAATCGAGTAATGCCATGGTTTATCCCCCGAACAGGCGTTTCAGGAAACCCTTCTTCTCTTCTTCAATAAAGCGGAAGGGGCGAACTTCACCGAGCAACCGTTCAACGGTATCGGCATAGGCTTTACCCGCATCGGACTCCGCGTCCAGAATCACGGGTTCACCCTGGTTTGAGGCACGCAGCACAGACTGGTCTTCCGGGATGACGCCGACCAGCGGTATGCGCAGAATTTCCAGCACATCTTCCATGCTCAGCATATCGCCACGGTTAACACGACCCGGGTTATAGCGGGTCAGCAGCAGATGCTCTTTAACCGGCTCCTGGCTGGTTTCCGCACGGCGTGATTTGGACGAAATGATACCGAGAATACGGTCAGAGTCGCGAACCGAAGAGACTTCCGGGTTGGTGGTGATGATGGCTTCATCGGCAAAATAGAGCGCCATTAACGCACCGGTTTCAATGCCCGCAGGGGAGTCACAAACAATAAAATCGAACTCCATCTCCGCAAGATCATTCAGGACTTTCTCGACGCCTTCGCGAGTCAGCGCGTCTTTGTCACGGGTTTGTGAGGCAGGCAAAATATACAGCTGCTCAGTGCGCTTGTCGCGGATCAGGGCCTGATTCAGCGTGGCATCACCCTGAATAACATTCACGAAATCATAAACAACCCGGCGCTCGCAGCCCATGATCAAATCAAGGTTACGCAGGCCGATATCAAAGTCGATGACAACCGTTTTCTTGCCTTTCTGCGCTAAACCGGTGGCGATGGCCGCGCTTGACGTGGTCTTACCAACGCCCCCTTTACCGGATGTAACTACAATAATGCGTGCCATAAATATTGATTTCCTTAACGAAAGAAAAGGGGCCTAATTAAGTGTCTGGATAGTCAGCGCGCCATCCTGAAGGCAAAGCCGCGCTGCTTTAGCAAAATATTCTTCGGGGATCTGATCCATAATCCAGTACTCCCCGGCGATAGAAACCAACTCTGCGGACAGGTTGGTACAAAAAATCTGGCATTCTCTGTCGCCGCTGGCGCCTGCCAGCGCCCGACCACGCATCATGCCGTAAATATGGATATTGCCGTCAGCGACCAGTTCTGCACCGGCACTGACGCTACTGGTCACAATCAAATCTGCATTACGGGCATAGATTTGCTGGCCTGAACGGACCGGTGTATTGACGATGCGTGTCTTCGCGGCCAGAGGTTCCGCAGCAACCAGTTTGAGTTCAGGTTTTGGCTCCTCACGTTTCTGGCTCTCTTTCCCCTCTGCCAGCACCGGCAGACCGGCGCGGGCGATCAGCTTTTTCAACGCCTCGTCTTTGCAGCCACTGACACCGACAATACGCAGTCCCGTAGCGCTTACCGCCTGCAGCATCTGTTTCCAGTTTACGGCGGCATTGAGTGCCGCAACATTCAGCACCACTGGTGCGTTTTTCAGGAAATCGGGTGCCTGGTCAATTTTGTCCTGAAGCGCTTTGCGGATCACCTCTGGCTCATGGTGATGCAAATGAACAACAGACAAGGTAAAACTGCTTCCCTTAAATTCGATTGGCGATTGCGGCATCTGTCCCGACTCAGTCCTGTTTTACTACCCTGTGCTAAGCGATGATAAAAGCATCGTTAAAGCGCGATCGGCGAATATTCGAAGTACTGCAAGCATGTTATAGTTAGCGCTATATTCAAACAAGCCTCAGCGCGGGTTAATTCGAGTAAAAAATATGTTTTGTGTGATCTACAGAAGTCCCGTCCGTGACCAGACTTATCTTTATGTTGAAAAAAAGGACGATTTTTCGCGCGTGCCTGACGCGCTGTTGAAAGGCTTTGGTAAACCGCAATTGGCCATGGTGATTAACCTTGCCCAACGCGACAAGCTGGCCAACGCCGACATCAATAAAGTTAAGCAGGGGTTAAGCGAGCAGGGATATTATTTGCAAATTCCTCCGCCGATTGAAAGTTTGTTAAAAACCCATCTTGAGGCGGACAAAAAAGATTAACTCGGATTGTTCCGTTAATATTATTGATGTGCGGCAGTGAACAGCAAATTTATATTTTGCACCCGCGCTGAATATTAATTGTGCAGCGCCGCTGTTTTCCCCTTCCCGGTAACCTGCCGCACCGCGTTTTCCTGTACTGACGCACAAATAGCCTGGCGGGCAGGTTGACAATTCCTGCGCATCTGTCAGGTTAAATCATCGCAATGGCTACGCAGGGGAGCGCTGTGCGGTGCTGCCCTGTATGCTTTTTAATCGTCGAAGACTGACCGTCCGGCATCATGAAACAGGGGATTAGCATGTATCAGCATCGTAACTGGCAAGGCGCTTTGTTAGATTATCCCGTCAGCAAAGTGGTTTGCGTGGGCAGCAACTATGCGAAACACATTAAAGAAATGGGCAGTGCGACGCCGACCGAACCGGTTATCTTTATTAAACCGGCTTCGGCCTTGTGCGATCTGCGGCAGCCTTTATCCATTCCTGATGCCTTTGGTGAAGTGCATCATGAAGTCGAGCTGGCGGTGTTGATCGGCACCACGCTAAAACAGGCCAGCGAAGCGCACGTGGCGAAAGCCATTGCCGGTTATGGTGTGGCGCTGGATTTGACGCTGCGCGATCTGCAGGCGGGCTTAAAAAAAGCCGGACAACCCTGGGAAAAAGCAAAAGCATTTGATAACGCCTGTCCGCTGTCAGGTTTCATACCGGTCGCGGAGTTTACGGGCGATCCCCAGAATACCGATCTGAAGCTGGTGGTAAACGGGGAAGTCCGTCAGGATGGCAATACGTCAGATATGATTCACAAAATCCTGCCGCTGATTGCCCATATGAGTCAGTATTTTACGCTACATGCTGGCGACGTCATTTTGACCGGTACGCCAGAAGGGGTGGGCCCAATGCGGTCAGGCGACACGCTGGAAGTCTCCTTTGCCGGTCACGGAATCAGTACGCGCGTGCTGTAAAACTTGCATCAGCGTGCTGATCGCTTTATAAGGTGCGGTTTACGTTAAATCTGGACAATCATCATGACTGAAACCCCTTTCTGGCAACACAAACGCCTGGCACAAATGAGCGATGAGGAATGGGAATCCTTGTGTGATGGTTGTGGTCAGTGTTGTCTGAACAAACTTCAGGACGCGGACACGGATGAAATTTATTTCACCAATGTCGCCTGTAATCAGCTCAACATCAAAACCTGCCAGTGCCGTAACTATGCGCGTCGCTTTGAATATGAAGAAGACTGTATCAAGCTGACGCGCGAAAATCTGACCACCTTTGACTGGTTACCGCGCACCTGTGCCTACCGTTTACTGGGCGAGGCGAAGCCGCTGCCTGCCTGGCATCCGCTGCTGACGGGCTCAAAAAATGCGATGCATGCGCAGCGAATTTCTGTACGTTATATTGCAGTGCGGGAAAGTGAAGTGCGCGACTGGGAAGATCATATTATCGGTCGCCCTGACCGGAATGGCTAAGTCCTGACGATAAAGGCTGCCCCTGGCAGCCTTTTAACGGATTAACGACCGAATAAGTCGCGGCGTTTAGGTTTAAACGGCTGAGCAAGCAACACCAGCACACCCACCAGCAGATAAACCGCGAAGATGCCGATCATCCACTGTGGCATGGCGAGTGATAAGAAGCGCCAGGCCTGTTCCGAACAATCGCCGCTGGCGACAAATACCGATGGCAACCATTTATCCAGCGGCAACCAGGCGGGGAAGCGGGCGGCAAAGTCACAGGTTACAAAGGGATTCGGATGCAGCAGGATCATGGTGTGTTCGTAAGAAAGTCGCAGGCCTTCCCATGCGCTGTATATCCATAACACAATCGCCACCAGTTGAACCGGCGAACGTGGCATCAGGAAGCCAAGGATGCCTGCGCCCATCACGCCAAAAAGCGCGCAACGCACGTAAATACACATGACGCAGGGTTTATAGCCCAGACCATGCTGAAACCATAAAGCTGTCAGTTCCAACGCCAGAGCGGAAAGGGCCAATAATAACCAGGCACCACGACCCCGCGAACATTGGTTTAAATATCGCAACATAGTGCATTCCCTGTAAACGTTAATGCCCCGCAGTGTAAACCAAAAGACGCGGCGCGCCATCCTGTGGTAAGAAAAAATCGTGTGCAAACCTAACCTAGCCCTGATCCAGATTAATTCTTTGTTTGTTTGCGAATGCGGCTGGCACCTTCTGCCTCATTCGGCGGATTATTCATCAACGCGCTGCTGCCCGAGGCGGTTTTCAGGGCTTAACCTAAGGCATCCTCGCACGAATGGCGCAGCACGGTAATCTGTCTTATTTTTGTGCTGAACCGCATTTTTAATCGTTGACAAGGCTATATCCGCTATAGGCGCTCTGGTATGATGAGTGCCCATTACGATCCAGAAAGCAATGAGAACACACAGTTATGGTTATTAAGGCGCAGAGTCCAGCCGGATTTGCTGAAGAGTATATTATTGAAAGCATCTGGAACAGCCGTTTTCCACCCGGATCGATCCTTCCTGCCGAACGTGAGCTTTCTGAACTGATTGGCGTAACGCGTACAACGTTACGTGAAGTGTTACAACGCCTGGCGCGAGACGGCTGGTTAACCATCCAGCATGGCAAGCCCACGCGCGTTAACGATTTCTGGGAAACGTCGGGTCTGAACATTCTGGAAACCCTGGCGCGTCTGGACCACGATAGTGTACCGGCTTTGATCGATAACCTGTTGTCGGTGCGCACCAATATTTCTTCTATTTTTATCAGCCGCGCGCTGCGCCACTATCCTGAGAAGGCGCGTGAGGTGCTGCAGGCCGTCGCGCAAACCGACGATCAGGTGGACAGCTATACGGAACTCGATTATCGGGTGTTTCGCGGCCTGGCGTTCGCCTCGGGCAATCCGATTTATGGCCTGATCCTGAATGGGTTGAAAGGGCTGTATACGCGCGTTGGGCGGCATTATTTCTCCAATCCGGAAGCCCGTAAAGTCGCCCGCGAGTTTTATCTGACACTGCTCGACCTGTGTGACAAACAGCCCACTCAGGATGAAATCGTGGAGTGTGTCCGGCATTACGGACGCCAGAGTGGAGATATCTGGCATTCGATGCAAAAGAGTATGCCGAACGACTTAGGCGCTAAGCGCTAAAAAAAACCGGACTGCGCGTCCGGTTTTTTTATGCCTGTTTTAGAGGGGAACATTGCGCGGCGGATTGCGATCCAGCAGTTCGACGCTGCCATCTTCATTCTGCTGTTCCAGAATCACATCAAAGCCCCACAGGCGGTGCACGTGCTTAAGCACCTCCCGACGGCTCTTATCGAGTGGTGCACGGCTTTGTGGCACGTAGCGCAGCGTCAGGGAACGATCACCCCGTAAGTCCACATTGTAAACCTGAATATTGGGCTCCAGATTACTCAGGTTGTACTGTGCCAAAAGCTGCTGCCGAATGGCCCGATAGCCGGACTCGTCGTGGATCGCGGCGATTTCCAGATAATTGTTGCGGTCGTCGTCCAGCACAGTGAACAGCCGGAAGTCACGCATGACCTTAGGCGACAGGAACTGACTGATAAAGCTTTCATCTTTAAATTCACGCATCGCGAAATGCAGGGTTTTCAGCCAGTCAGAACCGGCAATATCCGGGAACCAGTAGCGATCCTCTTCCGTCGGCGACTGACAAATACGTTTAATATCCTGGAACATGGCAAAGCCCAGTGCATACGGATTGATACCGCTGTACCACTGGCTGTTGTAGGGCGGTTGATAGATTACGTTGGTATGGCTGTGCAGGAACTCCATCATAAAGCGTTCTGACACTTTGCCTTCATCATAGAGGTGATTCAGGATGGTGTAATGCCAGAAGGTCGCCCAGCCTTCATTCATCACCTGAGTTTGTTTCTGCGGGTAAAAATACTGGCTCACCTTACGCACAATGCGCAGAATTTCACGCTGCCACGGCTCCAGCAGCGGCGCGTTCTTTTCCATAAAGTAGAGCAGGTTTTCCTGCGGTTCAGAAGGGTAGCGCGCCGCTTCAAAATGCGCGGCTTCTTTTTCACGCCGCGGTAAGGTGCGCCATAAGGTATTGACCTGGCTTTGCAGATACTCTTCGCGGCTTTTTTGCCTGGCCTTCTCTTCCTGCAGGGAAATTTTTTGCGGGCGCTTATAGCGGTCCACACCGTAATTCATCAGGGCGTGACATGAATCGAGCAGGCGCTCCACTTCTTCAACGCCATAGCGCTCTTCGCAGTCAGCAATGTAATTTCTGGCAAATAACAGGTAATCCACAATGGAGCTGGCATCGGTCCAGCTGCGGAAGAGGTAGTTATTTTTAAAAAAGGAATTATGCCCATAGCAGGCGTGCGCCATAACCAGCGCCTGCATGGTCATGGTGTTCTCTTCCATCAGATAGGCGATGCAGGGGTTAGAGTTAATCACGATCTCATAAGCCAGACCCTGCTGCCCATGCTTGTAACGTTGCTCAGTCTCAATAAATTTTTTGCCAAACGACCAGTGCGAATAGTTGATGGGCATACCGACGCTGGAGTAGGCGTCCATCATCTGCTCGGAGGTAATCACTTCAATTTGGTGCGGGTAGGTATCCAGACCGTAGTGTTTCGCTACGCGGTCGATTTCAGCGAGATAGACATCCAGTAACTCGAATGTCCAGTCGGGCCCGTCGCTGAGTCGTTTGCTGTCCATGATGGAATCGTCAAAGATTGTTGTCATAGCGCACCTCTGTTTTGGCGAACGGACTCACCCTGACGCGTTGTCCGTTACGATTTATTTAAGGCTCTTCCTGAGAAAGGAACCCAAAAAAACTGAGTGAACAGATCAATGATAGTTCACTGTCGCTTATCCGATCCGGGAACTCAAACGAATTCTTTGGCAGAAAAATCATTTCAGGTTTACCGCGCTGGGATTAAATAGCTCCACACACTGAATAGCTGTCACTTTTCAGCATTAAATGCTGACTTTTTTCAGAGGGGGAGATTATGAAGGATTCTCCTGTGAAAGGCATAATTAACCAGAACTGGTGTCATTTATGCCTGATTTTTTAATAAAGGACGCATAATTCTCTGAATTTGAGGGCGTGAAATGATTTTAGTTACCTGTAGGCGCAAAAAGAGGTGAAATGGATGGATTGTGTAAAGGATGTTTCCACTTTGTGATCACTCTGAATGTTAACCGGTGAATAGTGGATTATGCTTTTTATTTTCGGGGGGGACTTATGCACGTAGTTATTCTTGGTAGTGGCGTTGTGGGCGTAACCAGCGCGTGGTATCTGGCGCGCGCCGGCCATCAGGTCACCGTGATCGATCGTCAGCCTCAACCCGCCATGGAAACCAGCGCGGCAAATGCCGGGCAGATCTCGCCAGGCTATGCGGCTCCCTGGGCTGCACCCGGTGTGCCGCTTAAGGCGATGAAATGGATGTTTCAGCGTCATGCGCCTCTGGCCATCCGGCTGGATGGCAGCCGCTTTCAGCTTGAGTGGATGTGGCATATGCTGCGTAACTGTGACATGCAGCACTACCAGCAGAATAAAAGTCGCATGGTCCGGCTTGCTGAATACAGCCGCGATTGCCTGAAGGCCCTCCGCGCCGAAACGGGCATTGCCTATGAAGGCCGACAGGGCGGCACGCTCCAGCTATTCCGTACGCAACAGCAATTCGAGAGCGCAAGCAAAGACATTGCCGTTCTGCGCGAGGCCGGCGTGCCCTATGAATTACTGGAGTCGCATCAGCTGGCCAGCGTTGAGCCTGCCCTTGCGGCGACGCAGCATAAACTTACCGGCGGTCTGCGATTACCAAATGATGAAACCGGCGACTGCCAGCTTTTTACCCAGCGCCTGGCCAAAATGGCCGAGGAAGCCGGTGTGGTCTTCCGCTTCAATACACCCATCGATCAGCTGCTGCGCGACGGTAACCGGATTTACGGTGTGAAGTGCGGCGATGAGGTGATTAAAGCCGACAGCTACGTCGTTGCGCTGGGCTCCTGGTCCACCGCGTTGATGAAAAATATTGTGGATATCCCGGTCTACCCTCTGAAAGGCTATTCCTTAACGATTCCGGTGACGAATGCCGATGCGGCACCCGTCTCCACCATCCTGGACGAAACCTACAAAGTGGCCGTCACACGTTTTGATAACCGTATTCGAGTCGGCGGTATGGCAGAAATTGTGGGTTTTAACACCAAACTGCCTGAAGCGCGTCGCGAAACGCTGGAGATGGTGGTTACAGATCTTTATCCTGAAGGGGGGGATGTCAGCCAGGCCAGTTTCTGGACAGGCCTGCGTCCTATGACGCCAGACGGTACGCCAGTTGTCGGGGCGACGCCGCTGTCCAATCTTTATCTGAATACCGGACACGGCACACTGGGCTGGACAATGGCCTGTGGCTCCGGTCAGTTACTGGCTGATGTCATTTCCGGCACGTCGCCAGCGATTGCATCGGACGATCTCACGGTCTTCCGTTATTTGCCTGGTTTTGCGGCCAGCCGATCACCGCTTCGTAACGTTAACGCTACACGTTAAGCCTTCAGGGAGAGGAAGTATGTCACGTCCAATTGTCGCAACCATCAATCAACAGGCGTTGCGACATAACCTGGCCATTGTGCGTCGTGCGGCCCCCGCATCACGTGTCTGGTCTGTGGTGAAAGCCAATGCCTACGGCCATGGCATTGCCCGCGTGTGGGAAAGTCTGTCCAGCACCGATGGCTTCGCGTTACTGAATATGGAAGAAGCCATTCTGCTGCGGGAGCAGGGGTGGAAGAAACCCATCCTGCTGCTTGAAGGCTTTTTTCACCCTGACGATCTGACCTTAATCGATCGTTACCGTCTGACGACCAGCGTGCACAGCAACTGGCAGATTCATGCCCTGGCCAATGCGACGCTCTCGGCGCCTGTCGATATTTACCTGAAGATAAACAGCGGTATGAACCGACTGGGCTTTCGCCCTGAACAGGTAAATGGCATCTGGCATAAACTGCGTGCGCTGGAAAACGTCGGGGATATTACGTTGATGGCGCATTTCGCTGATGCCGAGAATCCCGACGGCATTGTAGCGCCGCTACAGCGAATCGCCGACGCCACCGAAGGGCTGGACAGCCCGGTATCGCTGTCCAATTCGGCCTGTACGTTGTGGCATCCTGAGGCGCACCGGGACTGGGTGCGACCGGGGATCATTTTGTATGGTGCGTCACCCAGCGGTGACTGGCAGGACGTGGCCAGCAGTGGACTTCAGCCGGTGATGACCCTGTCCAGTGAAATCATTGGTGTGCAGCAACTTCAGGCCGGAGATGGCGTGGGTTATGGCTATCGCTACCGGGCATCCCAGCCGCAGCGAATAGGTGTTGTCGCCTGTGGCTATGCCGATGGTTATCCTCGCCATGCGCCCAACGGGACGCCGGTTTTTGTTGATGGCGTGCTGACGCAGGTCGTGGGTGCGGTGTCGATGGATATGATTACCGTTGATTTAACACCCTGCCCACAGGCGGGCATTGGTTCACCTGTCGAGCTGTGGGGAAACAATGTCAAAATCGATCAGGTAGCAAAAGCGGCCGGAACGGTAGGTTATGAGCTGATGTGTGCCCTGGCCCCACGCGTTCCGGTAAACGTTATTTAATCGCTGTAATCCGGCTGTGCATATTTTTACTGCAGCGCCAGGCGAGGAACGCCAGCGCTGCACCCAGCAGCATCATCAACGCCAGCGACATTTTCTCTGCCAGTGGCAGGGCGACAATAAGCAAACTCCCCGCTGCACCGCCTGCCATCTGAATAAAACCCTGTAACGCCGATGCGACACCAGCCTGCTGTTGGTAAGGTTCCAGCGCATAGCTGGTGGCCGGGCCGACGGTGAAGGCCAGTCCGGCTACGGCTACGGCGACAGGGAACATATACAGCGCCCAGTGTGACTGCAGGCTGTCAGGCAGCAGTGTCATACCGGCCAGCAGCAGGCCAGCACCCAGTAGCATGGTCAGGCAACCCATCGCTAGGCAAAATGGCCTGCCCGCCTTACGAATCGCCTTGTTTACCACCACGCTCACCAGCATGATCCAAAAGCCATTCGCGCCAAAGGCAAAAGAGAATGCCAGAGGCGACAGGCCGCCCTCGGTCATCAGAATGTGGGGGGCCAGCGAAACATACGTCAGCACCATGCCCAGTGCGCCCGCATTCGCGAAGGCAAAGGCCAGAAAGCGCGGCTGACGTAAAATGGCGGCATACTGATTAACGGAAAGCCCTTTTACACGCAGCGTATCGGCCGGACGGGTTTCCGGCAGCCAGATAATGACCATCAGCATCACGACGGCGGCATAAGTACACAGGAACCAGAAGGGCGCGCGCCAGCCAAAGGCGCTGGCCAGCAGTCCACCCAGCAACGGTGCCAGTGCGGGCACGATATTCAGTGCGCCATTCAGAAAGCCATAAGCCCGGGCGGCATCATCACCACTTAACCGGTCGCGTACGCCGCTGAACGCAACGACGGCACTACAACATACTGCATAGCCCTGTACGACGCGGGCCAGCAGGAACAGCGGGAAGGAGCTGGCGGTGGCCGCAATGGCGCTGCCCGCTATGTAGAGCGTCAGGCCCAGCAGCGCAATAGGTTTACGCCCATAGTTATCGACCAGCGGGCCGCTCACCAGCTGACCCAGTCCTATTATCAGCAGGAAAAGGGGGATCGTTGTTTGTATCAGCGTCACCGGTGTTGACAGACCTTCTGCGATCTGCGGCAGCGTGGGTAAATAGAGATCGATGCCTAAAGGCGCCAGGAGCACCAGGCTTAACAGCAACAGGGTATATTTTTGCATAGCAACCAGAGGGTAAACGTACGATAAAGCGAGGGAAGAGGGTAATGATTAATAAAGCAAAAGGAAAGCGAATTACCAGCGAAATGGCGATGCCTGTCTGAAACAGGCATCGCAGGCTAAATCAGTACGCGCCGTCGCGGCGTAATACCACACCGGCTGTTTTAAACAGGATGGCAATATCCGTCCACAGCGCCCAGTTTTTGACATACCAGGAATCAAAGTAGACACGGGTATCGTAGTCAATGTCGTTACGTCCGCTCACCTGCCACAGGCCGGTCATCCCGGGCTTCGCCATCAGATAGTAATCCACGTCGCCGGCATAACGTTCCAGTTCCGCTTCGATAACCGGACGTGGGCCGACCAGGCTCATTTCACCCCGAATTACGTTCCAGAGCTGAGGTAACTCATCCAGGCTGGTTTTGCGCAGGAAGCCCCCGATGCGGGTAATGCGCGGATCATTTTTCAGCTTGAAGTCTTTGTCCCATTCGCGACGCGCTTCTTCGCTGGTCGCCAGCAGGTTTTCCAGCACCTCTTTGGAATTGGTGACCATCGAACGGAACTTCAGACATTTAAATTTCTTGCCATCCTGACTCACGCGCTCGTGACCATAAATGGCATTACCGCCATCACGCTTCACCATATAGCAAAGTAAGGCAAAAACCGGTGCCAGGAAGAGCAGCAGCAGCGAAGCTACCACAATATCAAATCCCCGTTTCAGGAAGCGTGACGAATGCTTCGCCAGGTTATTGCTGACGCGCAGAATCATCACTTCATGGCTGAAGATAAAGGACATGTCTGTGCCGTAAAGCGGTACACCGCGTAATGTTGGGATAACCGACACGGAACGGCAGTTCATTTTAGACAAGAATTTCAGCCAGCGGTCGCGCTCAGGCTGCTGTTCGTATTCCATTGCCACAATGAACTGCACATTGTCACGGTCGATGGTCTGCCAGTTAATATCGTTGGCGGAGATAACAGGCACACCATTAACGCTCTGCTGCAGCGGTGCGTCTTCAACGGAAATAAACGCCTGAACGTTATACCCGAGAATCTCCTCGCTTTGTAATGCGGCGTAAGCTTCGGTAGCGTTACGGCCCGAGCCAATGATAATGGTTTCTTTTTGCCATTGTCCGGCCCGGTTAATCGCGCTTTTCACGCCTGCACGCATTAACGGCAGCAACAGCAGGGCATAGCTCCAGCTGAACACCCAGACCATGCGGGAGAAGTCCCATTTGGAGAAGGCGATTAACGCCAGATCCAGCAGAGAGAACACGACGAGGGTTTTAACAATCTCTTTCAGTTCAAACCAAAAAGGTTTGCGGTAGGTATAGTGACGCAGGCGCATCCAGAACCAACCGGTGCAAAGCACCGACATAATAAACTGCGCAATAAAACGGTTCTCAATTTGATGGGGTGGAATAAAGGCATCAAGGTCGCCCCAAATTCCCTGCACGGTCGCGGCAGAGAGAAACAGCGCTAAATTCAGCGCAATGAGATCTGAAAAACTTAACGCAAGCTTTACAAGAATATTTTTACGAAGACCGCTCCACGAGCGAGTCGCATTGTTCATTACAATTGTACTTGCCATAAAACCTGCTCTCTTTAATGAAGTAAAAGATGGCCTGACCAGAATCAAGTACGCGTTCAGGGGTTAACGACTGAAAACCCGAAACCGGGACGTTTTCAGTTTGTTACAGTCATTAGAGCCATTAACGCTGCAAAAAACAGATTCTCTAAACGTGAGACAAGTCACGTAAAAATGCAGCACTGGAGAAGAGTATGCAGGAGATGTTTGACAGAGTTAATACGGAATAATTCTTAAAAAGTCAGGGGATAATCGCGCGGGTTTTGTTTAAGTTATTGATATGCAGAATATTGTATCAGAGATAAGCGTGATGCACGGAGATATTCAGGTCCATTTTTAGGAATTACCGCCAAACGGGCTGACTGGCGGTAATCCTCCGGGCTTACGCGGGTTTTTTTAATACCCAGCGGTCTTGTTGTTTATCGTAATGACCGATCGCTAATATCACTTCTTTACCGTCGATCCAGGCCGGTACGCTGGTTTCCTGATCCCAGCCGTCAAGCTGATAACTCAGGCCGGGATTGGTGTGGCAGGGAATACTCACCGTCACCGGGTCTTCGCTGCTGAATTCCGCATCAACAATTTGGTGATGACTCCAATTAGTAGAACATATGCCTCTCGATGAAGGCACCGATGACTTTTTCGTGGATCTCGATGGAACGAGAGAAACAAATTGTTTTGCGCGCCAGTCGCTTGATACGGGTGCGAAGCGTCAGGTTGTTACGTTCAATGCGTTGCGTAAATATCTTGCCCGTAAGGTGCTTATCCTTCGGAACCTCTCTGGCATAACTGCCCCAGTCGTCGCTGGTTATCATACCGATGGTGAAGGGCTCCAGTAACGCCAGCAGCTCACGGCAGGTTTCATCGGTTCGGGGACCGAAGGTGTAAGCCAGTACACCGCCTGTTTTGGTGTTGTACGCGTACCAGAGCCAGTGCTGAACAGCTTTACTGCCAACAAAGGACCACTGTTCATCGAGTTCACAGATAAGAGCTACGTCGGCGTGAGCGACCGGAGAAGAGGTTACCCGGCGGGGCGAGAGCTTTTTAAAGCGCGTATGACGGTGTTGATGCCGATCTTCAGCGTTCTGGCGGTATCACGGACACCAGCGCCATTGAAGGCCATCTCAGTGATTTGCTCTTTGGCTCCCGGCTTTCGCGCTTCATAGCAGTAGCTAAGCTGGAAAACGCGGCGACAGCGCTGACACCTGAATCGTTCGCGTTTAGTTGGGCTAAGGCCATGTCGATAAACATCATCGGAATCACAACGAGGGCAATGAACAGTAACTGTAGCCAGGAGGACACCTCAAATAACTGTAGGATATCACATAATCCAACTATTTAGAGGCATTACCAAAATATACCAATAAATAAAATGAGTTGCCAACAGTCATTGAGTCTGAAGAAATTAAAGATAATACCCGTTCCCGCCAGAGCAATTGCTAATGTAACCATCACAAGGCTTTGTTGAATAATAGGTAATCATTCTGTTTTGTCTGCACTGTTTTGGTAGAAAACGCTGATGCCAGACAGAACACCGTCATACGCAAGCATGTAACGCATTGATTTTATGTTATCTGAAACAACCGTTTTCATAGTACCACAGCATAAAATCCATTTATTCAACAAAGCCCCA
>NZ_VZPF01000053.1 GCF_008801695.1 Pantoea stewartii subsp. stewartii
ACCAATCGATGAGCGGGCACAGCAGAGTGTTCTGGCAACATGACTGACGGTGTCACCACGATGCAGCATCAGCATGGCGGTGAGCCGCCGGGCGTGGTTTTTGTCCTTTGTTTTATGGATAGTTTTCTGCATCAGGCGTCGTTCGGTTCTGGGTATTGGTGCTATGATCGACATTGCTCAGTCCGGCTGGTGATTTGGGATATTCAGCGATTGATCAGATCGCATAAACCGGACTGAGTTCCCTCTAAGTGATCTACTATTCCGAGCAGTTATTTAGCCTGCCATATTTTCACTGATTGCAAAAGGCTTACGGATAATGAAAGAACAATCTTTACCCATCGTTCCATGGATTGGCGGCAAACGTCGTCTGGCTAAGCATATTCTGCCGCTGTTCCCGGCCCATACCTGCTATGTAGAGCCGTTCTGTGGGGCAGCTGCGCTCTATTTTCTTAAGACACCCAGCAAGATCGAAGTCATTAACGATATCAACGGTGAGCTGGTGAATCTGTATCGGGTGGTAAAACATCACCTGGAAGAGTTTGTCCGCCAGTTCAAATGGGCACTGGTCAGCCGTCAGATTTACAAATGGCTGCAGGATACGCCGGAGGAGACACTCACCGACATACAGCGGGCGGCCCGGTTCTACTACCTGCAGAAACAGGCGTTTGGCGGTAAGGTCGCCGATCACACTTTCGGAACCTCTACAACCAGTGCGCCGCGCTTCAACCTACTGCGCATCGAAGAAGAACTGTCGATGGCACACCTGCGTCTGTCCAGAACGCTGATAGAGCATCTGGACTGGCACCAGTGCATAGAGCGATATGATCGCCCGCATACGCTGTTCTACTGTGACCCACCGTACTGGGGAACGGAAGGCTATGGTGTGGAGTTCGGGCTGGAAAACTATGATCACATGGCAGAGCTGGCGCGGAGTACCAAAGGGAAGATGATTATATCGGTGAACGATATCCCGGAAATGCGGCAGGCATTCAACGGTCTGAACATGCAGTCGGTTGATATCAGCTACAACCTTAAGGTAACAGGCAAACCCAGCCCGAAGAAAGAGCTGGTAATTTGTAATTTTTGAAAGAGGTAGTTAAAGGTGGTGGTGCATCTGCAGCACCACCTAAACATTTAATCCTGCCTTGGACAAGTCCAATAATCCTTATCTGGCTCTGGTGAATAAGCCTTCAAACAACCTGCTCGCGGGGCCTTACCATCATCTGTCATAGGAACTTTTTCCTTATCAAGTTTCACGGTCAGGTCTCCACCGGGAACATCCGTTTTATCGAAAAAAACAGCCTGACATGCTGATTTAGATATTTTCACTTCGTGGGCATTATTTGATATGAACAAATAACAATTATGACCAGAGGCTATGTAGTCACTTGGAATATTATTTTCGTCTTTAATATGAAACTGCACCGTTGTCACCGGGCGTTCGCTATCCTCGGATACTTCGATTTTTTCAAAACTGTCCGCGTACTTATCCAGGCCGGGGAGTTGTTGGCGAATAAACGGTAATTCGCGTTTTATAACCGGATTATCTGTTTCAACGCTAAAAACCGTGTGCTCCTTAGCTGTGGTGGACGTATCAGCAGGATCGGTATTATCTCCACACCCAGATAAAACAAATATCAACGGTAAAAATAATTTGCGCATAGTCATGTCCTTATACCTCTAATGTTCTTAATAGGAACAGATTAACCCGTATTTTTTAATCTATCGAACGCTGCGGACAGCTCCTTAAGCTGTTTTTCCATATCAATCATTCGCTGTTTTTCCTCAGCGCCTCGCAGCAACTCTTTTCGCACCTCTGGCTCCAGTTGGTTGAGCAGTTCCAATAACTTCAGATCAGACTGGTTGAAATGCTGCTCCTGATTAGCTGGCTGTGCTTTCTCTACCCCAACAGCTTCCCCTTTACCAGTAAGTAGCCAATCTATTGATATGTTCAAATGGGTGCTTAACGCAACAAGAGCCTCCGCATTAGGCTCTCTCTCTCCACGCAGATAGTTTTGAAGTGAGCGATATGGAATTTTCGACAAGTCTGACAATGCCTTTATTGTCAAGCCCTTAGCATCCATCGCTTCGCGCAATCTCTCTTTTATACTCATTTGAATATATCTCGATTTGACATACCCGTTTGGGTGCGTGCAATAGACCCAATAGAGTACATCATAACCCAACAGGAACACGGTGCATATGAACAAACAACAAGTTCGGGCACGGCTGGTTGAACGAGGCAGTAGCTTGCGCCAGTTCGCGCTTAACGCGGGCTATGAGCCACGAACAGTCACCCAAGCTGTCAGCCGCTGGGCAGGAAAAAGCGAACTTCCACGCGGTCGTTTGACTTATCGGATTTTGCGAGACCTTTCGGTCGCAATAGGCAAAGAAGTTACCCCCGGCATCCTCAAGGAGGCGTCATGAGTAAACCAAATACATCAAGCTCAGGTACCCGTATTTTGCGTGTCCTTAAAGCTTTACGCGGTCACGCTCTGAACGGTGTTTCTAACGGTGAACTGGCATCAGCTTTGGACGAGTCCCCGGCGAATATCAATCGGGCGCTCAATACCCTTATAGAGGAAGGACTGGCGCTGAAACTGGATAACGGACGTTTCGCCCCTGGAGTCCAGCTCTTACAAATAGCCATGGCGCATAGCAATGAGATGGCGCGGGCACAGGATCGTATCAATGAAATTAACCAGCGTGTTATGGCTGGCAGTCGCTAAGGAGTTGAAATGGGACGCACAAAATCACAACCAGTTGAACTAGTGGAAGATGCACCGCTGACCGATGGTCTCAGCGTCAATCTTAATGCTATGTCCGAACATCGCCTCGAAATCATGCAGCAGTTTGGTGATGGGCTGCCGTATGAACGTGATCGTATTGTCCATGAAACACGTTTTTACATGGCTCAGAGTGCTGAAGCCATGCTGGAGGCCGGTAAGCGACTGGTAATTCTCAAAGAAAATGAACCGCATGGTGACTTCATCGACATCGTCGAGTCTCAGTTATCCCTGTCCAAACGTACCGCGCAGGTGATGATGCAGGCATCACTCAAATACTTGTCTCCCAAGCTTGAACCAAAAGCGCAAGCGCTTGCGCTTTTGGGTAAAACAAAGCTGTTTGAATTGATGACGGAAGATGACGAAGACCTCGTCGAATTAGCCGATGGCGGTACGATTGCTGGTATGAGCCTCGACGATATCGATCGCATGACAAGCCGCGAACTGAAAGCAGCCCTACGCGAAGCGCGCGAAACCAACGCAGCACAACAGCGCGTGCTGGCCGACAAAAACGAAAAAATCGACTCGCTTTCCACAAAACTGGAGAAGAAATCCCGTATCCAGCCGCCCAAGCCTGACGAAGAAGTCAAGAAGCTGCGGGCAGAAGTGACGGCGTTAGCGGTTGAGGCGGAATCTGCCATCGCGGTTCGACTGTCCAGCGCCTTTGAAACCCTGTGCGCATACTGCGCTGAAAACATGATTGATACCCCCAGAGACTTTATGGCCGGTCTGGTCTGCCAGCTGGAAAGCACCGCGCGTAGCCTGCGCTCCACATTTGACCTGCCGGACGAGCCGACAGGTAACGCCGCCCCTTCATGGCTGACTGACCCAACGCCACAGATTAACGGGCAGGAGGCATAACCCATGAGTGCCGCCCTGACTGAACGACTGGTTTATGTTGCCCGCGCGGCACGTGACGCGGGGCATGGTAAGCGCGGTGCGATATACGACGCCGCCTGCGCTGAACTGGGCATGTCCCGCGCCACCCTGCTGCGCAAGCTGAAGGAGGTATCAGTGACTGATAAACGCAAAAAACGCGCCGATGCCGGGCGCAGCGCCCTGAGCCGCGACGAAGCCGCGCTGATATCTGCCACGCTACGCGAGGCCACCCGTAAGAACGGTAAGCGCCTGTATTCCATCGCGGATGCGGTGGAGACCCTGCGTTCAAACGGCTTTATCACTGCAGGCAGAACGGACGAGGCCACAGGCGAGTTTTTCCCGCTGTCCGAGGACACCATCAGCCGCGCCCTGCGTAACTATGGCCTGCACCCGGAGCAGCTTGACGCACCGGCTCCGTCGTCTGAGATGGCCAGCCTGCATCCCAACCATGTCTGGGAGATTGATGCCTCACTTTGTACGCTTTACTACCTGAGCAACGGCCATAAAGGGCTGCAGGTGATGGACAGCGCGAAGTTCTACAAGAACAAGCCCGCCAACATTGCCCGCATCGCCAGTGACCGCGTGTGGAGTTACGAGATTACCGACCATACCAGCGGCTGGATTTACGTTGAGTACGTGATGGGCGCGGAATCCGGCGAGAACCTTTGTTCTGTTCTTATCAACGCGATGCAGGAACGTGGTGGCGCGGATGTGCTGCACGGCGTACCGAAAATACTCTACCTCGACCCCGGCTCGGCGAACACCGCTGGCATGACGAAAAACATGTGCCGCTCACTGGGTATCAACCTGATAGCGCATAAACCACATAACGCCCGCGCCACCGGGCAGGTGGAAAAGGCGCGTGACATTATCGAACGCAAGCTGGAGCCGGGTCTCAAGTTCCAGCCGGTTCACAGCCTGGAAGAGCTGAACGCACTGGCGGTGAAATGGCGCAGCCACTTTAACGCCACGGCTGTTCACAGCCGCCACGGTAAAACCCGCACGGATATCTGGCTGAAAATCACCGCAGAGCAGTTGAAGAAAGCACCTTCCGTCGAGGTATGCCGCGAACTGGCGGTGGCTGCGCCGGAAAGCCGCAAGGTCACATCAAAACTGCGTGTACCGTTCCGGGGCGCAGAGTTTGATGTTTCGACGGTGCCGGGCGTGATGGTCGGTGAAAAACTGATGATTACCCGTAACCCGTGGCGCAACGATGTGGCGCAGGTGGTGCTGACCGGCGAAGACGGCCACGAGACGTTCTTCCTGGTCGAAGAGGTCAGAAAGAACGAGTTTGGCTTTGCCGAAAGCGCGGCGGTATTTGGCGAAAACTACAAAGCCCTGCCGGAGACCCCGGCGCAGACGGCGGCAAAAGAAATCGAAGAGCTGGTCACCGGCACCGATAACGCCGCCGATGCAGCAGCTGCACGCAAGGCGAAGGCGCTGCCGTTTGGCGGACGACTTGACCCGTATAAACATATCGACGACACCACGCTTCCGGCCTATATGCCGAAGCGCGGTCAGGCTTCAGATGTGCGCGGGCCGCGTATTGAGCAGCGTCCGCTGACCCATGTGGAGGCGGCGAAAGCCCTGCGCGAGAAGTTCAGCGCTAACGGCCATACCTGGACGCCGGAACATTACCGCCAGTTAACGGCGCAGTACCCGGATGGCGTACCGGAAGCCGCGCTGGATGAGGTCATGGTCACCCTGACCACCCCGGCCCGCAGAAGCGTTATCAGCATCGTTAACGGCAACTGAGGAGGAAGACATGCTGGTACTGAAGCAACAACTGAAAGAGGCCCGCATCCCGCAGGCGGTGGTGGCAAGAGCCGTCGCCGTTTCCGAGGCCACGCTGGCCCAGATTGTGAACCACAACGAGTGGCCCCGCACCAGCCCGGAGGAAGTGCGCCAGCGTCTGGCGTCTTATCTGGAAAGTCAGGGGATTAATACAGCGAAGAGTTTTGGTGCTGCACAGGACGCTGTCACGCCCCGTACAGCGGGCACTACCGATAAAACCAACCTCAGTGAGGAAGAGAACATGTTACTCAAAAAGCAGGTGTTATTTCCAGCAACCAAAAAAGCGTTTGGCCTTTTCCGTGATCCGTTCGCCGATGAGGCCATGCAGGGCGCGGACGATGTGTTCACCACACCGGATATCCGCTATGTGCGTGAGGCACTGTTCCAGACCGCCCGTCACGGTGGCTTTCTGGCGGTTATCGGCGAGTCCGGCGCGGGTAAATCCACGCTGCGCCGCGACCTGATTGAACGCGTCAACCGCGAGAACGCGCCGGTGATTGTTATCGAGCCATACATCATCGCCATGGAAGACAACGACGTGAAGGGCAAAACCCTGAAGGCGGCTGCCATCGCCGAGGCCATCATCAGCACCATCGCGCCACTGGAGAGCATCAAACGCAGCCAGGACGCCCGCTTCCGCCAGTTGCACCGCGTCCTGAAGGACAGCAGCCAGGCGGGCTTCAGCCACGTTCTGGTGATTGAGGAGGCTCACAGCCTGCCCATCCCGACGCTGAAGCACCTCAAACGCTTCTTTGAGCTGGAATCGGGCTTCAAAAAACTGCTGTCCATCGTGCTGATTGGCCAGCCTGAACTGGCGGACAAAATGTCCGAACGCAACATGGAAGTCCGTGAGGTCGTCCAGCGCTGCGAGGTAGTTGAACTGCTGCCGCTGGACAACAGCCTGGAAGAGTTTCTGGCGTTCAAACTACAACGCGCCGGTAAGCAGCTGGCCGACATCATGGACCCCAGCGCTGTGGAAGCCATCCGCGCCCGCCTGAGCAATCTGGGCAGCAACCGTAAAAGCATGGTCAGCCTGCTATATCCGCTGGCCGTCAGTAACCTGGTGATAGCGGCCATGAATCTGGCCGCTGAAATCGGGGTTCCGCAGGTCAACGCCGACGTCGTCAAAGGGGTTTAATCATGAAATCCATCGCCGATATCAACCAGCAGATGAACAAGGTGCAGTCCGCCATTATGGCGCTCAACGCCATGAACACCACCGTACAGAGCGTCATGATTGCTGGCAGTAAGCCGGTTATCCGTATCGCCCGCAACGGGCACTGTGCCCGCCTGCTGGAACAGGGCAAGGCAAGTTATACCCATGTTGGCCATGACGGCTCAGGGCGCTTTCGTCAGGGCGTCTTTGAACTGCATGGCTGCCGTATTACCTGGTCAGAGTCATTACATTAACCATAAGGTGAACAGAGATGAGCGAAGTAAATAAAGAAGACTACATGAAAGACCGCAAGGGGCGTCTGGTGCCGGTTGACCAGGTGTCTGACTATGACCTTGCAATGGATTCTTTCGTTAAAGAACAGGTTGCCGCCGCGAAGGTTAAACGCGATGAACTCAGCGACTTCAAGCGTCGTGCCTTTGACGAGTGCTATGCCTGGCTTGACCTTGTGGCCGAGAAGTACGGCAGAACGCGCGGCGGTGCCAAAGGCAACGTGACCTTCAGCAGCTTCGACGGTGCTCAGCAGATCACCATCCGCGTTCAGGAAACCCTGACGTTCGGGCCAGAGCTGCAGATTGCCAAAGACCTGATAGACGAGTGCGTCACCGAGTGGTCGGAAGGCGCGAACGCCAACCTGCGGGCCATCATCAGCGATGCTTTTCAGGTGGACAAAGAGGGCCAGCTTAACACCGGACGCATTCTTTCCCTGCGTCGCGTCAAGATTCAGGATGAGCGCTGGAACCGGGCAATGGAGGCCATATCGGAATCACTGCAGGTGGCAATGTCCAAAACCTATATTAATTTCCGGGAGAAAGATAAACACGGGAAGCTAATTAATATTCCATTAGATATCGCTGCCATTTAATTTTAATTCAATTTCTTTTTATTTCGGCGTCAGCGCCGTGGGCTTCTGCACGCCGAAAACAGCATTGAGGAATAAATCATGTCCATCAAGTGTTCCAACTGTAAGAAAGGTATCACCACCCTGAAGTTCAGCGACGCCAGCGTCATTACTTCTGGCAAATACCATGTGCCAGCCGTCCTCATCACGCTGGTATGCCCGCACTGCAGCCAGCACTACTACACGGAAGTCCCGGCCATGGAGTTGATCCCCTGCGAGGCAACAAAATGAAAGGCATGAAATTATATAACCGTTCGACGATTTACAATCTGGCCCTGAAAACCTTTGGCCCTGAAGCACAGGCGCTGAAGCTAAAGGAAGAAGCCGCCGAACTGGCCGCTGCCGCTGCCCGCAACATGAACGGACTGGGCAATGAAGTTGATCTGGCTGGGGAGCTGGCTGACGTTGAAATCATGATTGAACAGTTCCGCCTCAACGGGATGGGCCTGATGATTGACTTTCATAAGCAGAAAAAGCTGGAACGCCTTGCCGAACGTCTGGGGGTGACTTATGCCGCAGAATAATGAAAAGCTGCTGGAGAACTTAAAAAAGTTGCTGGCGCTGGCGAAATCCGACAACCCTCATGAAGCTGCACTGGCCCTGCAACGCGCCCAGAAACTGATGCAGGCCTATAACATCACCCAGGCTGACCTCGCACTCAGTGATATTGATGAAAGCGTCAGTAACTACTGGGCAGCAGGTAGCGTTAACCCGCCGCGATACATGCTGGGTCTGCTGGATATTATCCAGGTAGCATTTGGCGTTAAGTCTATTATTCACTCCGGCTTTAAACCCAGCGTTGGTTTTTACGGTAATAAAGACCGGGTTGAACTGGCCTCATATACATGGGAGGTACTGGCCAGACAATTAATCGTGGCCCGTAAAAACTATATTCGACAGCAGAATAAAAGAATCAAAAACACGACCAAGACCAGTCGTGGTGACAAGTTTGCCGAAGGCTGGGTTCTGGCCGTGCGCAGCGAGGTTCATTTATTTGCTATGTCCCGCGAAGAACGGGAGCTGGCAAGCCTCTGGCTTGAACAAAAATACCCTGACTCAGGCACAACCACGGGCCGTGGGGCCGGGAAATCACGTGACGCGGACATGTCCCGCCACATTGGTTACAGAGAAGGGGAAAACGTCCGCCTGCATCAGCCTGTCAGCGGGCAGGAACAGCGGAAGCTGGGGAGTGGCTTATGATGGCTGAATCTATTGTATGTGCCCTGTTCTGGTATGGCCTCGTGGGGTGGTGTACTGCTGAACTGCACCGCCGCTCAGGTTTTTACTCACGTTACAACGGTGCCGCACACTGGATCAGTTGGGCTATTATGTTCCTGTGCTGGCCTGTAGCGCTTCCTTTATATGTCGATTATATCGTTGGCGCAGGTAAAAGGAGCGACGATGATGACTAAGCAGCGTCTTATTCAACTCATCCATATTGCCCGCAATGACCTCCAGATGGATGAGGACACCTACCGCCAGATGCTACAGGGTCTGACCGGCAAAGCCTCAACCAAAGGGATGGATACCCCGCAGCTCAACCGCGTGCTGGAATCCATGAAAAAGAAAGGCTTTCGCATTAAGCCTGCCGGAAAAGCCAGGTCCGGCTTACCGCTGGATAACCATCCCCAGTCAAAGAAAATCCGTGCGCTTTGGCTTGAAATGGCAGCGGCGGGTACCGTCCGTGACTGTTCAGAGCAGGCGCTGGCGTTGTGGGTTAAACGGGAAACGGGCATCAGCGCGTTACGCTGGCTCAGCAATGAGCAGGCAAGTAGCGTTATTGAGAAACTGAAGAAGTGGCAGCGCAGAGCTGCGGGAGTGAAGCAATGAGCGACCTGAATCAGTTTCGTAGTAAAGGGCCGGAACTGTTGGTAGAACTGGCACAGCACACTTCTGAGACCGTCCGCGAGATTATTGATATCGAACCCGCAGTTGCCGACCAGATTGGTCAGGCTGTTGCGAACCGCATGATGCAGGTCTGGGGTGGGCAAAACGTCTATTTTCCGATGGGCATGGTCTGGAAGGTTAGCCAGCGCGACCGGGAAATCTTCCTGGAGTTTGACGGACGCAACCATCACGAACTGGCCCGCAAATTTGGTGTTTCGCTACAATCTGCAATCAGGCTGGCGCGAGTTCTGTTTTTTTTCGGGCCGGTCTGATTTTCACATACTGTAACGTTATTGCATATTCCATCCAATCTCTTCCCATGTTGACCCAGTTCTTCCCATAATTATCTCACTTATTCCCTGTCATTTATCTCAAGTCTAATCAGCGTGGATGTCGATGGCGTCTTTATCTGTGGGCAGGTGGCGGCACGTAACATGATCAAACAAGGGCAGGGCGGACGCATCATCAACATCACCTCTGTGCACGAGCATACGCCCCTGCCGGGCTCAGTGGCCTACACCGCGGCAAAACATGCGGCAGGCGGCCTGACCAAATCGATGGCGCTGAGTCTGCTGCCCCACAATATTCTGGTCAATGCGGTCGCCCCGGGGCGATTGCGACGCCGATGAACAAGATGTCCGACGCGGATGCGCACAACGTAAAAATGCCAGAAATTCCTGCCGGCCGCCCTGGCGATACGCACGAAATTGCCAGTATGGTAGCCTGGCTGAGTTCCGAGTGGGCGACCTATACCACCGGTCAGTCGTTTATTATCGACGGCGGCTTTATGCTGGCCAACCCACAGTTTAAAGGCTACTGATCGGCCCGGTGATGATTCCAGCGGCGAATCGCCCAGCGCAGCACAAACGCAAAGACCACCGCCGCGCCCAGCCATAGCAGGTGTTTAAAGTGTTGGTCGAGTTTGTGCAGCCAGGGGGCGATAATGCCGCCTGCAAAATAGCCGAGCGTAACAAACAGCAGTGCCCAGACAGCCGCCCCGGTGACGTTGAGGAGAAAAAACTTCAGCGGCTTCAGGCGGCTTGCGCCAATAATGATCGGCCCAATAATACGAAAGCCATACATAAAACGTGCGCCAATCACGAAAAGGCTGGGACGACGCTTAATCAGGCGGTTCGCCTTCACCACTTTATCCTGATGTTTTTTAAAGCGTCGCAAAATGCGGGTACCAAAACGCCGGCCAATCCAGTAGAGCATCTGATCGCCCACCACGCCGCCTGCCATCGCCGCCAGTACGACGCCACTGTAGTGCAGTAGCCCTTCGTGAGCGGCAACACCGCCCAGCAGCAAAAACGTTTCACCCTCGGCAATACAGCCAATAAACAGCGCAAGATAGCCGTACTGCGTAATTAACCCATTGATATCCAAATGCAAGGCTGAACTCCCTGTGTGAAGATTTGTCTTTCAGACTATACCCGATTTGCCAGGACAGCGGATTAAGACCCCGTAAGCGATCTTTTTCGCCGTTTTTTTGCGCAGAGGCCCCAGAAATTATCCTGCCGATTATACTCAAATGACTGCTGCCCCCTTGTGGAAATGTTAACAGATCGGGTGGCCCAATCGGTCAGAGGAGTAAGCGTATGAACCATGTCTGGGGTTTGTTAGCGCATCCAAACCAGGAAATGCGCACTATCAAGCAAGAGAACGAAACGGTTTCGCACCATTACACTCACCACGTGCTGCTGATGGCCGCTGTGCCGGTGATCTGCGCCATGATTGGCACCACTCAGTCAGGCTGGAACCTGGGAGAAGGGCAATATGTGCAGCTTAATTTGCTGACGGCGTTGGGCCTGGGGATTCTGTTCTATCTGGTGATCCTGGGCGGCGTCGCCGTTATGGGGCGGGTGATTCACTGGATGGCGCGTGACTATCCCCATCGTCCCAGCATGGGGCGCTGCACCGTATTTGCGGGCTATGTCGCTACGCCCCTGTTTTTGAGCGGCCTTGTCGCGCTTTATCCGCTGGTCTGGCTATGTGTGCTGGCGGCAGCGCTGGCGCTCCTGTATACCGGGTATCTGCTGTATGTCGGCATTCCGCTGTTTCTGAATATCGACCGTGACGAAAGTCTGCGTTTTTCCAGTTCAACACTGGCTATTGGTGTGCTGGTCTTCGAAGTGCTACTGGCTCTGACCGTGGTGTTATGGGGCTATGGCCCGAATCTGTTTTAACCTGCCGTTGCCGCCTACAGGGCGGCAACCTTTTTTTAACGCTCAGAAACAATCTCACCAGGAAAATTCCCTGACTTCAGCGTATGATGCTGCGGCCAGCCCGCGCTCTGCCTGTTCAGGCGTTGGCGGCCTGTGTTTACACAGCGCACAATCTTAACCGGGTCTTTTTTCCACGATGCCTGCAAAAATTCGCTTTTCACTGTTGTCGCTGGCGCTGCTCGTTTCCGGGCAGGTTGTTACCCTTCCAGCACAGGCGACCACCACGTTGTCGCAGATGGCCCCGATTGCTCAGCCGCAAATCGCCTCAGGGAGCGCCCTGATTGTCGATCTGACCAATGGTAAAGTCCTGTTCTCCAGTCACCCGGATCGGGTGCGCCCCATTGCGTCTATCACGAAGTTAATGACGGCCATGGTGGTACTGGATGCGCACCAGCCGATGAACGAGATGGTGAAGGTCGATATCAGCCAGACCCCCGAGATGCGTGGTGTGTTTTCTCGCGTCAAACTGAACAGCGAAATTAGTCTCCGCAGTATGCTGATGCTGGCGCTGATGTCCTCGGAAAACCGCGCGGCAGCCAGTCTGGCTCACGCTTATCCGGGCGGGTACGATGCTTTTATCCGGGCAATGAATGCCAAGGCGCGCGCGCTCGGCATGATGCACACGCATTACGTTGAACCCACAGGCCTCTCTATCAAAAACGTGTCCAGCGCCCAGGATCTGGTGAAGCTGCTGAAAGCGACGCGTGAATATCCGCTTCTGGGGGAGCTCCGCACGACCAAAGAAGAAACCGCCGTGTTTGCCCATCCGAGTTATGCGCTGCCATTCCGCAATACCAATCACCTGGTGTATAAAAATGGCTGGCATATCCAGTTAACGAAAACGGGTTACACCGATCAGGCGGGGCACTGTCTGGTCATGCGGACGATGATTAAGAACCGCCCGGTCGCGCTGATGGTACTCGATGCGTTTGGCAAATATACCCATTTCGCCGATGCGAATCGTCTGCGCGACTGGCTGGAAACCGGCAAGGCTGCGCCGGTTCCGGCGGCTGCGCTGGCCTATAAAAAACAAAAAGCGGATGAGGTTGCCAGCAACGCAGCCAGTGGGGCCGCTGTAGAGTAATCCTCTGCCGGGGCGCTACGTTTCCCCGGCTGAGATTGACCTGTATTCCTATAGTTTCATGGCAGACGAAAATCTAAACTACCCGCAAATGGCGAGGGTGATTCGCCTGATTACTGTGCCGGAATCTCATTGATATGCTCAAGTTACGTTCATTTAGTGTTCTGATTTTTTTCGCGTTGATGACGCTCGCACCCGCGCTGAGTTTTGCCGACGATGCGACGCAAGCCACGCAGCAAACCGACGACAAACCCAAGGTGGATGCCTCTGTCGAGCTGCCGAAAATGCAGAAGATCCTCGATAAAATTAAAAGCCAGGTCTCCGTTGAAAGCGACGAAAATAAGCTCAGCCGTCTGAATGAGATGGCGCTGGAGTTATCAGGCAATACGGATACGCTTGCGCAGGCGTTACAGCCCGATCGCCAACAACTGGAAGCGCAGCTGGCCGTGCTCGGTCCGGCACCCAAACCGGAAAGCGGCGTCAAAGAGACACCAGACGTGACGCGCAAACGCAGCGCGCTGGAAAGTCAGAAGAGCAAGCTTGATGATCAAATCAAGCAGGCGGAAGGCATTAAAAACAGTGCACTGATGCTCTCCTCACAAATCGTCAATCTGCGCCGCGACCAGCTAAAAAATAAACTCGCCCTGAATTCAGGCAGTATTCTGGGGCCGCGCTTCTGGGCGCCCGTGTTAAGTAGTCAGGATCTGGATGCGGAAAAAATTGGCGATTTTCTCAATGAGCTGAAAGACACGGCCGCACTCTCCTGGGAGCCGGGCTGGCGCATTGGCACGGTTGGCTGGTTGCTGGCCGCGGTGCTGGTGATGACGCTCGGCCGTCGCTATGGTGAAGAGTTCCTGGCCTGGGTCAGTATCAATAAATTGCCTGAAGGGCGTTTGCGCCGTAGTTTTCTGGCAACTGCCGTGGCGCTGACCAGCCTGGCGGCCGTTGTCCTGACCTTCGTCTTTATTTCGCAGGCCTTTACGCGCCGCGATGAAGTTTCCAGCGATGTGCAGGACTTTATTTACCGTCTGGTCGAACTCAGCGTCTACTGTGGCCTGATTGCCGGGCTGGGCCGTGCCTTTTTATCTACGCGTCGCCCCAGCTGGCGTCTGCCGACGATTTCGAACGAAGTCGCCATCGCGCTTAAACCGTTCCCGCCGATTACGGCCCTGCTAGTGTTTATCTTTCAGATGGTCGAGTCCTTTAACTACACCGTCGGCACCAGCCTGAATACCAGTATTTTTGCCAACGGCCTGACGGCATTACTTATCGGCACTACGGCACTGGCGATCAGCATGCGCACCAAGCGCGTTCGTCGTCGCCTGGCGCAGTCGGGTACGCCGCCGGAAGCGCGTTCTACCCTGGTTGGATTGATTCAGATGGCGCTGACGATCACCGCGCTGACCATCCTGGCCTCACTGGTGATCGGCTACGTCACGCTGGCGCGTTTTCTCAGTTATGAGCTGGTGTGGTGCGGCATTTTGTTTGGCTCATTTTATATTCTCAGTCATCTGGTCAACGACAGCTGTGAGAGTCTGTTCTCAATCAGTAACACGACAGGTAAACGCATCCAGAGTTCACTGAACATTGATGAACGTCATCTGCAGCAGGTGGCGACCATTCTGGCGGCGATAGGTAAAACGTTCCTGGTGCTGTTTGTGGCGCTGGCGCTGCTCAACGGCACCTTTGCCTCGTCGACGCCGATTGAGTTGTTGCAGAAAGCCATCGAATTCTGGGGCGGTAAAGGCCTGGAGTCGCTGAATATCGTTCCGGCGCACCTGGTTAATGCATTGCTGTGCCTGATTGTCGGGATTTACGTCTTGCGTTCAGTGCGGCGCTGGCTGGACAACGACTTCCTGCCCAAAACCACCATGGACAGCGGGATGCGGGTGTCCCTGGTGACGCTGTTCAGTAACGTGGGCTATGTGCTGATTATCCTGCTGACCCTGTCGATTATGGGGCTGCAATGGAACAAGCTGGCCTGGATCGTCAGTGCATTATCCGTCGGTATCGGTTTCGGCTTACAGGAGATCGTTAAGAACTTTATTTCGGGTTTGATTCTGCTGACTGAGCGCCCGGTGAAAGTGGGCGATCTGGTGACGATCAGCGGCGTGGAAGGGGATATTCGTCGTATCAACGTGCGTGCGACGGAAATTCAGCTGGGCGATAAATCTACGGTGATCGTGCCTAACTCGCAGTTTATTTCTCAGAACGTCCGTAACGCGACCATGGGTAACGCGCAGGGCGTGGTGACGATTACCCTGACGTTCCCGCTCAATATTGACCCCGTGCAGGTACGTGAAATTCTGCTTAAGGTGTATGAAGAGAATGAGCGCATTCTGGAGACGCCGGAACCGTCAGTGTCGTTTAAAGATCTTACCGCGCAGGGCATTGTACTCAGCGTAACCGGTAACGTGGCCAGCCAGCGCCAGATTGCAGGCGCAAAAAGCGATCTGCTGTTTGATATTCTGACGCGATTACGTAAAGAAGGGATCGTCCTGTCGACGCCGCAGACCATGATTATCGAACGTCGTCAGCTGCTGGCCTCGGATGTCAGCGATGACGTAACGGTCACAGAGCAACCGCGTTAATGAAACAGGCAGCCCTATGGCTGCCTGTTTTTTCATGGCCTTTTGAGGCGTCAGGGCTGCCTGACCGCCCAGCCTTTCAGCTTACTGGTTTTGCCAATACCGGGGTTAAAGCTGTTGGTCGGATCGAGCTGACGATAGAACGCGGCCAACTGCGGCTGGGCCTGATAGAGATGGCCGACGTTATGCTCTGCCGGATACTCCGCGCCGCGCGTCTTCAGAATCGCCAGCATTTGCGCTTTCAGGGCATGGACATCCACCCCTTTTTTAACGATGTAGTCCTGATGGAAGACATGGCAGAAAAAATGGCCGTAATACAGCTGATGACTGAGTGACTGCGTTATCCCGGCAGGCAGGGTTTCGAACCAGTCTCTGTCATTGCGGCGCAGCGCAATATCCAGCGCCAGAATATCTTCCACCTCTGTGGCGTGAACGGCGTGATAACGCACTGCCGCACCGGCAGCGGCAAAGCGGTGCAGGAAAGCGTGCGCGCCTTCTTTGCCTTCGCACTCAAAAAACTCTCCGCCACCTTCACGGAAAAACTCCCGCAGGTAGTTGCGCGCCTCTTCGACGCCCTCACCCGACATTTTCAGCATTAAATGATGCTGGTATTTATCGCGATACTGCTTCATGCGTTTCGGCAGATGCGCCGGAAACAGGCGACTCAGCCGTTGCAGCAGCCGGTCAGTCAGATGCGGTTTTATGAAAGACAGTTTATTAAGCCAGCCGTCAGCCCGACCTTTAAGCGTAAAAAACAGGGGCATCTTGTCGGTGCCCAGTTTGTCAATCATCAGGAACGTATCTTTGCCGTACACTTCGGCGATATCGTAGATATCCCGGTGCATATATTCCGCGGCAACGGGCAGATTTTTAAAATGGGCCAGCATATGGCAGCGCAGGTCGCTGAGCACGGCGGCATCGCTAGTGCCGATATAGAACACCTGCTGCTGCGGTTCCTGCTCAAATGTGTCCAGGCGTACCGCGAAAACCGCCAGCTTGCCTGCGCAGCCGGACGCTTCAAACAGACGACGGGCATCCGCGTTAAAACGGGCGGGCGTATCGGCATTCACATCGCGCACGCGGTCAGCATAATCATGATCGGACGCGTGACGGCCATCATGCAGGACATCGTCCGGCTGCCAGCGATCGTCATCCAGGCGTCCCAGAATCTCTTCCGGCGAGGTGCCCAGGTCAATGCCCAGATGATTGACCAGCTTCAGTCGCCCCTGGGCATCAATCTGAGCAAACAGCGCCATTTCACTGTAGGCCGGGCCGCGTTTGATCAGCGAGCCGCCAGAGTTATTACAGATGCCACCCAGCACCGACGCACCAATACAGGAAGATCCAATCACCGAGTGCGGCTCACGGCCCAGCGGCTTCAGGATCTTTTCCAGTTGATACAGGGTACTGCCCGGAAAGGCCAGGACCTGTCGGCCCTTATCGATGAGCTGTAGCTTATCCAGCTTCAGTGTGCTGATAATCACCAACGGACGATCGTAGTCGTCGCCCTGCGGCGTCGAGCCTTCGGTCAGGCCGGTATTGGCCGCCTGCATCAAAATGATTGCATCCGCAGCGACCAGCGTTTGCAGTACGCGCCACAGCTCCAGCAGCGTAGCCGGAAACACCACGGCCAGCGCCTCGCCTTCACCAGAACGAAAGCCTTTACGATAGCGAACCGTGTGCGCGGCCTCAGTCAGAACGTTACTTGTGCCAACCAGACGGCGCAGATCGGCAATCAGGACAGACGATGTCATCATGGGCAATTCCCTTGTCGTATGCATGCGTCCTTACTGTAGCACGTCAGTTGCGTCGGGCGCAGTGTGATAGCCGCAGGCGACATGCTATGCTCTGATGATGCCATCCTGCATTTAGTCGATATTGCGCAGTTACTTAAGAGAACCCAACCCGATGAAATGGATTTGCGCTGTTAGCCTCGCTGTTTCCCTTGCGCTGCAACCTGCACTGGCCGGGAAGCCCACCGTTCAGCATCCGATGACCGAAAAGGCGCGTGATGCCTACATCAATAATCTGCTTAAAAAGATGACGCTGGATGAGAAAATTGGCCAGTTGCGTTTAATTAGCGTGGGACCGGATACGCCAAAAGAAGCCGTGCGTGAGATGATCCACAAGGGGCAGGTGGGCGCGATTTTTAATACGGTTACGCGCCCGGATATCCGGGCGATGCAGGATCAGGTGATGCAGCTCAGCCGGCTGAAAATTCCGCTGTTTTTCGCCTATGACGTCGTGCACGGTCAGCGGACGATTTTCCCGATTCCGCTGGCATTAGCCTCCAGCTGGGATCTGGATGCCGTTAAAGAGGTTGGGCGCATTTCAGCTTATGAAGCGGCAGACGATGGGTTAAATATGACCTGGGCGCCGATGGTTGACGTCAGCCGGGAGCCGCGCTGGGGACGCGTGTCCGAAGGCTTCGGCGAGGACACCTATTTAACGTCCGAAATGGGACGCACCATGGTGAAAGCGATGCAGGGCAAAAGCCCGGCAGACCGCTACAACATTATGACCAGCGTTAAGCACTTTGCGCTGTACGGCGCGGTTGAAGGCGGACGGGATTACAACACCGTGGACATGAGTCCGCAACGCATGTTCCAGGACTATCTGCCGCCGTATAAAGCCTCTCTGGATGCCGGCAGCGGCGGCGTCATGGTGGCACTCAACTCCATTAATGGTGTGCCCGCCACGGCCGACAGCTGGCTGCTGAAAGATCTGCTGCGTCGTGACTGGAAATTTAAAGGGATCACCATCAGCGACCACGGTGCGATCAAAGAGTTGATTAAACATGGCGTGGCGAGCGATCCGCAGGATGCGGTGCGTATTGCCCTCAAATCCGGTGTCGATATGAGTATGAGCGATGAATATTACAGCAAATACTTACCGGACCTGGTGAAACGCGGCATTGTCAGTCGGGCGGAAATCGACGATGCGGCGCGCCACGTGCTTAACGTGAAATACGACATGGGGCTGTTTAACGATCCCTATAGTCATCTGGGGCCGAAAGAGAGCGATCCCCAGGACACCAATGCAGAAAGCCGCCTGCATCGTCCCGAAGCCCGGGATGTGGCACGCAAAAGTATGGTGCTGCTGAAAAACCGCCTGAATACGTTACCGCTGAAAAAATCCGGCACCATTGCCTTGATCGGGCCGCTGGCAGACAGCCAGCGCGATATCATGGGCAGCTGGTCAGCGGCAGGTGTCGCGAAACAGTCTGTTTCGCTGTTGCAGGGGATGCAAAATGCGACGCAGGGTAAAGCGACGCTGCTGTATGCCAAAGGATCCAACGTGTCAGACAACAAAGGTATTCAGGACTTCCTGAATATGTATGAACCTGCCATCGTCGTCGATCCGCGCTCCGCACAGGCCATGATCGATGAGGCGGTAGAGAAGGCAAAACAGGCAGATGTCGTCGTGGCCGCCGTGGGGGAAGCGCAGGGCATGGCGCACGAAGCGTCCAGCCGTAGCGATCTGATGATTCCACCTGCGCAGCAAAAATTACTGGCTGCGCTGAAGGCAACAGGCAAGCCGCTGGTCATCGTACTGATGAACGGTCGTCCATTGGCGCTGGTCAACGAAGATCGTATGGCCGATGCCATGCTGGAAACCTGGTTCAGCGGGACAGAAGGGGGCAATGCCATTGCGGATGTGCTGTTTGGCGATTACAACCCCTCCGGCAAGCTGCCGATCTCCTTCCCGCGTTCCGTGGGACAAATTCCCATCTATTACAACCATCTGCCGACCGGCCGGCCTTATAACTTTGCCAAGCCAAACAAGTACACGTCCCACTATTACGATGCGGAAAATGGCCCGCTCTATCCGTTTGGTTACGGCCTGAGCTATACCACGTTTACCGTGTCGCCGGTGACGCTGTCCGCTGAAACCATGCCGCACAACGGCAGTGTTGAAGCCAGCGTGACCGTAACAAACAGCGGTAAAGTTGACGGGGCCACGGTCGTCCAGCTGTACCTGAACGATCCGGTAGCCAGCATGAGCCGGCCGGTAAAAGAGCTGCACGGGTTCAAACGGATCATGCTTAAAGCCGGGGAGTCGCAGAAAGTGACCTTCAGGATTGACGTTGATGCACTGAAATTCTGGAATCAGCAGATGAAACACGTTGCCGAACCGGGCAAATTTAACGTCATGATTGGTCTGGACTCGGTACGCACCCAGAACGCCCAGTTTACCTATCAGTAAGCCCCGGCACGAACCGCGCGTCCGGTTCGTGCTGATTAACGCTTCCCCGTACCGGGGAAGCGCATCCCGTTTCTGCTTCCGCCATCCTGCCCGGACCTCCCCACTTTGAGAGTTTTACCCTTGTCTGACATGGCGACAGGCATGATCCTGCTCTATCCTCGGGGAAAATGGATTCCTCAAGCACGAATGAGGCGCTATGACGTACCAAACACTGATTGCCGAAGCCCACAATCAGCAGCGCACCCTGACGGCCATTGTCGAACAGGATGCGCGTACTGCTTATTTCTATATCTGGCCCACTGACCTGTTTCGTAGCCAGTTTGCGGTGCGCGGCTGCTGGTTACGTAACCTCCTGCCCGCGCCGGTTGAGGACGATCACCAGGCGATGGCGCAGGGCATTGCCCCCCTGTTAAGTGCCGAATACTGTCGTAACCTGGAAGCGGAGCCGCCGCTGGATCCGGCAGGGTTGCAAATACTCTGGGAACCGGGCGACGCGTGCGCAGCACTCTGGTACTACGGTCAGCTTCTTGCCGTGATCCCGGGCTGGAGTCTTTATCAGGATAAGCAGGTCAGTTTTTCTGCAGGCTGTATTAAAAACAACCGGCTGACCGCACCCCTGGGTTCGGCGTCCACTAACCATTATTACGCCCTGGCCGAACAGCAACGGCAGTTCTGGCGTGAATGGCATGACGGCAGCGAATGGGACAAGGTACAGCAGGATCTGATGACCTGTTATCAGGCGCAGTTTGGCGAGTCGGTAAAATACTACGCGATCGATCAAGGCAACTGGCCGCCAATGGCGCTGTCGCAGCATTATCACAACGGCATCTGGTATTTTCTGACGCTGGGGATGAGTATTCGTCCCATGCCGCAGGTAGATTTTCTGTTTGATGAACTGGCACCGCACTATCGCCGGGCAGAGCTGGGGATGGCTGTTGATGGCGAGGTGATGACGGAGAGCAATGCGGTGCAAATGGCCAGTGCGCTGGCAGAATTTGTGCATTTACCATGGGCGCGCCTCACCTGGCTCGGCGAAGGCCATACGCTGGCTTCGGAAGTGGCTCCTGTGGGATTTGAAAGCTATCTGTTAGCCAACGAGCTGGCACCGGAAAGCGCGCAGTTTGTCCTGCCGAGGCGCGATGGCGACAGGCCAACGTTACTGTGGGCCACGCCGGTAACCGAAGCGGAGCGTCAGTTTGCACAGGCTGAACCCCAGGGCGGACAACAACTGCGTGAACGCCTTTCCGCTGGCGGAAATACCCATATTTTCCGGCCACGCGAGCAGGTCGTCGAGGCGGGATAAGCCGCGCAATTGGGTGCCGCCTGCCGCCAGGGGTAAGAAAGTTACGCACCTGGCGCAATTAAATATCTTTATTGTTAAATGACTTGTTAAATTTGTGATCTAGTCTACTCAAGTTCCCCTTTGCTGTGCCGTTAACCCGGATCAGGCAATGGCGCCACAAAAGGTCAGGGGAACAATGATGTTAAAGACCACGCAATCCCGCTTCACCGCAACACTTATCGGCTTCTTTGTTGCGTTAATGTTGGTCACTATCTGGGTAATTAATCAGTTTGTTGCGCCTCAACTGGTGGAAAATGAAAGCCGCCTGATTCGTTATCAGGTGGATTCACTGGCTACCGGCATTGTTGAGCAAATGAACCGTGTGCAGGCGCAGCAACGCGCTATCACCGAGGCTGCGGCCGTCATCGACAGCGCGGCGATCGACACCTTATTACCGGCGCTGGTCAACCAGTATCAGGACAGCAACGTCTTTGGCGGCGGTATCTGGCCCTTACCTAATCGTCGCGAAGCCGGAAAAGAAAAAGACAGCAGCTTTTTCGCGCGTGATGCCAGTAATAAGCTGCAGGTGAATACCTACTGGAACTCTGAGGCGGCTGACAAGTACTGGGAGCAACCCTGGTACAAAGACGGGATGGCTTCACCAAAAGGGCAGTGTGCCTGGGCTAAGGCTTATCAGGATGCCGCCAGCCCACAGCCGCGTACCAACTGTGCGATGGCCATCTACCGCGACGGTTCCGTCTGGGGCGTCTCAACCATCGACGTTACGTTGGGTTTTTTCAACCAACTGGCTAAAAAAATGGGCGAGGCGATTCATGGAGACGTACTGATCGTTGAGTCTGACGGCAAAGTGGTCGGCAACGCAGCGCTGGCGAACGGTACGCCGAAACTTGAGAACCTGAGCGATCTGCAGAATCCAATGGCTGGGCCATTGAAAACCCTGCTGGCTCACGCAGGCACCCAGCCGACAGAAACCACTTACAATAGTCATGACGGTGAACAGACGCTGTTTTTACAGGCTATTCCGGGCAGCCCGTGGTATCTGGCCAGTAGCGTTCCGAGCAGCCTCCTGAAAGCACAGTCCCACAACATGCTGATGCGTCTGGGCCTGGTACAGATCCCGCTGGCAGTTATTCTGTTACTGGTGCTGTTAGGCTTTGTCCGCGCGATGATGAAGCGCCTGAGAATGCTGAATCAAAATATTGAAGCCTTGTCGACAGGCGGTGCGGATTTGACCCAGCGCCTGCCGGCCAGCAACAGCCCGGAATTCAACGCGGTGGCACAGAGCTTCAATAATTTTATCAGCTACCTGCAAGGGTTAATGCAGCAGGTTGGCGGCAGCGCCCTGGCCATTTCAGCCGCATCACGTGAAATTGCCAGTGGTAATACGAATCTGTCGTCACGGACGGAAGGTCAGGCCAGCTCGATTGTTGAGACGGCGGCCTCAATGGAACAGCTGACCGGCACCGTGCGTCAGAACGCCGATAACGCCACACATGCGAACCAGCTGGCCGGTGAGGCGTCACAGGTGGCGGCACGTGGCACAGAGGTGGTTCGGCAGGTCGTCAGCACCATGGGTGAAATCCATCACTCTTCACGTAAAGTCGTGGATATCATTAGCGTGATCGACAGCATTGCCTTCCAGACCAATATCCTGGCGCTGAACGCCGCCGTTGAAGCGGCGAGTGCCGGAGAACAGGGCCGGGGCTTTGCCGTGGTGGCATCAGAAGTCCGTAACCTGGCGCAACGTTCCGCTAACTCCGCCCGTGAGATCAAAAAACTCATCGAAGAGTCCGTAGCCAATATCGATGCGGGTAGCCAGTTGGTCGAGCAGGCCGGGCAGACGATGGACGAACTGGTGCAGGGCGTCAGCAGCGTGACCACCCTGATGAGCGAGATTATGGCGGCCAGCCGTGAACAGAGCATGGGCATTGATCAGGTCAACGTGGCCATCAACCAGCTAGACAGCACCACGCAGCAAAACGCCGTGCTGGTTGAAGAAGTCTCCTCAGCCGCCCAGGCGATGGAAGCGCAAAGTCTGCAACTGGAACAGGTTGTGAAAAGCTTTAAACTTTAACGCCCATCGGGCCAGCCTCCGCTGGCCCAATATTTTTGCCGATCGGCTTCACCGTCTGACAGATTTGTGCATAAACAGCACAATTTTATCCCCTCAACCTCGCCGATCTTGTGCCAGAATGATGAGGAACACATTCAAGGAATCCTCATGTCTGCTATTGAAGTCATCCTCGTCGACCATCTTGATCGCCCCACTGGCAAAATGGAAAAGCTGGAAGTACATGAAAAAGGATTACTGCACCGTGCCGTGACGGTGTATGTTTTTAACGCCCGTCAGGAATTGCTGCTTCAGCGTCGCGCCAGCGATAAATACCATTGCGGCGGCCTCTGGAGTAATACCTGCTGCGGCCATCCTTATCCTCATGAGTCGACTAAAGACGCGGCTGAACGTCGGTTACGTGAAGAAATGGGCATGACCTTGTCGCTGACGCCGATCTTCGAACTGAGCTACAACCTGCCCCTGAGTAATGGTCTGACAGAGCATGAATACGGCCATGTGTTTTTTGCGGTCAGCGATGAGCTGCCCCAGCTCAATCCGCAGGAGGCCGACGCTTTCGACTACCGTTCGATGCAGGATATCGCCCGGCAAATGCAGCAGCAGCCGCAGCAGTTTACGCCCTGGTTTCTTCATACATTCCCGCGTATTCCTGCCTACCTTGAGCATTTCACTTTCCCGGCATAACGCTCTCGCCCTGGCTGATGTGGTCAGGGCCGGTTTCGTCACAAAACCCATCGCGCAACGCTGTTGCCAGGCTACGCTTTTATTGCAATGAATAAAAACGGTGGGGTGCCCGTGCGCGTTTCGCAGTGCTGACAACCAACGGCGACTCCAGGTGAATAACGTGATAAGGAAAGCAACATGGCAACTATTCGCGGTTGGGCGGGCATCGGTGCAGTAGTGTTTAGTCTCGGGATGGCGCATGCGGCCGAACCGGTTCGTGTCGGTTCCAAGATTGATACCGAAGGCTCACTGTTGGGAAATGTGATTCTGCTGGTGCTGGAAAAGCATGGTGTCAAAACCGTGAATAAAATCCAGTTGGGCGCCACCCAGGTGGTACGCGGTGCCATTACGGCGGGGGAACTGGATATCTACCCGGAATACACCGGTAATGGCGCGTCCTTTTTTAACGACGAAAAAGACAGTGCCTGGAAGAATGCCCGTCAGGGTTATGAGAAGGTCAAAAAGCTGGATGCAGAGAAAAATCACCTGATCTGGCTGACGCCCGCGCCCGCCAATAATACCTGGACCATTGCGGTGCGCAATGATGTGGCCGAAAAAAATCAGCTTAATTCACTACAGGACCTGAGCGCTTACCTCAAAAAAGGCGGTACGTTTAAGCTGGCTGCCTCGGCGGAATTTATTGAACGCAGCGATGCGTTGCCGGCCTTTGAAAAAGCCTATGACTTTACGCTTAAGCAGGATCAACTGTTGTCGCTGGCAGGCGGCGATACGGCGGTAACTATCGGTGCGGCCGCCCAGCAAACCTCCGGGGTAAATGCGGCCATGGCCTACGGCACGGATGGCCCGGTTGCCGCGCTGGGCCTGAAAACCCTGAGCGATCCCAAAGGCGTGCAGCCCATCTATGCGCCCACACCCGTTGTACGTGAAGCGGTGCTCAAAGCCTATCCGCAAATGGATGCCTGGCTAAAACCGGCGTTCAGTGCACTTGACGAAAAAACATTGCAACAGCTCAACGCCAAAATTGCTGTGGAAGGGCAGGATGCCAGCAGTGTGGCAAAAGCGTGGCTGCAACAGCAAAAGCTGCTGTAACGGTGTCGCTTACGCGGTCGGTCATCAACTGGCCCTGGCGACAGCCTGTGGCTCTGGTCCTTGTTTTGCTCCTGAGTCTGGTGCTGGGCGGGCTGCCGTTTGTCATTGTGGCGGCCAACCGGCTGGTCAGCGGCCAGTCCCTGATGCTCTGGCAAACCGCACACGGCAGCCTGGTGCTCCCGCTGTGGCTGATGCTGGTGGCACTGTTATGGATACGATCGTCTTCCCTGCGCAGCGCCCTGCAATTCCTCACCGCCGCCCTGCTGTTGGCGGCGCTGACTGGCGTGTGCGGCGATCAGGCAACATGGGTGGCGGAGCAGGGTAGCCGTCTCGCGCGTACCCGTTTTGCCAGCGGCATGTGGTGTGCAAGTGCCACTACGCTACTGCTCATCACGGATACGGTGCGTCAGTTAACCAAACATAAGCGCTGGCAGCTTGTGCTGAATCTGTCGGTCTGGATCATCCCTCTGTTTCTGCTGTTCAGCGGTCAACTTTCACAGCTATCTCTGCTTAAAGAATATGCCAGTCGTGAGGCGGTGTTCGATGCCGCTTTACTGCGCCATCTGACGTTATTAGTTGGCACCGTTCTGCCTGCCTTACTCATCGCGTTGCCGCTTGGCATAGCGCTCTACCGACGGCCTGGCTGGCAAAGCAGCGTGTTTGGCGTACTGAATGTCGTTCAGACAGTGCCCTCAGTGGCGTTGTTTGGTTTACTGATTGCCCCGCTGGCGGCGCTGGCAAAACGTGTTCCCCTGGCAGGTGAATGGGGCATCAGCGGCATTGGGATGGCGCCCGCGATCATCGCCCTGGTGTTCTATGCGCTGTTGCCGCTTGTGCGCAATGTGGTGACCGGTCTGCAACAGGTGCCCCCTGACGTGCGCGAAACTGCGCGCGGCATGGGGCTGAGCCGCCGCCAGCAGTTCCTTGCCGTTGACGTCCCCCTGGCGTTGCCAGTGTGGCTGGCAGGATTACGTGTGGTGGTGGTGCAGACGCTGGGCATGGCGGTGATCGCGGCGCTGATTGGCGCAGGCGGATTCGGCGCCATTATTTTCCAGGGATTGCTGAGCAATGCGCTGGATCTGGTGCTGTTAGGCGTGATCCCGGTCATTGCGCTGGCGGTCGTGCTGGATGCGTTATTTCGGGTAGTGATAGCCCTGCTGGAGCGAAGCGATGATTGAGTTTGAGCGCGTCACAAAATACTTTGCGGGCCAGGCGGCGGTGAAAAATCTTTCTCTGACGCTTGCCGAGGGAAGCTTTAGCGTTCTGTTGGGGACGTCGGGTTCCGGCAAGTCGACCACGCTGAAAATGATTAACCGCCTGGTGGAGTACGATCAGGGCGATATTCGCTTTCGGGGGACGTCGATTCGTCAGCTGGATGCGCAGGTCCTGCGCCGACAAATGGGCTATGCGATTCAGTCGACGGGGTTATTTCCCCACTGGACGATCGAAAAGAATATTGCCACGGTGCCCGCCTTGCTTGGCTGGCCGAATGCACGCCGCCAGGCACGAATTGCGGAACTCATGACGCTACTGAATCTGGATACGGCCTTATTGCGTCGCTATCCGCATCAGCTTTCCGGCGGGCAGCAGCAGCGCGTCGGGGTTGCCCGGGCGCTGGCAGCCGATCCCCAGGTGTTACTGATGGATGAACCGTTTGGTGCACTGGATCCGGTAACGCGCAGCGCGCTACAACAGGAAATGTTACGTATCCATCAGGTCTCCGGCTGCACGATTGTGTTGGTGACGCATGATATTGATGAAGCCCTGACGCTGGCCGACAACATCGTGCTGCTCCATGACGGTGAGATCGTTCAGCAGGGGAAACCGCTGACGTTGCTGACCCGGCCAGGCAACGATTTTGTCCGGGATTTTTTTGGCCGCAGTGAAAGAGGACTGCGGCTACTGGCGCTCGGACAGGTCGGCAGCGTGGTGCGTCATGGCGAATGGCTGGAAGCAGAACCGCTCAGGGCAGATCTGACGTTACGTGAGGCGCTGTCGCAGTTTATCAGTCGCGGCACCGATAAATTGCCGGTAGTCGATGGCGATCACCGCCCGCTTGGTGTGCTTCACTTCGCTGACCTGCTGCATCATGCGGAGACGGGCCGATGCGACGGTTAGCCGATCCGCTGCTGTGGCTGGTGCTGCTCTATCTGGGACTGCTCTGGGCGATGCCCTACAGTGGCCCGCTGTTTGCCGCCTGGTTTCCTGAACTTGCGCGCCCACTCTACCAGCAGGACAGTTTCTGGCAACTCACCCTGGCGCACCTGTTTTTAGTGGTCGTAGCCAGTCTGCTGGCAACCGTTATCGGCGTCGGCGTCGGCTGTGGCGTGCTGGCGACGCGTCGCAGTGGCCGCGCTTTCCGCCCTCTGCTGGAAACCATTGCGGCAGCCGGTCAGACCATCCCGCCTGTGGCCGTGCTGGCCATTGCGATACCGGTGATGGGATTTGGCGCCTGGCCCGCGATCGTGGCATTATTGCTCTATGGTTTGCTGCCCATCCTTCAGGGCACCTTAGCAGGGCTGGACAACGTGCCTGCCAGCAGCCGGGAGATTGCCGTAGGGGTGGGAATGAGCCGTTGGCAGCGCTTATGGCAGGTGGAGCTCGCCCTGGCCGCGCCGGTGATTATTGCGGGAATGCGCACGTCGGTGATTATCAATATCGGTACGGCAGCCATCGCCTCTACCGTAGGGGCAAAAAGCCTGGGATCGCCCATCATTATTGGATTAAGCGGCTTTAATACCGCCTATGTGCTGCAGGGCGCTTTACTGGTCGCACTGTTGGCGATTGTCTGCGATCGCCTGTTTGAACGGCTACAGCGCAGATTTAGCGTGAATGGACGATGAGCGAATAGCCAACCAGCATCAGCCCACTGGTTCCGCCAAGCGCCAGAATAGCAAACAGCGTGGCGAAAAAGGTTTTTTTCCAGTTCATAAATAACCTGAAGGTGTTGATGTGAAGGCGGGGATGATAGCGCGCGCAAGGCAGCCGTCATAGTGCCGAGCGTGCGTTTTTGTGTCAGTGAGCCTCATGCAAAAGAACAGAGAATCCCTGCTCCTGCCAGTGCGACAGTTGTTCCTGCTGACGACGCGTCAGTTTTTTCCCCGTAAAAACAAACATATTCAGCCCGGGAAACAGCTCCGGTCGCGGAACATCCAGCGGTTCTGACAGCACATCAATCCGCCAGCCGTGCTGGGATAACCGCCAGCCTTCCAGCCAGATGCGGGTTCGATCCTCAATGCCCCAGCCAATGATCAGCGCTTCCTTGCCTGCCTTTTTGCGATTACTGGCAAGACAGAACGCCACATAGTCGATCAGAATGCCGTCCAGCAGGCTGCACATCGTGCGGGCCGTATTCTGATCAAGGCTGAGTTTTTGCCTTACGGGCATAAAAACATGATCGATCAACGAATCGACTGCATATTCGCGACCAATTAAGGCGATTTTATTGCGTAGCTTTGCCGGTCTTACATGGCGCAGTATGCTGATAAGCTCGTCCTGCATGGCCGTCCAGCCATCATGCGTATCAACATCGCCGCCTTCCAGTAGGGCTTTTACCTTGCCTACCGGGACTCCACTCTCAATCCAGCGCATAATTTCCTGGATGCGCTGAACATCTTCTTCATCGAACTGTCGATGACCGCCTTCAGTACGTTGTGGTTTCAATAATCCATAACGTCGTTGCCAGGCGCGTAAGGTAACCGGATTTATGCCACAGCGCTCGGCGACGTCGCCGATACTGTATAAGGTCATATTTACCTCTTTCACTGACCTGAATGAAACCACCATAGCGAAGCCTGTTAAGTTGTACAACCAATTTTTAAATGTACAACTTGACGGCTGCGCTTAAATGGTGTCCTATCTCATTTGTGAGAATTAAATTTCATAATAGAGATAAAAATGGCTGCTGATAACACTGAACAACGCCTCGCGGCTCGCCTGGCAGAACTGCGCATAAAACAGGGCTGGTCACTGGATGAGTTATCCACCGCAACAGGCATTAGCCGGGCAACATTATCGCGTATTGAGCGCGCTGAAACCAGTCCAACGGCTGCTCTCCTGAACCGCTTATGCGTCGCTTACAGTTTAACAATGTCACGCCTGTTGAGCGAAGTTGAAGAAGGTAACGATCTGCTGATTCCGCGCGATCGCCAACCGGTCTGGCAGGACGAAGCCAGCGGTTTTATTCGCCGTAACGTATCGCCGCCTGCGGCCACCTTCCGATGTGAGCTTATTGAGGGAACGCTGCGACCGGGTGCCCGTATTGATTATAATGCGCCGCCCGTGCAGGGCATGGAGCAGCATATCTGGCTGCGACAAGGGCAACTGACGGTAACGATGGGCGCGCAGAGCTGGACACTCGGTCCGGGCGACAGCCTGCGTTTCCATCTTACGGGCGCATCCGGCTTTCAGGCGCATCTGACTGAGGGTGCGCGTTACCTGCTGGTGGTATGTAAACCATGACACTCTATGAATCACTCAGCGCCGGTGCGGCGCACCAGGCGTTAAGCGAGCTGGTCGAGGTTTTACAGGCCTGTGTCGCCGACGGGGCCAGCGTCGGGTTTATCGATCCCGATGACCGGGCGGCCATTCATCAGTTCTGGCAACGTCAGCTTGCCGGACTGGAACAGGGCCAAAGTGAGCTGCTGGTCGCCCGTCAGCATGGCACGGTTATCGCGACGGTTATGCTGAACGCGAGCGCAATGCCGAATGGCCGACACCGGGCCGAGATCAGTAAATTATTAGTGCATCCCCGCGCGCGGCGGCAGGGCATTGCACGCCAGTTAATGCAGCAGGCAGAGCAGCGGGCACGCCAGCAGGGGAAACGCTTACTGGTGCTGGACACGCGGCGTGGCGATGTCGCCAGCGAGCTTTACCTGGCGCTGAACTGGCAGGTGGCCGGATTTATTCCTCTCTATGCGGAATCCATTCACGGTGAGATGGACGCGACCACGGTGATGTTTAAACTGCTGACGTAGCGGATGTGCTGCGAGAGTGCGCCGGGTCAACGGGATCGGCAATCAAACATGCATTGCGCCGCGCGGTTTGTCCGGTGCTCAGCCCGCCCGCCTCGCCGCCCGTTTCTGAAGCGGGCACGAAAAAACAGACCTGAAAGCTGACGACACCGCAATACTGTGTAAAAATACAGGCCAATGAGTAACACGGTAATCTGAACATGGCCCTGACAGCAGCAATAAAAAGCCAGATAGCACAGTGGTACAAAGCGCTGCAGCAACAGGTGCCCGATTTTATTCCTCGCCCGGCCCAGCGTCAGATGATTGCTGAGGTGGCAAAATGCCTGTCGGGTGATGACGGTCGTCACCTGGCCGTGGAAGCGCCCACGGGCGTGGGCAAAACCCTTTCTTATCTGATCCCCGGTATCGCCGTCAGCCGTGCCGAAGAGAAACGGCTGGTGATCAGCACGGCCAACGTGGCCTTGCAGGATCAAATCTTCAGCAAAGACTTGCCGTTGCTGAAAAAAATCATTCCGGATTTAACCTTTACAGCGGCCTTTGGGCGGGGACGTTACGTCTGCCCGCGTAACCTGGCTGCGCTGGTGGCGGATGATCATCAGCAGGCTGATTTGCTGTTCTACCTGGATGATGACGCGGTCAGCAGCACCAAAGACGAGCAGATCCTGTGCGGACGGCTGCAAAAGTCACTCGATCGCCATCAGTGGGATGGCCTGCGCGATCACAGCGATGAAAACGTCAGCGACAGCCTGTGGCAGCGCCTGTCGACGGATAAAGCCAGTTGTCTGGGCGTGCATTGCCGCTGGTATCGGGAGTGTCCGTTTTTTATCGCGCGACGTGAAATCGAGCAGGTCGATTTGGTGGTCGCCAACCACGCGCTGGTGATGGCGGCAATGGAAAATGAATCGGTATTGCCGCCCGCCAAAAACCTGATGCTGGTGGTGGATGAAGGCCACCATCTGCCCGACGTGGCGCGGGATGCGCTGGAGATGAGCGCGGATATTACGCCGGGCTGGACCAGCCTGCAGCTCGATCTGTTTGTCAAACTGGTCGAGGCGATAATGAGCCAGATGCGGCCCAAATCGCCGCCTCCGCTGGCCAGTTGTTCTGAACGCCTGAAAGCGCACTGTGATGAACTGCGCGAGTTACTGACCGTGATAAGCGATGCATTAAGCCCGCTGTTACCCGCGCATAATCAGCCCGGCGAGTTTCGCTTTGTACTGGGCGCGTTGCCTGAGGATGTGCTGGCGCTGTGCGCGCGTCTGTTTAAGCTGAGCGATGCGCTGCGCGGGCTGGCGGAGGGACTGATCAACGCGCTGAGTGAACAAACCGGCAGCGTTGATCTGGTCCGTCTGCATCGCAATTTATTGCAGCTTAACCGCCACTTTGGCTGGTTTGAATCGGTCAGCAAACTGTGGCGGCTGGCCGCGATGGAGAAAGCCTCTGGCGCACCCGTCTCCAAATGGATTACCCGCGAGCTGCGTGAGGGGCAGGCACATCTCTTGTTTCACTGCGCAGGCATTCGCGTCTGCGATCAACTGGAAAAAATGCTGTGGCGGAAAATCCCGCATGTGGTGGTGACCTCTGCGACACTGCGCTCATTAAACAGTTTTACCCGCCTGCAGGAGATGTCCGGGCTGAATGAAAAGGCCGGGGACCGCTTCGTGGCGCTGGACTCGCCGTTCAGCCACGTCGACCAGGGTAAGCTCGTTATCCCGCAGATGCGCTACGAGCCGCTGATGGCGAATGAAGCAGCCCATATCGCCGAGATGGCGGCCTTTTTTCGCCAGCAAATGCAAACCGATAAACACAAAGGCATTCTGGTCCTCTTTGCCAGCGGTCGGGCCATGCAGCAATTTGTCGAGGCGTTGCCCGAGTTGCGCCTGATGATGCTGGTGCAGGGCGATCAACCGCGTAGCCGGCTGATCGCCCTGCACCGTAAGCGGATAGAACAGGGCGAAACCAGCATTCTGATTGGTTTGCAGTCCTTTGCCGAGGGGCTGGATTTAAAAGGCGAGCTGCTCAGCCAGGTGCACATTCATAAAATCGCTTTCCCGCCCATAGACAGTCCGGTAATTTTAACCGAGGGAGAGTGGCTAAAAAGTCTCAAACGCTATCCGTTTGAAGTGCAAAGCCTGCCCAGCGCCTCCTTTACGTTAATTCAGCAGGTCGGGCGCTTAATTCGCAGCCACCAGTGCTATGGCGAAATCGTGATTTACGATCGCCGTCTGCTGAGCAAAGCTTACGGTGCCCGGCTGTTAGCCGCGTTGCCCGTGTTCGCCATTGAACAACCGGTGACGCCTGAGCCTGAAGCCCTGAAGGCCCGATCCAAACCTGGCGCGCGCAAACCGCGTGCGACGCGGCGTTAAGTCGGTACCACTGAACGGAAACGAGTGATGGAACTGAATAAAATTATCAAAGAAGTCGGGCGTGGTAAGAACCATGCACGTGATATTGATTTCGACAGTGCCGTTGCACTTTACGGCGCTATGCTGGACGGCAGCGTACCGGAACTTGAAATGGGCAGTATTTTAATTGCCCTGCGTATCAAGGGCGAGGGCGAGGCGGAGATGCGCGGATTTTATCAGGCGATGCAGGCGCGTATGCTGCGCCTGCAGGCACCCGCAGGCCGTCCGATGCCCGTGGTCATTCCCAGCTATAACGGTGCGCGTCGTCAGGGCAATCTGACGCCCCTGCTGGCGCTGGTGCTGAACCGGCTGGGTTTGCCGGTGCTGGTTCACGGCGTCAGCGACGATGCGACGCGCATCACCAGCGAAGCGGTGTTTGCGGCGCTGGGCATCATGCCGGTCACCACTGCAGAGCAGGCGCAGACGTTGCTCGACAAGGGCGAACTGGTGTTTATCACCATCGATCACCTCTGTCCGCCAATGGCAAAACAGCTGTCGCTGCGCTGGCGCATGGGCGTCCGCAACAGCGCCCATACGCTGGCAAAACTGGCCACCCCGTTTGGCGAACGCGAGGCGCTACGCCTGTCGAGCGTCTCGCATCCCGAATATGTGCCGCGGGTGGCAACGTTTTTTAATGATATCGATGCCCCGGCTATTTTGCTGAATGGTACAGAGGGCGAGGTTTACGCCAATCCGCAGCGCTGCCCGTCCATCAGCTACGTGGGCGGTGCTGGACAGCAGGCCGAGGTCTGGGTGGAGAGGCAGCCGGAAATCAGTGTAGCGCTGCCCGCGGACAAATCGGCAGAGGAGACCGCGCGCTGGACGCAGGAGGTGCTGAATCAGCAACGTCCACTGCCCGCCTCGCTGCGTCTGCAGATTGCCTGCTGCCTGCGTGCCAGCGGTGAGGCGGCGACGCTGCAGGCCGGTCTGTACAGGCTCGCGCCAGCGGGTTTTTAAGCGCGCGTCTTTGGCAGAGCCTGTTCCACCAGGTTCTGCCAGAACTGGATTCCGGTCGGAATCAGCGCATCATTGAAGTCATAATGGGCATTATGCAGCGGTGCGGAGGGCGTTGCGCCATCGGCACCCAGCCAGAAGTAGGCGCCAGGGCAGGCTTCCAGCATACAGGCAAAGTCTTCCGAGGCCATGGACGGATTCACCTGCCAGCGCACCTGGCCTTCGCCGAAGGTACTAACGGCAACGTCATGCACCTGCTGAGCCGGGCCAGCATGATTCGCCGTTACCGGATAGCCGGGCAGCCAGTGAATGGCCCCACCCACGCCAAAAGGTTTCGGCAGCGTCGTCACAAAATCATCAACAAGGGCATGAACCCGTTTGCGCACGTCGTCCTGCAGACAGCGCACCGTTCCGCGCAGAACAATCTGCTCCGGAATCACGTTAATCGCCTCACCGCCCTGAATCTGGGTGACGCTGACAACCGCAGATGACAGCGGCGACAGGCGACGTGAGGGAATAGTTTGCAGCGCCAGGATCAGTTCGGCGGCGACCACCATCGGATCGGCACCGCTCTCCGGCATGGCCGCATGGCAACTTTTACCGCTCAGGGTGATTTCAAAGGCGTCCAGCGAGGCCATCATTGCGCCGGGATTGACGGCCAGCGATCCCAGCGGTAAGCCCGGCCAGTTATGCATCGCGTAAACGGCATCCATCGGGAAGCGCGTAAATAAGCCCTCTTCGACCATTTTGCGTGCACCGCCCAGATTCTCTTCCGCCGGCTGAAAAATGAAATGCACAGTGCCGCTGAAGCGACGCGTAGCCGCCAGATGTTTTGCTGCCGCCAGCAAAATTGCCGTGTGACCATCATGGCCGCAGGCATGCATCACGCCGGGCGTGGCAGAGCGCCAGGCCGCATCACCTTTCTCGTTGATCGGTAGCGCATCCATATCCGCGCGCAGGCCGATAACCGGTCCGGCGCCATTTTCCAGCGTGCCCACCACGCCGGTGCCAGCCAGACCGCGAAACACCTGCAGGCCTGCAAGTTCCAGCTCCTGCGCGACCTTATCGCTGGTCTGATGTTCCTGATAACCCAGTTCAGGTTCGCGATGAAACTGATGGCGCCAGCGCAGCGCTTCGTCAAGCAGGGCAGGGGAAAGAGTCATGCAGTATCGCGCTCCATATCATTCAGGAAGCTTCACTTTAGAGATCTGACAGCGGTACGTCTATTACCGAAAAGGCGAAATGGGATGACAGGCTAAATCAAAATGGAATAAGAAATAAGCAAGTGTACAAAAATGCAGTCGTTTATGCCGGTTCTCGTTTCACGCACAGAAAGCCAATACCGATAAGGCTGTCTTCGCAGGACGGATCGGCCAGCAGGGGCACGGCACAGGCTCCCGTTAAGATCCATCGTACTCTGGCATTCGATGACGCCGTGGGTTTAGCAAGATTTATGGACTCAATATCCGGATTGTCGTACGTTCATTGCCGTCTGACGTGGCTTGATGTGACAGCAGGCTGAGGCTGCACGGTTCCGGCATGGTGCTCGCCGGAACCGCGCGTTTTGATACCGTTATTGCATCGGTAAGTTCAGACCGTGCTTTTGGGCACAGGTCTGCGCCAGTTCATAGCCGGCATCGGCATGGCGCATCACGCCGGTGGCGGGATCGTTCCACAGCACGCGGCCCAGACGCGCATCTGCCGCTTCACTGCCGTCACACACAATCACCACGCCGGCGTGCTGAGAGAAGCCCATGCCCACACCGCCGCCGTGGTGCAGACTGACCCAGGTCGCACCGCCCGCCGTGTTAAGCAGGGCGTTCAGTAATGGCCAGTCAGAGACCGCGTCCGAACCGTCTTTCATCGCTTCGGTTTCACGGTTGGGCGAGGCGACGGAACCGCAGTCGAGATGATCGCGGCCAATGACTATCGGCGCTTTCAACTCGCCGGTGCGCACCATGTCATTAAAGGCCAGCGCCGCAAGATGGCGTTCGCCCAGCCCCAGCCAGCAGATACGTGCCGGTAACCCCTGGAAAGCGATGCGTTCCTGCGCCATATCCAGCCAGCGATGCAGCGTTTTATGTTCAGGGAAGAGCGCTTTGAGTTTAGCGTCCGTTTTATAGATATCCTCCGGATCGCCAGACAGGGCCACCCAGCGAAACGGTCCTTTGCCCTCGCAAAACAGGGGACGGATATAGGCGGGCACAAAACCGGGGAAATCAAACGCGTTGCTGACACCTTCATCCAGCGCGACCTGGCGGATATTGTTGCCATAATCCACAGTAGGGATGCCCATGTGACAAAAGTCGAGCATCGCCTGCACATGCACCGCCATGGAGGCGCGGGCGGCTTTTTCTACGGCTTTAGGATTCGCCTTACGTTCCTGCTCCCAGCGCGACACATCCCAGTCAATCGGCAGATAGCCGTTGACGGGATCGTGCGCCGAGGTTTGATCGGTCACGATGTCCGGCTTCGGCCCACCGGCTTTGGCGCGTTTCACCAGCTCCGGCAGGATTTCTGCCGCGTTGCCTAACAGACCCACGGAGATTGCCTTCTTCGCCTGCGTGGCCGCGTGGATTAACGTCAGGGCTTCATCCAGCGAGGTGGCTTTGTGATCGACATAGCGGGTGCGTAAACGGAAATCGATACGCGATTCCTGACATTCAATGGCCAGCACGCAGGCCCCGGCCAGCACGCCGGCCAGCGGTTGGGCACCGCCCATGCCGCCTAATCCGGCCGTCAGGATCCAGCGTCCACTTAAATCATTGTTGTAATGCTGACGTCCGGCCTCGACAAACGTCTCGTAGGTGCCCTGTACAATCCCCTGCGCACCGATGTAAATCCAGGACCCGGCGGTCATCTGGCCGTACATCATCAGCCCGGCCTTATCCAGTTCATGGAAGTGATCCCAGTTGGCCCAGTGTGGCACCAGATTGGAATTAGCCAGCAGTACGCGTGGCGCATCCGCATGGGTGCGAAACACGCCAACCGGCTTGCCCGACTGGATCAGCAGGGTTTCGTCGGGTTGCAGCACCTGTAGCGAACGTAAAATTTGCTCAAAGCATGCCCAGTTACGCGCGGCTTTACCAATCCCGCCATAGACCACCAGATCCTCCGGGCGCTCTGCCACATCGGGATCGAGGTTGTTCTGAATCATGCGGTAGGCCGCTTCAATCAACCAGTTTGCGCAGTGCAGTGTATTTCCACGCGGCGCACGAATCTCGCGTGCTACCACTTTTGCCAGGGTTTCGCTCATGACGGATTCCTTATTCAACTGAATGGGTGCCCATGCTGGGTAACAATGCGGTGAGTGCCTGCGGCCAGTCGCAGCGGCTTGCCCACTGGCGCATCGCTTCGATGTCCGGTGCCAGCAGGCGGTCTTCCTCAAGGAAGGCGACGCGTTCGCGGATCGTGCCAATGGCCTGTTCTATCAGTGCAGAACTTTGCAGGGGACGATGAAACTCAATGCCCTGGGCCGCTGCCATGGCTTCAATGCCGACTACCGCCGCGCTGTTAAAGCACATGTCGCCCAGTCGGCGGGCGGCATAGGTGGCCATCGACACGTGATCTTCCTGGTTAGCCGAGGTAGGCAAACTGTCGACGCTGCCGGGATGCGCCAGCGATTTATTTTCGGAGGCGAGCGCCGCCGCGGTGACCTGAGCAATCATAAAACCGGAGTTCACGCCGCCGTCGCGGACCAGGAAAGGGGGCAGACCGGACAAACCGGTATCCAGCAGCAGGGCCAGTCGACGTTCAGAGATGGCGCCCACTTCGGCGACGGCCAGGGCAATAATGTCTGCGGCAAAAGCCACGGGTTCAGCATGGAAGTTGCCACCGGAGATCACATCACCGGTTTCGGTGAACACCAGCGGGTTATCGGACGCGGCGTTGGCTTCAATCTGCAGGATGCGGGCGGCATGGCTGAGGTTATCCAGGCACGCTCCCATGACCTGGGGGACGCAGCGGACAGAGTAGGGATCCTGCACGCGCCCACAATGGGTATGAGAACCCAGGATCTCGCTGCCTTCAATCAGGGCGGTGACGGCGGCCGCCACGGCAATCTGGCCATGCTGGCCACGCGCCTGATGAATACGCGCGTCGAACGGTTTTAATGAGCCTTTAATCGCTTCCAGCGACAGCGCGCCCGCCATTAAGCCTGCGGCAAACAGATTTTCCGCTTCGAACAGGCCGCGCAGTGCCAGCGCAGTCGATACCTGGGTACCGTTGAGTAAGGCCAGCCCTTCTTTGGGACCCAGCACAAACGGCGTCAGGCCCACTTTTGCCAGACCTTCCGTCGCCGGAATGCGTTCACCGTTGACCCGTACTTCACCTTCACCTAAATAACTGCTCGGAATAGTAGATCACTTAGAGGGAACTCAGTCCGGTTTATGCGATCTGATCAATCGCTGAATATCCCAAATCACCAGCCGGACTGAGCAATGTCGATCATAGCACCAATACCCAGAACCGAACGACGCCTGATGCAGAAAACTATCCATAAAACAAAGGACAAAAACCACGCCCGGCGGCTCACCGCCATGCTGATGCTGCATCGTGGTGACACCGTCAGTCATGTTGCCAGAACACTCTGCTGTGCCCGCTCATCGATTGGT
>NZ_VZPF01000054.1 GCF_008801695.1 Pantoea stewartii subsp. stewartii
AATGGAGGCGAAGCGCCTCAAGGAGCCATGTCCGGTGTTTCACGCGATAGTGTCCATTAAAAAATGATGGACACTATTTTCCCGGAACCGGAGCCCGCTGCACAGACGGTTTAAATGTGACGCTTACCATCAGGATGCTGGCGCGGGAGATAATCTGACTGCACTTGTTTTCTGTGTAGGTCCGGCCCATTTCCGGCTCGTACTCCTCCCGTTTCGACACCACGAAAGAAGACACAATGGGCGAGAAGTTAAACGAGAACACCATGATAGAAATGCCAAGCCATACCGTGACGAGAATGCCATCATGCCCGGTAAAGGCCAGATCGTTCAGGTGAACCTGATCGATAACGGCGCGATTCCAGTACGGGATGAGCGACAGTGAAATCAGCACCAGACTGGCAATAAACGGAAACACCAGCCAGCTCATCACTTTGACCATCAAATCTTTACCAAACCCAATCACAAACGCCATCAGCAGCAGCAGACACAGCGCGACGACGCCACGATTAAGTGCGGGCAACAGTAGCTGATATTGCCAGAACGCCATAAACGTGTTGGTGATGGTGACGCCATAAATCCATAACAGCGGGCAAATGGCAAAAAAGTAGAGGAAGGTGATGACCACGCCGCCGGTTTTACCGAAATGTTCTTCTACGGTATCGGTAATATTACCCGATACGTTACTGCCGGACAGGCACAGGCGCGCCAGTGCCCTGTGGCAGAAAAAGGCAATCGGATACGCCAGCACTAACATAATCAGAATGGGGATCAGGCCGCCATAGCCCGCTCTGATAGGAAAGAAAAGGACCCCGGCTCCAATGGCGGTACCAAAAAGTCCCAGTGTCCATGTGGTATCGGACTGACGCCAGATCGACGCTTTTTCCCGGTTGAGAATATTTTCAGAATTACTCATAACTTATCCTTTATGCGTCAGCGAGACCCGAAACCCGGGACAAATCAATATTGCCGCCAGAGAGCGTGTAAACGGTTTTCCGCCCCTGAATGTCATGGTCCACGTTGCCGCTGAGCGACGCAGCGCAGGCTAACGCACTGACGCTTTCCGTAACCATCTGGTTTCGCTGAGTCTTTTCAATCAAACACATTACGAATGTCGCCTTCACTTAGTCACCCCTTCTGATCGACCTGTTCGTTCATAACCGCGAAGGTGAGTTCACCCGAACAGGCGACATCGCGGCCATCCGCAAGGGTACCCGAGTACAACAATGGGGCGTCATGGTACCAGCAAAAATGGAGGCTGCCATACCGTCAGGATCAACAGATTGCGCACCGTTGACTGTAAACGCTGGATTCCTTGATCTCAGGGCAGCCACCCTACCGGCCCTCCGTCCATGGCGAAACCGACACCGAAAAGTTCGTCAGGCATCGCCAGACCGATGGCGCCCTGCCCGGCAATACTGGGCATTTTCTTGCCAGCAGGGATAAAAACAGGGGATGAGTGCGCGAAAAAAACGCCCACTGGGTGAGTGGGCGTGATGAGGACATTACTTCTTGTCGCAGGCGACCGGCCAGGGCTTCGCGGGGGAGTTAAACGGATGGTACTGATAACACCAGGTTTCAGATACCACGTTTTCCTGCGCTTTCAGATAAAGCTTCAGCTCCACCGGGTCACCGTCCCCCGCCACCAAATCAAACTGCGCCAGCCAGTTGCCGGAGTCATCAGGCAGCTTAGAGACCAGCACGTTCTCAAACGTCCCGCGCGAGGCGGACAGCACGGCTTCCGGCGCAACGCCTGACGGCAGGTGATTCAGGTTGCCACCGTGGAATTCAACGGTGAATTTACGACTGTCATGCGGACGGTCAGATCCCGGCACGCCGCCGCGTCCCAGTCGGGTCGCACCACAGCGCGCCAACGTTGAGGGATAAGGTTCATCGGACAGCCAGTGCAGCCGGTAATGGAAATGATGTTCATCACCCGCTTTGGCTGGCGCATCCGGCACCCACATGGCGACGATATTGTCGTAAATTTCGTCATCGGTCGGTATTTCCACCAGTTGTACCGATCCTTTGCCCCATTTCCCTAGCGGTTCGACCCACAGGTCCGGGCGACGCTCGTAGTGCGCAGCATCCAGGTAGCTGTCAAAATTCCTGTCTTTCTGCAGTAATCCAAAGCCTCGCGGATTCTCGTCGTGGAAGCTTGAGGTGACCACACGCAACGGATTGTTCAGCGGTCGCCAGAGATGTTCACCGCTGCCGGTCCACATTGCCAGACCATCGGAGTCATGCACTTCGGGACGCCAGTCTGTCGCAGCCCCCTTGACCGTTTTTGAGAACCAGTACATGGACGTCAGAGGCGCGATGCCGAAACGCTGAATATCCTTACGCAGGAAAAGCGTGCATTCCACGTCCTGCACCACGCCTTTGCCACGATGCAGGATAAACTTGTAGGCACCCGTTATGCTCGGCCCGTTGAGCAGGGCATAGACCGTGAGGTTTTTGCTGTCATCTTTCGGCGCTTCGAACCAGAAATCCGTGAAATCAGGAAACTCTTCATCCACACCGGGCTGGACGGTATTCAGGGCAATACCGCGAGCGGACAAACCAAACTGCCCTAATTCACCAATAGCGCGGAAATAGGACGCCCCCATAAAGGAAATCCAGTCATTTTGGGGATTGGTTTTTAACGCGTCCTGGCTTGCCAGCACTCTGAAACCCGAAAATACGTTTCCTTCCAGCGCCGGCAACCTGACGCTTTTATCCGTCGTGGTGAAGTAATCAATATTTTGAATGATTTCGCGCGCGGCGTTATTTTCCACTACGTGCATTTTCACCGGCATGCGGTGCAGGCCGTTAACCATGAAAAAGGTGACAGGAAAACGCCCGGCATTTTTGAACAGGGCATATTCCGGTTTGTACACGGTCTTCATGTAGGCGTCATAGGTGATGTTGGACAACAATGACGGATCGAATCCGGTGGGTTTTTCGTAAGGTTTGGCTGCCAGCGCTTTAGCCCGGGCAATCAATGTCTGAAAATTAAATGTTTCGCTGTTACCCAGTTTGAGCACACCTGCTGCCATCGCGCCGGGAGAAATGCCTAAAGCAGATAAGGCAGCAAACGCCCCAGAATACGTTAATAAATCCCTTCTTGTAACCATGATCCACCTGTTTTTTTAATCTTCATTCAATGAATGCGTGCCCAATGGGGCAAAACGTAAAATCAGTGACGTCTGGCGAGCTGCCTTCAACTATAGACGAGAGAAACCGTTGCCTCCCAAACAGATGGCAAGCCATCATGTAACACATCGGATGAGCGTATAGGGCATTGGCGAGAAATTGCATGGGATTTGCCTGAGAAACACGCCCTCTGGCAACCGGCCGCTTATCTTCCCCGATCAAAGGGTATAATGGCCTTCTTTCGCCCGGACGCCCGCACAGAACCGCCCTGCCGCATTTTTTTACCACGGCATCGTGAAACCATCCTGTATGACTCGCGCCTAACAGTGGCTCCCGTGGCAACGTCGTGCGCGTCTTTCCCCTGTGCCTGATGGAGACAGCAAAGCCTGCATAGCTGCGCCATAAAGCAAAAACCCCGCTTGCGCGGGGTTTGCATGAATAAGTCGAAACTGACCGATAAGCCGGGTTCTGTCGTGGACAGTCATTCATCTAGGCCAGTAATCGCTTACTGGCTCAAGCAGCCTACCCGGGTTCAGTACGGGCCGTACCATGTGAACCCCTATTTGGCCTTGCTCCGGGTGGAGTTTACCGTGCCACGGACTGTTACCAGCCGCGCGGTGCGCTCTTACCGCACCCTTTCACCCTTACCTGATCCCATTGCTGGGCCATCGGCGGTTTGCTCTCTGTTGCACTGGTCGTGGGTTTCCCCCCCAGGCGTTACCTGGCACCCTGCCCTATGGAGCCCGGACTTTCCTCCCCTTTGCCCGTCTCCCTCAGAGAGGGACGACGACAAAGCGGCGACTGTCTGGTCAGCTTCGGCGCGCATTATAGAGCGTTTTGCCGGCGCTGTCACGCAGGCAAAACAGGATGCTTACGCCTGCTGATCCAGCGCATATTTATAGAGGGCGTTCTTTTTCACCCCATGAATCTCCGCTGTCAGGGCGGCCGCTTTCTTTAGAGGCAATTCCTGCTGTAACAGGGCCAGTGTGCGCAAGGCCTCCGCTGGCAAAGCCTCTTCATCAGGCTGGTGGCCTTCCACAATCAGCACCATCTCACCTTTGCGGCGATTTTCATCCTCTTTGACCCAGGCCAGCAGTTCCGCCACGGGCGCACCATTGAGATTTTCCCAGGTTTTAGTCAGCTCACGCGCCAGCACGACATAACGATCGGCACCCAGCTCGGTCACCATGTCCTGCAGGCTGTCTAACAGACGGTGAGTCGACTCATAAAAAATTAAGGTGCGTGGCTCGTCGGCAAGGGCCCGCAGCGCATCACAGCGTGCCTTGGTTTTGGCTGGCAGAAACCCTTCGTAACAGAAACGATCAGACGGCAATCCCGCTGCGCTTAATGCTGTGATCGCTGCACAGGCACCCGGTAAAGGAACGATGCGAATACCGGCCTCCCGGCAGCGGCGAACCAGGTGGTAACCGGGATCGTTGATCAACGGCGTGCCAGCATCAGAAACCAGAGCTATGCTTTCTCCCTGTTGCAGCCTGGCGAGCAGGATGTCTGCTTTCTGCTGTTCGTTGTGGTCATGAAGTGCGAAGAGTCGCGCATTGATGGCGAAATGTTGTAGCAACAGTCCGGTATGACGTGTATCTTCCGCTGCGACCAGATCGACGCTGGAAAGTACCGCTAGCGCCCGCTGGGTAATGTCAGCCAAATTACCTATTGGGGTTGGCACGATGTAAAGCGTGCTGGCGGAAATGTCTGCCCGATCGAGTTGTTTCATTGTTTCATCCGAATTGCCGATTTAATATTGAGCATCTTGAAAAAAACATCACTGGATACAGTATGCTTCCTTCAAAAATCGTTCGTCATAAAGCAGGACGCTTTGTGCCTGTCCTTCTTGCTGGTCTGATTTTAGCCGCGTGTAGTGGCCAGGGTCCCAAAAGCCAGTCCGTAGACATTCAGGGGCCAGCCACCAATAATTCTGCTTACTATCTGCAACAGATGCAGCAAAGCAGCGATGATAGCAAGACCGACTGGCAATTACTCGCAATCCGCGCCTTGTTAAAAGAGGGAAAATATCCTCAGGCCGACCAGGCGATTGGCGAACTGCCTAATCAACTGTCCTCAACACAGCAACAGGAATTACGCTTGCTGAAAGCCCAGTCGCTGATTGGACAGCAAAAAGTGGCTGACGCGCAGCAACTGTTGAGCCAGGTGAAAACCAGTGAACTGTCTCAGGATCAACTGGCGCGCTACTACGATTTACAAATCGCCAGCGCACAGGGGAAAACCTCTCTGGCCCTGCTCCGTGCCTACATTGCCCAGGAACCGTTGCTGAAGGGTGACGCACGTCAGAAGAACATTGATGCAACCTGGCAGGCACTGACGCAACTGTCACAGCAAGACATGAACGCGCTGGTCATCAATGCCGATGAAAACATTCTGCAGGGCTGGCTGGATCTGCTGACCGCCTGGCACGCCAATGCGCAGGATGCCAACATGCTTAAGTCGGCCATTAAAGACTGGCAGACGCGCTATCCCGACAATCCCGCGTCCAAAACCTTGCCGACGCAGCTGAGCCAGGTGCAGAACTTCACCAAAGCGTCCACCAGCACCATCGCGCTGCTGCTGCCACTCAACGGTCAGGCTCAGATGTTTGCCAGCGCCATCCAGAAAGGCTTCAACGACGCGAAGAACGGTGTTATCCCGGCGGCACCCCAGGCAACCCCGGGCAGCGCACAGGATCCCATCGCGATGAATCAGCAGCAGCCTGCTGATGCCAACGCGGTTGTCAGCCCTTCAGCCGCCCCTGCGGCAACAACGCAGACGGGCACGGCGCAGCAACCTGCCACGACCGCCCAGCAGCCTCAACAGCAGCAACAGCCGTCGGCGCAACCGGCCAGTAATGTGCAGGTTAAAGTCTATGACACCAGCAGCCAGCCCATCGCCCAGGTGATACAGCAGGCGCAACAGGATGGCGCGACACTGGTCGTCGGCCCGCTGTTGAAAAACAACGTCGAAACCGTCGCCAACAGCCAGACACCGTTGAACGTTCTGGCCCTGAATGAGCCGGAACACATCCAGAACCATCCCAATATGTGCTACTTTGCGCTGTCGCCAGAAGATGAAGCGCGCGATGCGGCTCACCATATCTGGGATCAGGGTAAGCGCGAGCCGCTGCTGTTGCTCCCGCGTAATGGCCTGGGCGATCGCGTCGCAACGGCCTTTGCGAAAGAGTGGCAGTCACTGGGCGGTGGCACCGTGCTCCAGCAGCGTTTCGGTTCGGTTTCAGAGCTTAAGCAGGGCATCAACAGCGGTGCAGGAATCAGCATGAGCGGGACGCCGGTGGTTATCCCTTCTGCGTCCCAACCGCAGAACGTGTCCGTTGCAGGGCTGACTATACCGGCCCCCCAAACCAGCGCACCGGCAGCCAGCGAATCGGGTGCGGTAGATGCGGCCTATATCGTGTCGACGCAGGATGAACTGCAGCTGATTAAACCGATGATCAGTATGCGCACCGGCAGCCGCAGTAATGTCGCGCTCTACGCCAGTTCCCGTAGTGCTCAGGCTGGCGCAGGCCCGGATTTCCGTCTGGAAATGGAAGGCCTGCAGTACAGCGATATCCCTCTGCTGTCCGGCGCCAATCCAGGCCTGATGCAGCAGGCCGCCCGGTCGTTTAACAACGATTATTCACTGGTGCGCCTGTATGCCATGGGGATGGATACCTGGACGCTGGCTAACCACTTCAATCAGATGCGTCAGGTGCCTGGCTTCTCTCTTGATGGCAATACCGGCAAGCTCAGCGCGACGCCTGATTGCGTGATCAACAGGAAGTTGACATGGAACCAGTATCGTCAGGGCAATATCGTACCGGCCAGCTAAACCGCCGCCGTACAGGTGCCGAATATGAACAACGCGCCCGCCGCTATCTTGAGCGGGCGGGGTTAACATGGGTCGCCAGCAATGTGTACTATCGCGCAGGTGAACTTGACCTGATAATGCGAGACAACCAATGCTGGGTGTTTGTCGAAGTGCGTTACCGCCGTAACGCACGATTTGGCGGCAGTCTGGCCAGCATTACCCGACAGAAACAACACAAGCTGCTGCGTGCTGCCTCTCTCTGGCTGGCGCAACGCGGCGGCAGTTTTGAAACAGTGAATTGCCGTTTCGACATCATCGCCATTACAGGCCCGGCGCTCGAATGGTTGCCCAATGCCTTTAATGCAGACGTTTAGAACCAGGTGGTCGTGTGCAGGAAAGAATTAAAGCGTGTTTTACTGAAAGTATCCAAACTCAAATCGCTGCGGCTGAGGCATTACCTGATGCCATCTCACGTGCAGCAATGACCATGGTGCAGTCCCTTCTCAACGGTAACAAGATACTGAGTTGCGGTAACGGCGCATCATCCGCCAACGCACAGCATTTTGCCGCCAGCATGATCAATCGTTTTGAAACCGAACGCCCCAGCCTGCCTGCGCTGGCTTTAAGTGCGGATAACGTCATGCTGACTGCGATCAGTAATGACCGCCTGCATGATGAGATTTATGCCAAGCAGGTGCGCGCCCTCGGGCAAAACGGTGATGTGCTGCTCGCCATCTCGACCCGCGGCAATACGCGTGACATCGTCAAGGCTGTCGAGGCCGCCGTCACGCGCGATATGACGATCGTTGCGCTTACCGGTTATGATGGGGGAGAATTAGCCGGATTGCTGGGACCGCAGGATGTGGAAATTCGTATTCCTTCACATCGCAGTGCTCGCATTCAGGAGATGCATATGTTAACACTCAACTGTTTGTGCGATCTGATTGATAACACCTTGTTTCCCCACCAGGAATGACGGAAGGAGCACCCATGAAAGCATTGAACGCTGTAGCCATTGTTTTAACCGCCATGCTGCTGCAAGGCTGCGTCGCGGTGGTGGCCGGTAGTGCCGCTGTCGCGACCAAAACCGCCACCGATCCCCGCTCTGTGGGCACGCAGGTTGATGATGGCACGCTGGAATTACGCGTCAGCAATGCGCTGGCTAAAGATCAGCAAATCAAAACCGATGCCCGCGTCATTGCCACCGCCTACCAGGGCAAGGTTCTGTTGACCGGCCAGGCACCGAATCAGGAAGTCGCTAACCGCGCGAAACAGATCGCCATGGGCGTTGACGGTGCCACCGAAGTCTATAACGAGATTCGGATTGGGCCGAAAGTCAGTCTGGGTACGTCCTCCGCTGACACCTGGATCACCACGAAGATCCGCTCGCAGCTCCTGGGCAGCGATCAGGTGAAATCATCAAGCGTGAAGGTGACCACTGAAAACGGTGAGGTGTTCCTGTTGGGTCTGGTCACGCCGGAAGAAGCGAAAGCCGCTGCGGATATTGCCAGCCGGGTAAGCGGGGTGAAACACGTCACCACGGCCTTTACCATGGTGAAATAACGCGGAGTTCAGGGTGGTCTTGCCTGCCTGAATCGCGTGAATAAAAAAGCCGTCCCGTTTCAGGGACGGCTTTTCTCGTTTCTGGCGTCTGATCCCATGACCAGGCTGATGCACACCACTTCGCCCTTCGCTGTCGGCTATCCGTCTCTGCGCGGATATCCACTGTTGTGATACCGCCACAACGCCACGCCAGCAGAAGCGCGTCAGACAGGGATATCGATTACCAGCGCCCGCGTCGGTGTGATGGCAGCCAGCCACAGTTGCTGCTCTTCCTGCAAAAACGCGCCATCACCACAGCCGAGCGTTTCCTGATGCGATGCACCTGCAGAGGCTTCAAGCGAACCATGGATCGACTGCAGATAGGCGCGCGCGCCATGCAGCGGCACCAGATGCTGCTCTCCAGCCGCCAGCTCAAGCTGGTGGATCCAGACCTGCTGACGCAGTTGCAAGCTGTTGTCGCGGCCATCCGGCGAAGCCACCAGTTGCGAACACGTTCCTGCGGTCAGGCTGATTTTCTGCATACGTGCGTTTTCCCGTTCCGGGCAGGCCGCCAGCCAGAGCTGCATGCGGGTCAGTGAGCGCTCTTTACTGGGATTCAGTTCACTGTAGCTCACGCCAGGCTGGGCAGAGAGCAGCAGTGCCTCACCTTCACCGACGGTAATGTGATTGCCTTCGCTGTCGCGGTACTCCGCTTCACCCTGCAGGACAATATTCAGCACATCCACCTGAGGATAGGTGCGTGGCTGAAACGCCGCGCCGGGGGCCAGCACTTCCTGGTTCAAAACACGTAAAGCGGCATAACCCATTAATTTGGGATCGAAATAGTGGCCAAAAGAGAAGCTATAGCGTGCCTGTAGCCAGCCATAATCAGCCTGACCACAATCGGATGCACTGCGTGTGGTTATCATTGTTTACCTCCTGCATCCGTCGGCAAGAATCGACGACGGGTATGATTCCCTTATGGTAAAAGTCTGGACGCCGGATTGTTAGCCAGTTAATCTGCCGGGCATATTCAAATTTCCTGACAGAGAACCAGGATGGCAAAAGACCGTGCGTTAACCCTTGAAGCTTTACGTGTGATGGATGCTATCGATCGCCGGGGCAGTTTTGCGGCCGCCGCCGATGAGTTAGGGCGCGTGCCCTCGGCACTCAGTTACACCATGCAGAAACTGGAAGAGGAGCTGGATGTGGTGCTGTTTGACCGCTCTGGCCATCGCACAAAGTTTACGAATGTCGGACGCCTGCTGCTTGAGCGCGGTCGGGTGTTGCTGGAAGCCGCTGACAAACTCACGACCGATGCCGAAGCGCTGGCGCGCGGTTGGGAAACGCAGTTGACCATCGTGACCGAAGCCCTTGTCCCTACCGATGCGCTGTTCCCGCTGGTTACAAAGCTGGCTGACAAGGCTAACACCCAGATATCCATTATGACAGAAGTGCTGGCAGGTGCCTGGGAAAGGCTGGAACAGGGGCGGGCAGATATCGTTATCGCACCGGATATGCACTTTCGCGCCTCAACTGAGATCAATACCCGCAAACTCTACAGCATCGTCAGCGTTTATGTAGCCAGCCCTGACCATCCTATTCATAACGAACCCGAGCCGCTTTCAGAGGTTACCCGGGTAAAATATCGGGGGATTGCCGTGGCCGATACCGCACGCGAAAGGCCGGTGTTGACCGTACAGCTGCTGGATAAACAGCAACGTCTGACCGTCAGTACAATGGACGATAAGCGGCGTGCGCTTCTGGCCGGCTTAGGCGTGGCGACCATGCCCTATAACATGGTAGAGCAGGATATCGCGGAGGGGCGGTTACGGGTCGTCAGCCCGGAATATTCTCGCGAGGTGGACATCATCATGGCCTGGCGTCGTGACAGTATGGGCGAAGCGAAAGCCTGGTGCCTGCGCGAAATCCCCCGCCTGTTAGCAAAGAAACACTGATAACGGGCTGGACGCTATCCAGCCCACCTTGCCCCTACTTACAGCCGACTCAGGCAGTCCAGCGCCACGGTTTTAAAACTGCTGAAGTCAGTGCTGTCGCGCAGGCGCGTCATCGCCCGCTCACGCATAAACGTGACGAAAAGGTCATAAATTGCCATGGCTTCTTCATACTCGCTTTTACTGATTGCCAGCAGAAAAATCACGTAAGCCGTATCGTCGCCCCACGGAATACCCTGTGGAGCCAGCACGGTGTAGACGACCGTTTCCCGGGCCATGAGCCCCAGCGAGTGCGGTAGCGCAATGCCCTCGCCCAGCATGGTACTGACAATGGCTTCGCGTTCCTCCACGGATGCAAAGAAAGCCTCATCCACCACCCCTTCATTCTCAAGCTGATCGCATAATAACCGGAACAGATCCGACTGGCTCATGGGCGCATCAACAATCCGAAAATGCCGGGCATCAAAAAATTTCTCCAACATATAGGGGCGGGTACGATCCACCAGCACCAGCTTACCAATCTGCTCCAGCTGGAATTCGGTCGGGAACGGCGCCACCACCACCACCGGTTTTTCTTTTTCGCTGACCCGCGCGGTAGAGATGACAAAGTCTTCTTCAATACGTTGACGCGCTTCGTATTCGCGCTGAGACAGGCACTGGGTTACCTGCAACTGGGGATAGTTTCGCAGCAGCATCGCTTCAATCATGCGCAGCGTGGAATTCCCGCTGTCGCACACCAGCAGCACCTGAGGGCGACGTTGATAGCCCACGTTGTAATGGCGCTCCAGCCCAACGCCAATATGCAGCACCAGGAAGCCAATTTCATTCTCACTGATGACGTAAGGCGAATATTTGCCCCAACTGGAAACCGCCGCCAGCGTTACGTCATAGGCCATCGGATAGTGCTGCTTGATATTACTTAACAGGGGATTGGGAATATGGATCTGATAACGCACCCGTGTGATCATGGTTTTAATATGGGTGAGCAGATCGGCACGCAACTGGGGATCGTTCTGCAGAACGTAATAGTAGTGTGTGTTAATAAAGCTGAGCAGATAGTCGACCAGCGCATCCGCGTCATCCGCATTGATCGTGCTGGGTGCGCTGTCCTGAATGCGCCGGGCAGCGATATTAACCTGTAGCCAGCTCTCCTCCGCCGGCGAAACGGGCTTGCCGATAAGCGGCAGCAGCGAATGAATCAGGGTTTGTGCCGCGTCGCGTATGGCATCGTCCATCTGTTCCGTGTCCGCGGGATCGTTAACCGGATAACCTTCGCTGATGCGCCGGACCGCCACCGCACAGTAAAACTGTAAATAGCGTTCGCCTTCGTCACTGAGACGGATATGGTGCTGGGCAAAACAGCGTTGCAGGCACGGTTCCAGACTTTCCAGCAGGCCACCTTCCAGGGATTCCGGCGTGATCAGCGGGCTGTCTGGCTGCGACTGATCGATCTCGATCAACAGATCGGTTAAGCAGGTGCGGATCGCCACCTCGCTGCCAAACAGTTTCATGCCGTGGTGCGGTTTGCTTTCAATGCTGAGTTGGTAGCGTCCGAGCCATTCACGTACGTCGGCCATGTCATTCTGCAAGGTCGCGCGGCTGACAAACCATTCTTCTGCCAGCGCTTCCAGTTTCAGCGAATAGGCGGCGGTCAGGAAGCGCACCAGCAGATAACGGATCCGCTCCTGAGAGGTACGCGGCACCCGGAGAGGGGCACGCGTTTGCTGCTGGAGAATAGTAAAACGCTGCGCGTCGGCAATTTTAAGCTGATAACCGGCCCGCGATTCAACACAAACTGCGCGCCGTGCTGTTCCAGTAAGGCATTCAGGGCGGTGATATCCGTGCGTACGGTACGCGTTGACACGGCAAAGCGCCGGGCCAGCTCGTCCTGAGGCAAGGTTTCGTTTTTCAAAGCGTCAAACAGTTGCGCAAGGCGCTGATTAGGAAATCTCACGTCGGTTTACCTGACTGAATGGAGAAAAGAGCAACACTCACAGAGTGCAGGAAACGCGGCTGTACGTCCAGGAAAGGGCGCGCCGGCCACAGTTTTCTGCGCCAGCGCACAACCTACGTCAGGCCAGCAAGGACTTGCTCATTGCCAGAAGCTGTTTGACGTCATCCACGCGGGTTTCACCGCTGGCCTGATCAATGATCGAACTGTAAATATGCGGGATCACCTTGCTGACGCCCGCATCCAGCGCAATTTTTACGATCTCGCTAAAATTTGCCAGATCGATCCCGCCTGTCGGCTCCAGCCAAAAATCCTGCTGTGCACAGGCCTCCGCCACGGCGCGGTATTCTTCCACCCTGTCCAGACCGCCCATGGGGAAATATTTTACCGAGCTGCCGCCCATATCGATCAGCATGGCGATCGCGGTGTCGATGGGCACGATGCCGTCGTTGCGCTGTGAGCTGAGCGGACCGGTCGAAATTTTTACTTTTCCTGGCGTCCCCGTCGGCGAGATCAAGCCGTTCACCAGCGTTTGCGACTGGCCAAGCAGCGCCCGGCTGGTGCCAACGCCGGTAAAGACCTAGTTAACATGCTGAGGCTGTAGCTCAGCGGCCAGTTCGCTGACCATGCGTGACTGCCGGGGATCGCCCGCACCCAGGCCAATCGAGAGCGCATTATTGATCAGCGCAGCATAGTCGCGCATATCCGCGATTGCGGCGTCATGACTGGCGTAATTCTTCGATAGCACACCGACCAGAACGTGCCCTTCTGCCGCCTGCCAGATAGCGCGCGCATTTTCTTTTGAGCCGGCCAGCACGTTGAGGCACAGCCGGTCTTGATAAAAATCAGGGGTAAGCGTCATTAGTGTTCTCCGGTTATCAGCGCCTGAATACGGGTAAAAATGATATGCAGCTGCTCAGCGCTGACGCTACGCACGTCGGCTTCGATAATGCCTTCATTCGCTTTGTAGCCACGGAAGTAAATGGCGATATCACCGTTTTTCAATGCCTGAACCAGATCGCCGGTTTGACGCGCAATTTTGGCTTCATCAAAGTGTATTTCGGCGCGTGCAATATCGCGTCCGGCCGCATCCCAGACGACGCGCGCAGCTACGCCGTCCAGCCCATTGAGGTTGTTAATAAAGGGCGTCATTTTTTCTACCATCTGTGCGCCGGTCACTTTCGGCTGGGTCAAATAGGACTCAATGGCCTGCGTCAGCCCCAGAATCCCCTCTTTGCCCACTTTCATGGTGCGGCCAATGCCGTTGCTCTGGCGCTTTACCCACTCAACAAGCTGGTGCTTACCGATAACCAGGCCGCTGGTTGGGCCTTCAATCGCTTTTGCGCCGCTGTAGATCACCAGATCGGCACCGGCCTGGTAGTAACACTGCAAGTCCTCTTCGGCGGCGGCATCCACAATCAGTGGCACACCATGCTTACGTGCGACTTCTGCGGCCTGTGCAACGCTCAGGTGGCTCTTTTGTACGCAGTGATGTGACTTCACGTAGAGAATGGCGGCCGTCTGATCGGTCACCGCGGCGGAAAGCTGCTGAGCCGAGCATTCATTACTGTAACCCGCTTCAACCGTCCGGCCCCCACCCAGCGCGATCATGCTGCCCACCGGCGCACCGTAGTTCACGTTATGCCCTTTTGGCACCACGATGTCGCGCGGCACGGTCAGCGGTGCACTGTGTAAATTATCCAGCAGTCAGTCATCATCTTTCAAAATGACGGCGGCCACGCTCTGGGCTATCCCTGCCGAGGCGCAGGAGACCACCAGCGCATTTTCCACTTTCAGTGGATTAGCAATATACGCGCCGGTTTTATCGACCAGATCCTTTACTTCAAAGTAGTGCGCCAGACCGTACTTAACCGTATCGATCACCTCATCCGATGGCGTTGAAACGCCCAGTATGGTCATGCGACCGGAGGCGTTGATGACCTGCTTCAGGCCATATTTTTCATACAGAGAAGACATGGTGTTTTTTTCCTTGTTCAGTAATCCAGCACTCGCCGGCGACAATGGCGGCAAGGGGAATCAGGTGACGATCGCCCTGTTCCGCCAGCCCTTCCGCATCCACAAAGGACACCGGCTCTTGCGCGACGGTAAACAGCGTAAAGTCGGCATCGTAGCCGGGCTCAATACGGCCTTTGTGGCGTAAACGCAGGCCGCTGGCTGCCTGGTGAGTCACACAGGCGATAATCTGTGGCAGGGTCATGCCGACATTGAAAAACTTCGACATCACATGGGCCTGGGTATAAACCGGTCCATTGAGGCGGTTACGGCAGTAAATATCCGAACTGATGGTGTCAGGCAAAATGCCCTGTGCGATGGCCGCACGCGCGACCTCGAAACTAAAGCTGGCGCTGCCGTGGCCGACATCAAGCCGTACGTCGCGTGCCAGTGCATGTTTGACGGCGGCACGCAGTTCGCCGTCGGGTGTCAGGATGCGATTGGGTTTGCCGTTATAGCAGTGAGTGATGATGTCACCCGAGGTCAGCAGTTCCGCGATCTCATCAAGGTTGGGTGGGTTGTTACCGATATTCACCATCAGCGGCAGATGGCCGTTTTCCTGCTGAATAGCTTTCGCGAGGACCAGCGGCTTAATGCCGTTTTCGCCCACTACGCTGCTGCTCATACGGGCTTTAAGCCCCACAATAAAATCGGGGTGACGTTTTACCGCGTCGGCAATGGCCTGGCGATCAATCTGCGTCATGTCCGCCAGTTCATTTTGGGTAATGATGCCAGTGCGCGCGATATTCAGCAGCGCGTAAACCTGCGTGCTCACCGCCCGGGTGCGCTGCCAGAAATCGTCAATGTCATTCGCGCCAGTGCTGCCTGCATCCACCACGCAGGTGACGCCGCTTTCCACGCCAACCCGATCGGGATGATCGTGGTAGACAGGGGATTTTTCATAGCAGTGCACATGCGAATCAATCCAGCCCGCACTGAGATAACAGCCTTCTGCCAGCGTTTTCTCGACGGTTGCGTGGCCGCTGATTTCACCTGTGGCGGCAATCTTGCCGTCACGTATCGCAATATCGATCAGGGTTTCATCCGGCAAACGCGCACGCCGCAGAATCAGATCGTACACAGGAACCTCCTTAACTGCCCCGATCGGCCTGAACCGATCGGGGGATAACAGGGTCAGATCGCCACAGGAAAGATCGCGCCCAGGATCATGGCACCCAGGATCGCACCGCCCGTGATCGGTTTATTCCACAGATAGAACACCAGCGCGCCCAGCAAGGATAAGAGGCCGATAGGAATTGAGGCACCCATCGCGGCCAGAATGATCAAGGGTCCCAGGAAACGGCCTGATGCATTGCCCGCCCCCATCATGACGTCCGCACCGTACGTGCTGTTGCTCTGATTGATGGTGAACTTACGCGCCAGGATAATGACGTAACCGATTGCCACACCGAGAATCAGGCCGGTGACCAGCGAAGCCGCAAAGTTAGCGACGGGGAAAACAAAACCCGCCCCGAGCAGCAACGCCGGCACGCCCAGACCGACACCGGTCTGGATCGCACCACCGATGTCCAGAATCCCGACCAGCGATCCTTCAATGATGCGAGCGAACAGGAAGCTGGCTCCGAAGGCAGCCACCGCCCCATAGACGCCGGTATCGATTCCGGCCCGGAGCATGGACACGAAAGCGACTTCGTTAAACGCTCCAATGCCGTACAGGTAGTACATATGTGTCCCGGCAAACACGCCGGAGGAGAGCAAACCGACAAAAATCGGGAATGACCAGTCGGCATACCAGAAACCTTTGTTTGATTCTTCCATTGCAGACGCTCCGTTATTTGCCGCTCAGGCTGTTATGAATACTGTCGAGCCAGCCGGGAATGCCGAGCTGGAAGGATTGCAGCATCTTCATATCGAAACCGCGGAAGAAGGCGCTGAGGACAAACAGGGCAACGATGGCGGTCATCATGACTTTGGTCACTTTGTGCCAGCCGCTCTCTTCAACCCCTTTGCCAATCAAAATTCCCAGCACCAGGCCCGGTACCGCATTGCCCATAATCAGCTGCGCCAGACCGCCAAAAATGGTGGCCCAGAAGCCCGATTTCTTACCGGCATCGATTGCGGCCAGCCAGAAGATCACGGGCATGACCGTGTTCACCAGCAGATTCGCCGCAGGGACCAGCACTTTGACCGCCGTAACCTGCAGGGCCGCCGGAACGGCAGAGGCCGTCGAATTCAAAAACGCGACCACCACCATGCCGATGATGCCGCAGGCGATAGCCATCTTTTTTGGATCGTGCAGCGTTTGCGCGACGTTGCGGTTTTTGACCATGATGGCCGCCGCGCCCCAGTTGGGGATGATGCGGTGATCCACATCCTGGGTGAATGCACCCGCCGCAACGGAGGAAGCCCAGGCATTGAAAAAGAAACCCAACCCAAAAGAGAAGTGAGAAGCGGGATCGCCTTCACAGGAGTTGAGTTCACCCAGTGTGCGAAACGCGCCCATACCTTGTGTCGTCGGCGCGTGGAACATGCGGGCAGCGCCAGCACCCACACCGACGCCCACAAGGCCGCCGATGATTAACGACTTGAGCAAAATGATGAGAAACATCCTCTTTCCTTATTTATGTTGTTTGAGGCTGACTTACACGCGGGTGAACGCAACTTTATCGCCGTCCAGACAGGTCACGTTGATGGTGACCTCCAGATCGACACTGAAGTGCCTGCGCTCGCGTGCCAGGAAAAAGAAAAGAAATTTTTCGGTTCTGATGCGCTCCTGCGCGCGCACCACCTTTACGTCCTGGGGTTCGATGCGCAGCAAAATCTTGTTGGCGTTGCGCAGGACTTCGTGCTGCACCCGGCTGAGCGCATCAGAGAACGCTTTCGCTTTGGTATCGCCTTTGCCGCTTACGGCTACCGAGGTTGTAAAGGTCTCTTTCATTCCTTATCCACCGTGTTTTTTGTGCCAGGCCTGAACCAGACGTTCACCCAGCTCTTCTTTATCCATAAACCCGAAGCCCAGCACGGTGGCGCCTTCGTTGATGGCTGTCACACCTTCATCCACTGAGCGCATGCCGTGTTTGGCTTTGTAGCCATACTTGTTTTGTGCCGTAATCGCCCCCGCACCGCCGCTGCCACAAAAAGAAATGCCAAAGTCGGCATTCTCAGCCTTCATCACATCGCCCAACTTCATGTCAGCTGCCACGCCGGGCACGACAACGGCACGCCCGCCCGCTTTCTCAACGCCGGCCGCCACTTTCTGTCCTTTACCTAGTCGATCGCCTATTACTACGGTTACCATATGTCTGTACCTCTCATGGTGGTGAAAATCAGTCGTTCTTAGCCACTTCAAAGTGGACGGAGAGCAGCCAGGCTTCTTCCGGCGGTAAATTGCCAAACAGATCCACGACCTGCTGCGCCAGTGCCATTGACGCTGGCGAGATCTCATCGAACAGATCCGCCTCCACCTCCGGCAGCCCTTCACCGGTTACCGATCGCAATGCCATTGCGCGGACATGCGAAGCCAGCATTTGCAGCTGTACCGCGTTCGGTTTAATGGACCGCTCGGCAAACAGCGCGCCGATCTGGGTCATTACGCGATCCGCCAGGGCCTGAATCGTTTGCTGCTCGTCTTGTGACGCGTTCATCGCTACCGCTCCATTACACGTGCTCATCGTCTGCATCCCGTTACGCATTCAGCGTGATCACAAACTAAACAGAGTCCGCACGGCTGTGGAGAACGACTTTTTCCGTTTCGAAGTGGAAATCCTGCACCTGAGCGTGATCGGTGCCGCAAAGTGGGGAGTGAACAGGGGGAGAATGGCGAGTCAGGTTATATAAAACAACAGGTTAGGCTGTCTTACCTGTGCGCAGTGATGCGCCTGTGAACACATAATGCGCGATGGCCGGTGCTGTACCGCTGTCACAAAACCGGCAAACAGTTACCTGCCATCACGTCTTAACAGAGAAACTTATGGCTTTTCCGCACCCGTCACCTGAACGCAGGCCTCGTTGCGCGTTGGGATAGCAGCAGGGGCAAGAGCGTGCCGTTTACGCTGGTTAATGGCCGCGACAATGCGCGCGAAACGCGCTTCATTGAGCCTGTAACCCCATCCCATAATCAGTGCCGCCGCGATGGCCAGCGTACAGGGCCAGATAAAGATCAACTGCCGCAGCCCCGCCAGCGTGGCATCCGATTGAAGGGCATTCGGCACATAGCCGATTTGTGTCAGCATCAGGCCCGGCAAAAACCCCGCCATGGCGGCAGAGATTTTACGGAAGAAGGTGTAGCCGGTATAGCAGGCGCCCTCTGCGCGGATACCGGTTTTCCATTCACCGTACTCGACGGTATCCGGCACCAGCGCCCAGTTAAGGCTGTTCACAAACGCTGTGCCGAAGAACGCCATACAGGAGAACAGGACGAACATTAGCGATGTGCTGCCCCAGAGAAAATTGCACAGATCGCCGACAGCCCAGAATACTAAACCACCGAGATACACCTGCTTTTTACCCCAACGTTTCACCGCAGCGGGCACCAGCAGCACACCGGCCAGAATACAGCCCATGCTGAAGAAACCCATCCAGGAGAGCAGACTGACATCGTTCAGCACGTACTGGGTGTAATAAACCTGAATCGCCAGCTTGATGTTGAATGCCGCCAGGGTACACAGGTTCGCCAGGCACAGCGTCCGCAAGGGCGGATTGTGAAAGATGGCGCGAAAGGCGGTTGCAACGCCAGGTTTGTGATGGGCGGGCGTGACCTCGACATAGCGTTCTTTCACGCCGCTGTAGCAAAGCCCCATGCACAGCAATCCGCCAGTGACAAAGACGGCAGCCGCCATCTGATAACCCAGCGCACTTTTGCCCACAAACAGCGACTGGATGGGCATAAAGCCTACGGTACAAACCAGCAATCCTAACGTGGCCCCGCCCTGCCGCCAGGCGGCAAGATGAGCGCGCTCGGTGGGATTCCTGGTGATGGCAGGTACCATTGCCCCGTAGGAACAGTTCATCAGACTGTAAAACAGGCCAAACAGCATAAACAGCACGGTGGCGATAGCCGTTTTACATGTCAGGCTGAGGTCATGCGCCACAAACTGCGCCGCCGCCGCCAGCGCGACCGGCAGCGAAAAATACAGGATAAACGGCCTGAATTTTCCTCTTGCGCCAATTGTCCGCCGTGAATCCAGCACGATGCCCGTAAACATATCGGTAAGGGCCGTAAAGAATTTGGCGACGAGGAAAATCACGCCGCCATACCAGGCCGGCATCCCCAGTTCATCGGTGTAAAACTTAAGTAAGTAAAGCGTCCCGATAGCCAGCATCAGGTTGGAGCCGAAATCACCGATGCCGTAAGCAAACTTCTCACGCAGAGGCAGTTTCAGCGTTAAGGGATCAGAACCTGTGTTCATAACGGATCCTTATCACAGAGCCAAATCAGTGCTGACGCTTACGGGCGTCAATCTCGTCAATGATGCGGACATACATCTTTTCATTGAGGTTGTAGAAACACCCCATGGCCACAATCGTGACCACGGCTAACGCACCGGGATAAATAAACATCAGTTGCTTCAGGCCCTCGACCGTACTGGCGCGCTGGACAGCGTTAGGCACGTAGCCAATCTGGGTCAGCATCCAGCCGGGGAAAAAGCCCGCCAGTGCCTGTGAGACCTTACGGAAAAAGGTGAAACCGGTATAAACCGTGCCTTCAGAACGCACGCCCGTCCGCCATTCCCCGTATTCGACCGTATCAGAGACTAAAGCCCAGTTAAGACTGTTCACAAAGGCAGATCCAAAAAAAGCCAGACAGGAAAACACGATGAAACTGACGGAACCGCCCCCATAGCAATAGTTGAGCAGATCGCCCACGCCCCAAATCAGCAAACCGCCGATATACACTTTTTTCTTACCAAAGCGCCTGACGGCGCCGGGCATCATAAAGACACCGATAAAAATGCAGCCCATGCTAAAGAAGCCCATCCATGACAGCAGGATGGGATCGTTCAGAACGTACTGGGTGTAATAGACCTGAATCGCCAGCTTGACGTTGAACGCCCCCAGTGTGCAGAGGTTGGCAATACAGAGAATAAACAGCGGACGGTTACCCGCGATAGCGCGGAAGGAGGCTAACAGGCCCGGGTTTTGCGTGGGGTGGGCAGACGGCTGTTCGACATAGCGCTCCTTTACACCGGCATAGCACCACCACATAAAGAGCAAACCAAATGCCGAGAAAAGTGTGGCTGCAACGATATAGCGGAACTGCGCGCTGCCTTCTGCCAGGTTCATCACCGGCACAAAACCCACAGTACAAATCAGTAACCCCAGCGTTGCACCGCCCTGCCGCCAGGCGGCCAGGGAGGCGCGCTCATCAGGATTTTTGGTGATGGCGGGCACCATCGCCCCATACGAACAGTTCATCATGCTGAAGAACAGGCCATACAACATAAACAACACCGTGGCGACGACCGCTTTACCGGTGATTTCAAACGGCGTACCGATAAAGTTGGCGACAGCCAAAAGCGTGACCGGAAACGCGGCGTACAAGACAAACGGCCGGAACTTCCCTTTCGGGCCAATCCTGCGCCGCGAATCCAGCATGATGCCCGTGCCCATATCGGTAAACGCCGTGAAGAATTTGGCGACCAGAAAGATAATTCCGCCGTACGTTCCCGGCAGCTCCAGCACATCGGTATAGAACTTCAGTAAGTAAAGCGTCCCGATATCTAACAGGATGTTAGAACCCAGATCGCCCATGCCATAGGCCACTTTTTCCCGGAACGGCAACCGCAGCGTCGCAGGCTCGCCGGCAGAAGATACAGTTTGCTGATTCATGATGGTTCTCCGGTTTACCCGCCCGCCTGGCGGGTAACCTTGCTCAGGATGAAGGGGAAGCGTTTTGCTGCTGTGTTTCCGCTTGCTGCTGTGTTTCCGCGCGTATCGCCGCAACTTTTTTGCCCAATACCCACTGCATAATCGCCAGCAGGCCAAACACCGGCACCAGTACCGACCATGCCGGAATCGCCAACGCCCCCTTGATCAGCATGGCGCCGGATGCGATCAGCAGCAGGAGCACCATCAGCCGGAAAGTGCTGACAGAGATGCGTTGGTGAACATACTGGCCCACCAGCGAGCCCAGGATCATGGTGGGCACGCAGAACAGCACCAGCTTGACGGTTGACAGCGTTAAGATGCCGCTGGTCGTCAGGCCGCCAATAATGGCGATGTTACTGGCGGTAAAAAACGCATTGAGCGTGCCACGAAACGCCGCCGGAGCCAGATTTCTCAACATGCCATAAATCACTACCGGCGGGCCGTTGGTCGCAAAAGCCGACCCCAGAGCGCCGGCGATGATGCCCGTCGGCACCACTAGCCAGTTTTTGTCACAGACGGGCAGACGAGGAACAAACAGGCTGTAAAACGCGTACAGGATCAGGAAAGTGCCCAGCCCGGTTTTCATGATGTTGTCCGGGAAACTGGCGAGCGCATAAATCCCCAGGGGAATGCCGGCAAAGGAGAACAGGATAAGCACCAGCGCAGATCGCCAGTGGGTTTCGTTACGTGACAACCAGGTGGCATATAACGCAGTGGCTGTCCCGACAATGACCGACATAGGTGCCGCCATTTTGACCGGCAGCAACAAGGTGATCAGCGGCATCGTTACCAGCGCGCCACCAAAGCCTGCGCAGATACCGATGAAGGTATACAGGAACATGATGGCGATGATGATGCAGACAACCTCAATACTCAGCTCAAGCCCGTCGGGAGTAAAAAGCGTGAAGAAATCCATACCCTTTCTCCTTTATCGCGTCGAACCGGCACTGTCGATCAGCCGTAATGAGGCAAATAACGCCTGCCATTCACTTTCAGCCCGGTAAAAGACGGGCGGCTGGCCAAGCGGTGCGGCCACCGTGATCTCGCCACCGTTGGCCGCTTCACCGGTCCAAAGGTTTATCCAGCGATCCTCCGGCAGATAGAGCGTCCAGTCGTGGCGGCCCTCTTCATACACCGGCGCGACCAGCAAATCACGACCAAACAGGTACTGGTATTTCAGCGAGTAGGTGCGGGCATCCGCTTCATAGTGCAGGAAAAGCGGCCGCATAACAGGCAGACCACTGCGGGCATTCTGCGCCACCGCCTGCCTGATGTAAGGCTTTAAGGAAGTAAAGATCGTCGACATACGGGCAAAATGCGCCATGGTTTCGTCATCGCTGTCAAACTGCCAGTTATCGCCGGGACGGTTACCTTCATGGGTGCGCATCATGGGCGTAAAGGTGTTGAAATCACACCAACGCAGCAGCAGTTCTTTGCTCCGTTTCATGCCGTAGAGCGTGGTATAGCCACCAATGTCACTGTGATGCAAACCGTGCCCACTCATTGCCAGCGACAAGGCGGCAGGCACTACCGACGCGAGGCCATCGTCCAGACTCCAGTCAACGTTTTGATCCCCGGCCCACATCATCACGGCGTATTTCTGACTGCCGGTATAACCCGCGCGCATAAAATAGAGCGTTTCGCCGAGCTTGCCGGTTTCTGCCAGCGCGTCGTAGTTACATTTTGCCCACAGCGCGGGCCAGGCATTATGCATAATCTCGGCATGGACACCGTTATGCAGAACCGTATCGGTTGGGAGATATTCGCCAAAATCCGCCATCCAGCCGCCACAGCCCAGGCCGATCAGATTTTGTTTGATAACCTCTTTGAACCAGTTATAAGCATCAGGATGAGTCAGATCGACAACGCCCGCATAGAACTCACCAAATTCAACATGGTAGTCCTGACCGGAAGCCGTTTTGGTGAGATAGCCGTGCCGGGCGGCCTCGTCGCACAGAGGGCGATCGCTGGCGACATAAGGATTGATATAAGAGAGAAACTGGACGCCTTCGGCTTTCCATTGCTGAATGCGTGTATCCAGTTGCGGATAGAGTTCGCTGTCCCACTGCCAGTTCCACATGACACGTTTGCCAAACGACGTCATGCGAATACCGGACCAGTCCTGAGCCCAGATACCGTTAACCTTCACACCCGCCTGACGCATCTTGTCTAACTTCTGCTGACACACGTCGGTGCCGCCCTGAATGCCCAGAATCACGCCATCGTAAACCCAGTCAGGCAATTCAGGCTGGCGGCCCAGCCAGGCGCTCAGTTTTTCCAGCAGCGCAATATAGCTGTCGGCGCATTCAAAGCGTAACGTCGCGCGGTTTTCCCAGAACGCCAGTTCGTGATAATCGGGTGCGCTGAAGTCAAAATTCATGTAGCCGCTGTTGTCCACATGGCAGTAATACTTCTGGCTGCTGACGAAGGTGGGCTGAGGGAAAAACGTCCAGTAATAATCGCCGCCGGCATTCTCCGCACAGTCCGCCTGCCAGGTAACATAACTGTTTTTATTCCGTCCGACGCCCTGCTCACTGGTCCAGAGCGGGAACGGTTTCCCGCGCAGGTCAAAACAGGAAAACTGTTCGCCGCAGCCGTAGATGTGATCCGCCTGCTGCGCTGCCAGCCGTAGCCAGATGCGGTTATGACTGTCGGCGTCATTATTTAGCGTGAGCAGTAAACGCCCGCCGGCATCCAGCCCAACCGTCAGCGTGGCGCTGATGACGTTGCCGCGCGAGAAACGAATGTGCCAACAGTCGGCCTGCGACGTCATGGTGGCCTCAGTCAGGGCCAGCTTTTCATTCAGCCGATCTTTGATACTGAAGTTGCCACGAAACATTTTAATGTCGGCCCGACCGTGCCCCATCCACAGACAGGGCGCTTCCGGGCTGTGGCTCAGAATAACGCGGCCGTGATAAACCAGTGAAAAGCCGTTATCAGTGGCAGTGAGTTTTACCCCTGCCGTTTCAAGATGTTGTAAGTGCATACTGGCCTCTTAGTTGTAGGGTAAGGCGGTAAGGTGATCTTTATCCGGGGCGATCGCAGCCAAGGGTGAAGGCCAGCCGATGCGTCGCCTGCGGTGCGAGCCAGACCAGATCAACGCCGGAGTTAAACGCATCAGGCGGGCAACTCATGGGCTCGGTTGCCAGCCCGGTGCGGCCCAGTTTTTCGCCGGTGTAAATTTGCAGCCAGGGCTGATCGCTACGTAAGTAAACAGAAAGGGACGGCTTCCGGCTGGTCAGGCGCACTTCCCACTGCTGGCCGTCCGTGCCTGTGCGAAGGCTGTCATCAATTTGCGTTGCGCCGAGCAGACGTGGGGAAAGGAAATCGCCTTGCGCTATCGCGGCAGGCAACGTGAGCAGGCACTCGTCCAGCGGCATTCTGTTGCAGGTCAGATACGGGTGCGCACCTGCGCCATAAGGAGCAGGTTCACGTCCTGTATTTTGACTGTCGAGCGTCACCAGCAGGCCCTGCATGGCATCCAGCCGGTACGTCACCGTTGAAACCAGGGCAAACGGATACCCGTAGCTGGGCGGTAAAAAGATTGTCAGCCTCGCTGTGCTGTCGGTATGTTCCGTAATCTGCCAGTCACGCCACGCCAGCAAACCGTGAATGGCGGTTCCCCCTTCGTGATCATTGATCGGTAAATGAAGCCATTTACCGTTATGGTACCAGGTGCCCTTCGCGACGCGATTGGGCCAGGGAATCAGGACTTTCCCCATGTGCGCCAGCGGCAGGGTTTCAGGGGGATGGGGGAGCACCAGATGCTGACCTGCGTATGTCAGTTCAGCCAGACCCGCGCCCACGGTGACAAGGGTGGCCTGATAGTCTCCGGCACGCAGTACAAGGGTTTTTCCGCTGCTGTGCATAGCTGGTACTCCCGTCTGTTTTGGAATTATTTTGCGTTACAGTCCAGTAATCCGGCGGCGACAGCGGGAGCCAGGCCCGGTGCCAGCGGAAGGCGTGGGATGACCAAGCAATGCAGCAGGTGATAGATATCCTGTTTGCCGTCCCAGACTTTGGTCGTCACCTTGTTTTCGCAATCCAGTTCCTGCCACCAGGAACCGTTTTCGAAGTCCATCAGGTAGGTCATGCAGTAGTCCCACCACTTCTGATACCAGGCTTCGTATTGCGCCTCACCGGTGACGGTATACAGCGCATAGGCGGTTCCCATCGCTTCGACGATAGGCCAGCGTACCCGCTCGCGCACCACGGGCTTGCCGTCCCAGTCCACGGTATAAACGAAACCGTCTGCACCATCGGGCTCCCAGGCATCACGCAGGGTGGCGTGAAATAACCCTTTGGCATCTTCCACTAACCAGGCCGGTGGGGTTTCAAAGCGCGCTTCAAACGCGGCGTGCAGATGCAGCATCAGTCGCCCCCACTCAATCCAGTGGCCGGGCGTGCCACCATAAGCACGGAAGCGGTGGGCAGGGTTATCTTTGTTGTAATCGCGCAGTGGCGTCCAGTGCGTGTCAAAGTGTTCATTCACGCGATAATTATTTTGACGCGCGACATCATGGATGATTACGGACGTGACGCGCAGCGCGCGATCCAGCCATTTCTTATCGTGCGTGACGTCATACACGATCAGGAACGCTTCAACGGCGTGCATATTGGCGTTCCCTCCCCGGTAGTCTTCGGTCTTGCTGAATGCCTCGTCCCAGGATTCCAGGCACATCTGCTCGTCTTCACTCCAGAAGTAACGTTCAATGACCTTGATCGCCTCATCCAGCAATGGACGTGCCGCCGGATGACCGGTGGTAACGGCGCTGGCGGCGCCCAGCAATACAAAAAAATGCTGGTAGCCCTGCTTGGAGGCATCGAGAACGCCTTCATCGTTGACGCAGGCGTACCAGCCGCCATATTTTTTATCGCGAAGCGCACCGTTTAACGCATTGATACCATGTTCAACCAGTTGATAAGCCCCGGGCCGCCCCATTGAGGCCGCCACCGCATAGACGTGCAACATGCGGGCGGTGATCCACAGGTGCGTTCCATTATCGGGTTTGACCTGACCGTTATTACCCAGCCAGCCAAATCCGGTTGGCACCGCCGCATGCTTGCCAAAACTGAAAATCCGATCGGTTTCCTGTTCGAGCCAGCGATTGTGGCTTAAGGTGTTAAACCATTTCATCTGCTTCTCCCTATTAACGTTTCGCCATCATTTCATCTACGATCTCGCCCAGCCGTTGCAGTCTGGGAACAGAGATATCCCGCAGCATCAGGTCGGTATCGGGCAAACCAATAACCGAAGACCAGACTGCGCGGCCCGCCAGGAATCCGGAGGCACCCGCCTGCATGGCGACTCTGACGGCTCGTGGGAATAATTTTTCGTCAATGCCAGAGGAGAGGATGACCCACGGCATCATGATCAAATCGTTAAGTTTCTGCGCGGCCGTCAGCAGGTCGGCTTGTGAACCTTTGCCGTACAGCGGCATTTCCACCTTATAAAGATCCGCTCCGCTGTTACCCAGTTCCTTCGCTGCAGCGAGGATCGCCTGCTCGCGATCGAAGCGATCGCCCCGGCGCGGCGGTCTGACAACGGGTTCGATAATGCTGAGCAGACCATGGCGGTGACAGCGCGCAGTGAAGGTATTCACCATATCGAGCCGCTGCTGTGCGTCTTCATCGCTGCGCCACAGCACCAGCAGCTTGAGCGCCTTTGCCCCGTCACGCTTGACGGCCTGAGGATCGACGCGGTGATCAATCTCCACACTGTCAACCGGAATGCCGTTGCCCGGGATAAACGCATCCGCCGCGACAATGATGCCGCAACCGGGCGACACAGCCCGCTGCTCCACAATCTGCTGAAAGCAAAATTGCTGATCCACCAGGATGGCGGAGGCATAAGGCGATAACACGCTGGCGGCATTCACTTTGAATTCGGTCAGAACCCGATCGCTGACCGGCTGTGGCGCACCCGCGGCGGCAAACATCAGCCGCATCGCTTCACGCTGATCCACAGCCAGCATGGCGAAACCACCTGATGGCCGGGCGATGTCTTTAAGGGTGTAATGAGTCATGTGCTTTCCTCTGATTAAGCGTCACAAGGGGTTGTCGAAGGTGAGAGGCCTGCGCTGGCGCGCACGTGTTCGAGAAGGGCGGTCCAGTCCTGACGTCCGCGTCCGGCGGCGCGCGCCTGGCTGTAAACCTCACGTGAGGCGGCCCCGAGCGGCATGGGCACATGCAGCTGGTTAGCCACATCCAGCGCGATGCCCAGGTCTTTATGAGCCAGATCGATCATAAAGGCCGGTGACAGGTCGCCTTTCAGCACCTTATTTGGCCAGGTCGTGGTGAAGTGCCCCTTCCCTGCTGGCGTGCCGTTCATGACCTGTAGCGCAACTTCCAGCGGCAGCCCCAGCCCTTCACACAGCACCGCCGCCTCTGCAGAGAGCGCATTCAGGGCGATACTCATGTAGTTATTAATCAGCTTGACGCGAATCCCCATGCCCGGTCCGCCAGCCACCACCACCTCATTTCCCATGGCCAACAGCAGCGGTTTTGCCCGCTCAATCTGTTGCAGTGTTCCGCCTGCCAGCAGCAACAGCGTGCCGGCGATAGCATGATCGGATGTGCGCCCAACCGGCACGTCCATCATGCTGAAGCCGCTCGCCCGCATCTCGTTAATCATCTGGTCGGTCTGTAGCGGATGGATCGTCGACATATCGATCACCAGTGCCGAAGGCGACAGCGTGGTACAGACGCCCTGATCACCTGGCAGGACAGCGCGCACCAAATCGCCATTGGGCAGCATGGTGATAACGAATTCAGCCCCTTCGGCGGCCTCGGCTGGAGAACGGGCAGCCTGTGCGCCTTTTTCCACTAACCTGGCAACCGCCTCGGGATTGACGTCAAACACCCTGAGCTGATGGCCCTGCTTAAGCAGATTGCTCGCCATCGGCGCCCCCATTTGCCCCAGTCCAATAAACGCTACTTCCGCCATACCGCTCTCCCAAACCCAATGAATGTCACATTTTGTCCGATATATGATTTTTTCTGTCTTTTTCGGATCATATTTGTAATTTATGGTCAAAAAATTGACAGGTGTCACTTTTAAAACATTTGATGAAATTAAAATGACAGCACGAGAAAATGTCTGAGGAAGAGTGATGACGCGCATAGCTTGTGTAGGGATCACCGTACTGGATCGCATCTGGTACCTGGAAACGTTACCGCATCAGGGCGGAAAATATGTCGCCAGCAACTATCGGGAAGTCGGCGGTGGCCCGGCGGCCACGGCAGCCGTCGCGGCTGCAAAGTTGGGTGCGCAGGTAGATTTTATTGGCCGGGTCGGGGACGATGACACCGGGAAAAGGCTGCTGTCCGAGTTAAACAGTTACGGCGTAAATACACGTTATACAAAGATTTTTAACGCTGCCCGCTCCTCGCAATCTGCCATTCTTGTGGATGCTGAAGGCGAACGTATCATCGCCAACTATCCCAGCCCGGATTTACCCGACGAGGCCGACTGGCTAGCGGAAATCGATTTTTCTCAGTGGGATGCCGTGCTGGCGGATGTCCGCTGGCATCAGGGCGCAAAATGCGCCTTTACGCTGGCACGCAGGTCCGGCGTTCCCACCATTCTGGATGGCGATGTGACGCCACAAAACATTGCTGAACTGGTAACGCTGAGCGACCACGCGGCGTTTTCCGCACCCGGTTTGCAGCGCCTGACCGGTATGGAAAGTGACGCCAGTGCGCTGAAAAAAGCACAAATGCTCACAAAGGGACATGTCTATGTGACACAAGGCGTTCAGGGTTGCCTCTGGCTTGATGCGGGCAGATTACAGCATCAGCCAGCTTTTCATGTCAGGGTGGTCGACACGACCGGTGCCGGCGATGTGTTTCATGGCGCACTGGCATTCAGGCTGGCCCAAAAGCCCGCCGTGGCGGAAGCGGTGCGCTTTGCCAGCGCTGTCGCGGCCTTAAAATGTACGCGCCCGGGTGGCCGGGCCGGTATTCCCGATTATGAGCAAACCTGTTCTTTTATGTCAGTTAATGGTTAAACTGACAGCCAAAGTGGTCTTCAGAGAGCAGCTCATGATCCTTACGGACGTAACCGGTAATCCTCGCCACGATCATTTACTCAGCCTGATCGCCGAACGTGGCTACATGAATATTGATGAACTTGCGGTGCTACTGGATGTGTCGACGCAAACAGTACGCCGCGACATTCGCAAACTCAGCGAACAGGGATTGATTACCCGTCATCATGGCGGCGCAGGCCGCGCATCCAGCGTGGTCAATACCGCCTTTGAACAGCGCGAAGTCTCACAAACCGATGAAAAACGATCTATCGCTGACGCCATCGCTGACTACATTCCTGATGGTTCCACGGTGTTTATTACGATTGGCACCACCGTGGAGCATGTGGCCCGCGCCCTGATGAACCATAAGCATCTGCGGGTTATCACCAACAGCCTGCGGGTGGCACATATTCTGTATAAATGCCCCCAGTTTGAAGTCATGGTGCCCGGCGGCACGTTGCGCCCACACAATGGTGGCATTATTGGTCCGGTGACTACGGCCTTTGTGGCCAGTTTCAGGGCGGATTATCTCGTCACCAGCATGGGCGCCATTGAGAGTGACGGTGCGCTGCTGGAATTTGACGTGAATGAGGCCAACGTTGCACAAACGATGATGGCGCATTCGCGTCATATATTGCTCGCCGCCGATCATACTAAATTCCAGGCCTCGGCCGCGGTGGAGATGGGCAGCGTGGCGCAGGCGACAGCCCTGTTCACCGATAAACTGCCGGGTACGGCGCTGCAAAACCTGCTGAAAACCCATCAGGTTGAAGTGATCCTGGCTAAGCCGGGTGGCGATGAGGGGGCGGAATAATTAACCCCGGCAGTGCCGGGGTTAGCGTGTGTTTAGCGGAACTTCTTGTGGTTTTCGTTACGGATAGCAGCCAGTTTTTGCGCTTCTGCTTTAGCTTCATCCAGCTTGCCCTGCTTAGCCAGTGCATCGGCTTTATCAATCTGGGCAATCAAATCATCCATGCCTTTGTGGAAGTCTTTCATTTCCGGGCTGTCCGGTGCTTTGCCTTCCAGTTTGTCCGGAGTGCCTTTTTTGGCATCTTCGGCTTTGGCGCGCAAATCACCTAACATTTTGTGCAGCTGATCGGCGCTTTTCGCCCCATCCAGCGACTTGTAAATACCCGCCATCTCTTTCATATCGTGCTCAAGAGAAGCCGCACCGGCGGTGACATTAACAGATAACAAGGCAACAGCTAACAACGACATAAACGCTTTACGCATGCTCAGCTTCCTTTTTATTGTGAAAACGCTGCTTATAAAAAAGCGGAGGGTCGATGCCCTCCGCTTGCTATCGCCTACACAACTTAAAAGAGATTTTACTGTCCGGCAATATACATTTCGGGTAACAGAACAGAACCACACTGAATATTGCTGCGGGTTTCAATGTCATCGCCTACGGTAACAATGTTCCGCCACATATCGCCTAAGTTACCTGCAATCGTAATTTCACTTACCGGATACTGAATCTCGCCATTCTCCACCCAGAAACCGGCTGCGCCACGCGAATAATCGCCCGTGATGGCGCTGACGCCCTGTCCCATCAGTTCGGTCACGACCAGCCCGGTGCCCATCTGCTTCAGCATGTCGTTGAAGCTGTGCCCCTGACCGGCGATGCGCCAGTTATGAATGCCGCCCGCGTGACCGGTGCTGGTCAGGCCCAGCTTGCGCGCAGAATAGCTGGTCATCAGCCAGGTTTGCAGCACGCCATCTTTAATAATGTCGCGGGCCTGTGTACGTACGCCTTCGCTGTCAAACGGCGTGGAGGCCAGGCCTTTTAACAGATGCGGCTGCTCCTGAATGGTCAGCCATTCAGGCAGAATCTGTTTGCCCATCGCATCCAGTAAGAATGTGGATTTACGATAGACGCTGCTGCCGCTGATGGCGCCGACCAGATGGCCGAACAGGCCGGTCGCGACTTCTGGCGCAAAAATGACCGGCGCTTTCATGGTGTCGAGCTTACGCGGTGCCAGGCGCGACAGCGTCCGGCGAGCGCACTCGGCCCCAACCCAGTCCGCGCTCTTTAAGTCCTCAATGGCGCGGCCAATGGTGTACGCATAATCACGCTCCATATTGCCGTCCTGCTCAGCAATGACGCAGCTGGACAGCGAATGACGGCTGGAACAGTAGCTTTGCAGCATGCCGTGGCTGTTACCAAAGACTTTGATACCGACATGGCTGTTAAAACTACCGCCTTCAGTATTAGTGATGCGTTTGTCTGCCTGCAGTGCCGCCTGCTCTGCCTGTGCCGCCAGCTGGATAGCATAATCGGCATCGATCTCCCACGGATGGTAGAGATCCAGATCCGGTGCGTCATAAGCCAGCAGTTCGGCATCCGCCGGGCCGGCAAAGGGATCCGGCGAGGTATAGCGTGCGATATCAATCGCCGCCTGCACGGTTCGTTTAATGGCATCCGGGCTGAGATCGGTCGATGACGCACTGCCTTTACGGTTTTGGTGGTAAACGGTGATGCCCAGTGCGCCATCACTGTTGAATTCGACGTTTTCCACTTCGCCGTAACGGGTACTAACACCAATACCGGTGGTCTTGCTCACCGCGACTTCCGCGCCATCCGTACTTGCTTTTGCCAGTTCAAGCGCCTGTGCAATTGCCTGTTCCAGTGCTTTTCGCTGTTCTGCAACTTGAGTTGATACGTTCATCGACCTGCCGTCTAATCTTATGGTTGAATAATTTGAGTCTATCAGAGTCAGAGAACAATTTCGCAGTCACCCGATAAACTGGTAGGATTAGCCTCTTTTTTTTGGAGCCAGATATGACTAAGCAGCCTGAAGAGTGGCTCGATGATGTGCCCGATAATCACGAAGAAGAAGATGAAGAGATTATTTGGGTTAGTAAGAGCGAAATCAAACGCGATGCTGAAGAGCTGAAACGCCTGGGGGCCGAACTGGTCGACCTGGGGAAAAACTCGCTGGATAAAATTCCACTGGATGAGCGTTTGCGTACCGAGATTGAACTGGCGCAGCGTATTAAGAAAGAAGGCCGCCGCCGTCAGTTACAGTTAATTGGTAAGCTGATGCGCAGCATCGACGTTGAACCGATTCGTACCGCACTGGATAAGCTTAAAAACCGTCATAACCAGCAGGTTGCGCTGTTTCACAAGCTGGAAATGCTGCGCGATCGCCTGATTGAAGAAGGCGATGAGGCGATGACCGACGTGCTTGCCCTTTATCCTCAGGCCGATCGTCAGCAACTGCGTAGCATGATTCGTAATGCACAGAAGGAAAAAGCGGGTAACAAACCGCCAAAATCTGCCCGTCAGATTTTTCAGTACCTGCGCGAATTAGCAGAAGCCGTCTGACCCTGGCGGTGATGTGCGGCTGAGCAGTGCCCAGCCGCAGGGTTTTCTCTCCCCTCGTTCGGGGAGAAAAGGATCGGCTACCGGTTAACGAACCAGACGATCCAGCAGCTTCTGATGAATCCCACCAAAGCCCCCGTTGCTCATTACCAGGATGGAATCGCCCGGCTGCGCCGTTTTGGCGATCGTTTCTACCAGCGCATCAATATCCGCGCTGCAGTGCGCAGGCTGCATGCAGGCTTCTGCGACATCCGCGACCTGCTAGGGAATATGGCTCGGCTGGAACAGAAACACTTCGTCGGCACGCGCCAGTGACGGGGCAAGTTCATTTTTATTCACGCCCATTTTCATGGTGTTTGAACGCGGTTCGAGCACGGCCAGGATACGCGCCGTCCCGCCCACTTTGCTGCGCAGCGCGCTCAGCGTGGCAAGAATCGCGGTCGGATGATGGGCAAAATCATCATAGATCTTGATGCCGTTGACCTCGCCGCGCAGTTCCAGACGACGACGGGCATTGATAAAGCTGTCCAGTGCCTGGCTGGCATCCTCGGGTTTCACGCCAACATGACGGGCTGCCGCAATGGCCATTAAACCATTGTGCATGTTGTGTTCGCCGACCAGTGCCCAGTTCACTTCACCCACTTTGTTGCCGTCCAGCCAGACTTCCCAGTGTGAGGCGTCAGGCGTCAGTTTTTTCGCCTGCCAGTGACCGCCGTCGCCGACATGTTCCTGCTCGCTCCAGCAGCCCATCGCCATTACCTGCTTCAGGTTATGATCGTGCTCCGGCAGCAGGATCTTGCCCTGGCCCGGCACGATGCGCACCAGGTGATGGAACTGTTTCTGGATCGCCCGCAGATCGTCAAAAATATCCGCATGATCGAATTCCAGGTTATTCAGAATCAGCGTACGTGGGCAGTAATGAACGAATTTAGAGCGCTTATCGAAAAACGCGCAGTCATATTCGTCAGCCTCAATCACAAAGAATGGGCTTTTTCCTAATTTTTTCTGAAACATCGAAGTTGCCGGGTACACCGCCGATAATAAAGCCCGGTTCCAGACCACACGCCTCCAGAATCCACGCTGCCATGCCTGCCGTCGTGGTTTTACCGTGGGTGCCGGCCACGGCCAGCACCCACCGGTCACGCAGCACGAAATCATGCAGCCACTGGGGACCTGAAAGGTAGGGAATGTTGCGTTCCAGAACCGCTTCCACACAGGGATTACCGCGCGTCATGGCATTGCCGATGATGACCAGGTCTGGTTGAGGATCAAGCTGACTGGCGTCATAACCCTCTGTTAATTCAATACCTTGCTGCTCAAGCAGGGTGCTCATCGGCGGATAAACATTGGCATCTGAGCCTGTCACCTGATGGCCAAGGGAGCGTGCCAGCATCGCCAGCCCGCCCATAAACGTGCCACATATCCCGAGGATGTGAATGCGCATAAAAACGTCCATAACTCAAAAGTTCGGCGCACAGTGTAACCTCGGTTGCGAGCGGAAGAAACGGATTAGGACTATGGTTTTTGAAGTTCAATCGGCTAAACTGCGTACGCATCCGTCGGCAGTGAAGTATGCCGCTGCCACTCCATCGATGATTCAGGGAATGTGTTATGAAAACGTTGGGCGAATTTATCGTCGAGAAGCAACACGACTTTCCGCACGCTACAGGTGAACTGACGGCGCTTATCTCAGCGATTAAGCTGGGTGCCAAAATTATCCACCGCGATATTAACAAAGCCGGTTTAGTGGATATCCTGGGGGCCAGCGGCGTCGAGAATGTTCAGGGTGAACAGCAGATGAAACTGGATCTGTTCGCCAACGAAAAACTCAAAGCCGCACTGAAAGCGCGCGGTATCGTTGCCGGTATCGCTTCTGAAGAAGAGGACGAATTTGTCATCTTTGAGGGCGAGGAAAACGGCAAGTACGTGGTCTTGATGGATCCGCTGGATGGATCATCAAACATCGACGTTAACGTCTCTGTCGGCACCATTTTCTCAATCTATCGTCGCGTCAGTGAACCCGGCACACCGGTCGTCGAAGCGGACTTCATGCAGCCGGGCAACAAACAGGTCGCGGCCGGTTATGTGGTTTACGGTTCGTCTACCATGATGGTTTACACCACCGGTTGTGGTGTGCACGCGTTTACCTACGATCCGTCACTGGGCGTGTTCTGCCTCAGTCACGAACGGATGACGTATCCGGAAGTGGGCTACACCTATTCCATTAACGAAGGTAACTACATTCGTTTCCCGCAGGGCGTGAAAAAATACCTGAAATTCTGTCAGGAAGAGGATGTGGCAACGCACCGTCCTTACACCTCACGCTACATCGGTTCACTGGTGGCGGATTTCCATCGTAACCTGCTGAAAGGCGGTATCTACCTTTACCCCAGCACGGCCAGCCATCCGAAGGGTAAACTGCGCCTGCTGTATGAGTGCAACCCCATGGCCTTCCTGGCCGAGCAGGCGGGCGGTAAAGCCAGCGACGGGCAAAACCGTATTCTGGATATTCCCCCGGTAACGCTGCATCAGCGCTGCCCGTTCTACTGTGGCAACACCGCCATGGTGGATGACGTAGAGCGCTTCCTGGCAGAGTTCCCGGAGTGTCGTCAGGGCTAAACATAAAGGGCGCGGGTGTCGCGCCCTTATTTTGTCTTATGCCTGCTGAAGCCGGAACAGCGCCATAGCAGCCTGCAACTGCTCTGACTGCGCCTCCAGTGAATGCGTGGCGGCGGTGGCCTGCTCCACCAGCGCCGCGTTCTGCTGCGCCGCTTCATCCATCTGCGTCACCGCATGGTTGACCTGATCGATGCCCCGACTTTGCTCTTCTGAAGCCATCGAAATCTCTTTCATCAGTGCCGTCACGCGCATGACTTCACCAGCGATGTCATCCATGGTTTCGCCTGCACGCGTGGCCATTTCACTGCCCTCTTTCACCCGCGTTTGTGAATCGCTGATCAGTGTGCGAATCTTTTTCGCCGCGCTGGCACTGCGCTGCGCCAGGGTGCGCACCTCATTCGCGACGACGGCAAAACCGCGCCCCTGTTCACCGGCACGTGCCGCTTCCACGGCGGCGTTTAACGCCAGAATGTTGGTCTGGAAGGCAATGCCGTCGATCACGCTCAGAATATCGCCGATGCGATTGGCGCTCTCGGTGATCTCACGCATTTTTTCCATCACGTAGTTCACCACTTCCGCCCCGCGATCGGCACTGTCAGAAACGGCATTTGCCAACTGGTGAGCCTGCTGCGCGTTACTGGCGTTCAGACGAACCGTTGCGGTCAACTGTTCCATACTGGCCGCCGTTTGCTCCAGCGACGCGGCGGATTCTTCGGTACGTTGAGAAAGGTGAACGTTGCCCGCCGCCAGCTCGCGGCTGCCGCTGTCGATTTTCAGCCCGGCCTCACGCACCTTATTCACCGAGTCACGCAGAGCCTGCTGCATACCCGCCAGCGCATTGTTAAGACGACCCAGTTCGTTGTTGCCCGACAGCGGCAACGGTTGAGACAGATCGCCCGCCGCCACCTGCTCAAGGTGAATAATCGCCTTGTTCAACGGCGTCAGTAACATGCGGCGCAACAGCACCCAGGCCAGTACCAGCAGCAGCACGGAGAGTCCCACCGCCACGGCGATCAGCACTTTCATCATGATTTCATTGCGCTGAGCTTCAACTAACTGTGCCTGGGTAATTTCGTCGGCTTTCGCGCCAAAGGTCTCTACCGCTTTGGTATACTTCGCGGATAAAGGCTCCAGTTTACCTTCCAGCAGTTGGTAATATTCATCGTTATACTGTTTGTCGAGCGCCTTCATCATCGGCAGGATACCCTGATCAAGGTAATCCTTATAGCTTGATGCAATGGCATCAGCCATGATTTTGCCTTCCGCCGTCACGGTTCCGGCATCCACAAAACGTTTTAAATTGCGCTGAGAGGACTCGACATCGGCCTGCGCCGTTTTGGTGACCTGCGCGCCCTCATCCAGTAAACCAATCTCAATCTTGCGTACTGCAAGCGCAGCACTGGCACGCGCGCGCATTAAATCGGCGTTACTGCGATACAGACTGTTTAACTCAATCCCCTGAATGCGGTTAATCACATCCAGCGAGCGGTTGCCCTTGTTGATTGCCACAATGCCCATCACACTCACCGCCAACAACAGCAGTGTCATGAATGCCAGCAACGCCAGCAACCCCGTGCGTAGTGATAACTGTTTCATCTTGATCGTTTCCGTATGAGTAGTAAAAGGCGAAATAATTTCGACAACCCTTAAACGGAGAAAGTATCGGCATCGGGATTCGCAAACTTTAACGCCTGTGAATGATTAATCCCGTGCTTGCCGCTAACCTGTTAATGAAATTGAAGGTATTTTGGGCTTTGTTGAATAAATCGAACTTTTGCTGAGTTGCAGGATCAGATCACGCATAATCCTGATAATGCAGGCAGTTCCGTGGCTAAGCAGAAATTCAAAATCACCAACTGGTGCAACTACAACAAGGC
>NZ_VZPF01000055.1 GCF_008801695.1 Pantoea stewartii subsp. stewartii
AATGGAGGCGAAGCGCCTCAAGGAGCCATGTCCGGTGTTTCACGCGATAGTGTCCATTAAAAAATGATGGACACTATTTTCCCGGAACCGGAGCCCGCTGCACAGACGGTTTAAATGTGACGCTTACTAAAGTGTTAACACCTCAAAAATTAAATTTTCCAGCTATGTCTGTTATTTCGTTACAGCGCCAGGCTGTAACGAACCCGGGCATGCTGCCGATATGAGGATTTAACAATTACGGGGCTAAAATAGCCACAAACACCTTAGAATGGTTAATCTTAGAAAGGAAAAACTGTTTTTATAAATTTATATAAAATTAAATTCCATACAAGAGACGCTCGCTGTGCAGGGTAGCCACCAGAAGGAGGCGTAAACCCGCGTACATTCCACAGGGCAAGGACGTGCGAAACGGCGCTACCCGCGCCTGCGGACAACGCCATTAGCGGGTATGACAAACGATAAGAGGTAATACCCGACTGCCTACCAATATCGCATCCTCCATTCCTTTTATTTTCGAAATATAGAGATAGGCAAAGTGGCTGTTTAATATATTTTCCGGTACGTTGTCGCGCAGACCGCGACTCACACTATAGTGGTCGAGCTTATAAAGTGACTGGATATAGGGTGAATACTGAAATTCGACATTACGTCTTAAGATATACGTATTTCCCGCTTGATAGACCGTTCCATCAACGGACACCATACCTTCTCCGGAATGACGCAGCGTCAGCACAAAGCTGGCATCCAGATGATAATTCCGGGTGAGATCGCGCTGTTGAAAATTCGCTGCGCAGGTAAATTCGAACATGGCGCGTTGCGATTTTACAGAGTACAGGCCTCCCGCAATAACCAGGATGGCACAGAGCAAAACCAGACTGAGCGACACGACGTTCTTCTTATTCATTCTCTGCACGCCATCCGAGTTCAGAATAGTTTGAGCAGTAGGCCTGGCCGCCCGTTACGTGGCGGCAGTAAGCGACGTAGACATTGCCCCAGTGGCCGGCCGTCACGTTTCTGTCCGCGTAAAACAGATATTTGCCGCCCTTCTGACAGGGCATGCCGCTGCTGGCGATGATTTTGCGCCACACGGGTTCCGGCGGGAAAGCCGATTCCCCCGGATGCACCGGCAGATAGAGTACCTCGCAGCCGTTGACGTCTGCCACGCTGACAGGCGCGATCGATTTTTCAGGCCGGAGGGAAGACAGCACCAGCACAGCCATGCCTGCCAGCAGGAGCACCGCAATACCTGCAGCGTAATAACGACGGTCGCGTCGCGGCAGAGCCGCCGTCGGAGAGACGGGCTCCGCAGTGGGAGCCGCCAGTTCCGGCTCAAGGTGCGTCGTTTGAATCGCCAGCGTGGGATTGAAAACAAAGCCCACTTTATAAACGGTGGTGATAATGTCCTGGCTGATGCCCAGCGAGGCAAAACCGCGTCGAATAGACGATACATAGGCATTCAGGCTGTTGAACGAAGGCGTTGCGCCCGTTTCCTGCCAGAAATTATCAAGAATATGTTCCCGGGCCAGCACCACGCCGGGGCTTTTCAGAAACATTTCCAGTAAATGATTGCAGGCAGGCGATAAGGGCACGCTGGTTTCACTGGACTCGACCAGGCACAGTGGTCCCTGAGCGGGTGAAAACCGAACCAGACCTTCAATTACATATTCTGTCTGCTGCATTTCAGGCTCCGGCAACACACAGGCAAGGCAGTAAACAACAACGCATGCGGGATAACGATCCTCAATCATCGGGCAAAAAAGTCCGCGCATCATCAGCGCCGGTCGGGTGTGGTATGCATGGCCACTGAGCAAAATCTTCTGACGTGGCGGGCAGTGTGCATTACCGGCCGGGGAAACGGGCGGCGTTCAGATACGTGTCCGTTCGCTGAGCTAACACGCATGATGACGGCAGATCCCTCCAACCCGGATATTGTCAGGTCAGGTTAAATAATTTCGCTGTAATTGTATCAGAGAACGCCACGGCAAGAGCGGGAATGGCAGAAAGGTTCGTCTACGTTATCGACATCACGTTTTTTGCAATGATATAGCACAAATTCACGAAGACGGGCCGTGCAGATGCGCACAGAGGGAAAACCGGTCAATGCCACCCTCACCTTGTGGCATTGACCGGCGATGTTTTTACGGCTGAAGCATTTAATACCAGCGGCCAAAGCGTTTGATGTACGCCATCTTCATTCCCTGCGCCACCAGACAGTAGCTAAACAGGGTGAGCACCAGCCAAGGGAAATAGTGCCAGGGCAGCGGAACTAATCCCACCAGCGTACCCAGCGAAGAGAACGGCAGCAGGATACCCGCCGCACAGATACCCATCGTGGTCAGCAGCACCGGCAGCCGGGCGCAGCTCTGAATAAAGGGAATCTTCTGCGTCCGCAACATATGCACCACCAGCGTTTGAGACAATAACCCTTCCACAAACCAGCCAGACTGGAAAAGCGACTGGGCGCTTTCATGATTTGCCCCGAAGACGTACCACATCAGCGCAAAGGTCGTGACATCGAAAATAGACGATGTTGGCCCCATCCACAGCATAAAGCGCTTGATGTTACCGGCATCCCACTTACGCGGTTTACGTAAAAACTCGCGATCCATCTTGTCCCAGGGCAGAGCCAGTTGAGAGATGTCATACATCAGGTTCTGAATCAGCAACTGGATAGACAGCATGGGCAGAAAAGGAATAAATGCGCTGGCAATCAGTACGGAGAACACGTTGCCGAAATTCGAGCTGGCCGTCATGTTCAGATACTTGATGATATTGCCGAAGGTTTCGCGCCCTTTGAGGACACCTTCGCCCAGCACGGCCAAATCTTTTTCCAGCAAGATAATGTCCGATGACTCTTTGGCAATGTCCGTCGCCGTATCGACAGAGATCCCCACATCGGCCTCGCGCAGTGCAGGCGCATCGTTGATGCCATCGCCGAGGAAACCGACGGTATGACCATTCTGCTGCAGCAGTTTAAGCACGCGTGACTTTTGCTGCGGCGTCAGCCGGGTGAAAATCATGCAGCGCTCCACTTCCGTGCGCAGCAACGCGTCGCTCATGTCATCAATCTCATTGCCGGTCAGCATGGCTTCAGAAGCCAGCCCCACTTCCTGACAGACGCGCAAAGTCACCAGCGGATTGTCGCCTGTCAGCACTTTGACCTTCACGCCACTGTCTTTCAGCGCCTGAATCGCTTTGCCCGCGCTCTCCTTAGGCGGATCCAGAAAGGTCAGCATCCCTTCAATGGTCAGCTCGCACTCATCATTGCTGCTGAGTGGCAGCGCTATGCCGTGCTCACGGGTTGCCACCAGGAGGACGCGAAAGCCTTGCTGATTATAATGCTGCGTCAGGTTCAACAGTTCGACGCGTTTCTGTTCGCACAGCGGAATGACCGACTCGCCCTGACGTAGTGTGGTCGCAGCAGCCAGCATTTCCTCGACCGCCCCTTTGCAGATTAACAGTGGACGGTGCGTTTGCAGATCTTCCACCACCACAGAGACACGACGGCGGACGAAGTCAAAAGGCAGCTCATCCACCTTCTGAAACTGGCTGCACTGGGCCGCAGACAGGGTTTGCTCTCCAAATTTCAGTACCGCGCGGTCCATCAAATTTTTTGCCCCGCTCTGGCTGCTGCTGTTGAGCCAGGCCAGCAGCAATACGCGCGCATCCTCTACGCCTTCCCCGTTCAGATGCGCCGACAAAAAAATGTTGTCCTGCGTCAGCGTGCCGGTTTTATCGGTACACAGCACATCCATTGCACCGAGGTTTTGAATCGCGTTCAGCCGTTTAACGATGACTTTGCGCCGTGACATCGCAATCGCGCCTTTGGCCAGATTGGCACTGACGATCATCGGCAGCATTTCGGGGGTCAGACCGACGGCAACCGCCAACGCGAACAAGGTGGCGTCCATCCAGTCGCCTTTAGTAAAGCCGTTGATCAGTAAGACAACCGGCACCATCACCAGCATGAAGCGGATCAGCAGTCTGGACACGCTGTTTACGCCACGGTCAAACGCGGTCTGCGGACGACGACCCGAGAGCGAGGCCGCCAGCGAACCAAACCAGGTTTCACTGCCGGTGGCGACAACCAGTGCGCGAGCCGTGCCGCTGGCGACATTGGTCCCCATCAGACAGCTGTTTCTGAGCTCCAGTACACTGCGACCGGGCTGCTCTGCGATCTCTTCACCTGCGCTGAGATCGTTTTTCTCAACGGGCAGCGATTCACCGGTCAGGATCGCCTGACTGATAAACAGATCGCGCGAAGCCAGCAAACGCACGTCGGCCGGCACCAGATCGCCCGCACTCAATAAAATCACATCGCCGGGCACCAGTTCACGCATATCGATATCGTGACGGCGGCCAGTCGTGCTGCCTTCTTCACGACGCAGTACGGTAACCTGCGTGCGAACCAGCGACTTTAAAGCCTGCGCGGCGCGGTTGGTACGGAACTCCTGCCAGAAACGCAGCAGTCCACTGAGCGTTACCATGGTAAGTATGATGATCACGCCAGACAGATCGGTGTCCTGACCGGCCCGCAGCGGTAGCCAGTAATCGGTTACCCAGCTGACCAGTGCCAGCACCATCAGCACATAGATGAACGGATTGTTAAAGGCCAGGATCAGCTGGACAAACGCGGAAGGCGCTTTTTCATGCACCACCTCATTGCGGCCATAATCACCCAATCGCGCCCGGGCTTCCGTGTGCGTCAGGCCCTCATAGCTGCTGTGGAGGTTGCTCAGCGTGACATCGGTGCGATTGCGTGCTTCGCGTTCAATGGCAAAGGGCGTTTTGGTTTTTTTAAGTGCACGCTGGCGGTTGTGAATCATCGCGGCGTGTTCGAGTTTCATGTCGCTCATGTCGACATCTCCCTGATTTAAAGCAACAGATATCCTGCATGCGAAATAAAGCATGCCTGTATGTCCGGTTATTTCCGGTAAAGAGGTTCAGTCAGTTTTTAATAAATAAGCGCGCACGTCCGCCGCGCAGAAAAATAAAAATACCGCGCAATACCGGACCTAGCGAAATAAACGCACAAAAAATGACTGTATGAGAAAGGGTGCGCAGCCCGCGGCTACGCCTGTCGAGGCGGAGGAAAAAGTGCCTGAGTATACATAAACATAATGCGCTCTCGCAGAGACTACAGCGTGTATTTCAGGGAGAGCAATCGGATCGTACAGGGAAGATTGCTGCCCGCCAGGTGGCAAGCAGCGAAATGCAGTTAGCTTGCCGGAGTAATAACGTATTTAGGGTGACTGTCCAAAGTATGACTCCTGCGACTATTTTCGCTTAGTATAATCCCAGCCCCGTTCGGGTAAAGAAAATAACGGTTCAATCCCGGTTTCGTTTATTAACCGTTGTGACTTCAGCATGACCGCCTGATCAGCCTTATAACTGTGCTGCATTTGTTATAACTTTTTTGCATATCATTAGCCCATAATCGACTATTCTTTGCATGAGCCCTTTCGTACACTCGCGTTACTTTCTCAGGCAAGGATTTTCCATGAAAAAAATAATTCCATCATTACTGGCCTTGTCACTGGCCACCGCATTCAGCGTTAACGCCGCCACACCAAAAGATACCCTGGTCGTCGTACAGTCAACAGACGATGCAGACAGCTTTGATCCGGCGAAAGGGTTTGAACTGACCAGCGTGCAAGCGTTTACCAACATTTATCAGCGCTTGGTGCAGTCGGATCCACAAAACCCCACAGATTTAAAACCGACCCTGGCGACATCCTGGCAGCCAGGTAGCGATAACCGCAGCCTGACGTTTGCATTGCGTAAAGACGCCAAATTCGCCAGCGGCAATCCCCTGCGCCCGGAAGATGTGATCTTCTCGCTGGGGCGCGTGGTGAAACTGAATCTGGATCCTTCCTTTATTCTGACCCAGCTCGGCTGGAACAAAGATAATGTGGATGGCTTCCTGAAAAAGGTTGATGACAACCATGTGCAGATTAGCTGGACGGCGAACGTCAGCCCGGCTTACGTTCTTAGCCTGCTGTCCGCAACGGTTTCCTCCATCGTCGATGAAAAAACTGTCAGCGCGCACGCCGAAAAAGGCGATTTCGGTAACGGCTGGCTGACCACCAACTCTGCCGGTAGCGGCCCTTACCAGATTCGTAAAGTGGTGATGCATCAGGCCGTAATCCTGACCGCCAACCCGACGTCACCGGCCGGCGCGCCGAAGATTAAAAATATTCTGATCAAAAATGTGCCGGAACCGGCGGCCCGCCGGTTGCTGCTTGAGCAAGGCGACGCTGACATCGCCCGTAACCTGGGGGCAGACCAGATTGCCTCGCTGCAGGGCAAAAGCGGTGTGAAAACCGACGCGATTCCGATGGCCTCGCTGTATTACATCCAGTTCAACATTGGCAACAAAAATAATCCGGCGTTAAAAAACCCGGCCTTCTGGGAAGCGGCACGCTACCTGTTCGACTATAAAGGCATTGCCGGACAGCTGCTGAAAGGGCAGTTCGATGTGCACCAGACGTTTCTGCCGAAAGGTTTTCTGGGTGCCTTAAACGACAACCCATACAGTTACGATCCGGAAAAAGCGAAAGCGATCCTGAAAAAAGCCGGCCTGACGAATGTCAGCTTTACCCTGTCCACCAGCAATCAGCCCCCGTATCTGGATATTGCCCAGGCCCTGCAGGGCAGCTTTGCTAAAGGCGGCGTAAAAGTGGAAGTGTTGCCGGGACTGAGGTCTGAAGTTTCTACCCGCGTCAAAGCGCATAACTACGAAGGCACGATCAACGCCTGGGGCGCAGACTACTTTGATCCGAATACCAACGCCTCGTCGTTCGCCTACAACCCGGAAGATGGCAGCAAGACGATTGCTTACCGTTCTGACTGGCATATTCCAGAGCTGAATAAGCAGGTGCTGGCTGCAACCGCGGAAAGCGATCCGAAAAAACGCGTTGAACTTTACCAGGCGATGCAACGTGAAGTGCTGAAAAGCTCGCCTTATGTTATTGGACTGCAGGCGAAAAACCTTATCGCCCTGCGCGATAACCTTAAAGGCTACGTTCAGGGCATTAACCCGGACATGGTTTACTATTCGCAGGTTACTAAGTAATGGCACACTCAGCCTCTTCAGCCGGGTCCGCCCGGCATTTTTGGCGGCGCGCTGGCCGCCTTTCATCAGGCTTACTGTCACTGGTAATCACCCTGTCAGGATTGCTGGCGTTTACCTTTATGCTGTCGCATCTCTCGCCGATCGATCCGGTACAGCAAATCGCGGGCGATCATGCCAGTGAAGCGACCTATGCGCAGGTTCGTCACGATCTCGGGCTGGATCAGCCGGTACTGATGCAGTTCTGGCACTACATTGCGCATCTGATGCGCGGCGATCTCGGCGTTTCCCGTCTGACGAATCAGCCCGTCAGCAGCGACCTGTTGCAGACGTTTCCGGCCACCATTGAGCTGGCCACCTGCGCAATGATTTTTGCCGTGATCTTTGGCGTTTCACTGGCGTTGCTGGCCGCCTGGAAACCCGGCAGCGTGATCGATAACGTGGCACGCTTTATCTCTCTGTTGGGTTACTCCGTGCCGGTCTTCTGGCTGGGCCTGCTGGGCTTATTGCTGTTTTATGCGGTGCTGCACTGGTCTGCCGGACCGGGACGGCTGGATGACATCTGGGCCTATACGCTGGAGCCGAAAACCGGCTTTGTGCTGATTGACAGCTGGCGGTCGGGCGACCGGGAAATTTTCTGGAATGCGGTGGCCCATCTCTGGTTGCCGGTGGTGATTTTGGGCCTGCTGGCGATGGCGGGCATTACCCGTTTGCTGCGCGCGGCGCTGCTGGAAGAGAGCAGTAAAGAGTATGTGGTGCTGGCGCGGGCAAAAGGCGCGGGCCGGGTGCGGATTCTGCTGCGCCATATCTTCCCGAACGTGCTGGGTACGCTCATTACCGTGATTGCGCTGTCCTATGCCACGCTGCTGGAAGGCTCGGTGCTGACAGAAACCGTGTTTGCCTGGCCTGGCGTAGGGCGCTATATGACCAATGCGCTCTTCTCTGGCGATGTGCCAGCCATTCTGGGGGCCACTCTGTTGATTGGAAGCTGTTTTATTCTGATCAATGCGCTGGCGGACGCCCTCACCTGGTTAACCGATCCGAGAACACGATGACGCAACAACTTACTGAACTTGAAACGGTGCGACCACGACGCAGCCGCCGACGCATCACCTCGTTAACCATCGGGTTAACGCTGGTAACGATTGTCATTCTGATGGCAGTGCTGGCACCGCTCATCGCGCCTTACGATCCCAATCTGCAAACCATCTCCAGCCGCCTGCTGCCGCCTTCGGCTGCACACTGGTTTGGCACCGATGGCTTTGGCCGCGACCTGCTCTCACGGGTGATCTATGGCGCACGTCCGACGCTGCTGCTGGTATCACTGATTCTGATCCTCACTATCCCGGTGGGCCTGCTGGTGGGCATTACCGCCGGCTATACGGGCGGCTGGACCGAGCGCGTCTTAATGCGCATCACCGATATTTTTCTTTCACTGCCAAACCTGGTGATTGCCCTGGCGCTGGTTTCCATTATGGGACCGGGCCTGATGAACGGTGCGCTGGCGCTGGCGCTGACCAGTTGGCCGCCGTTTGCCCGTCAGGCGCGCGCCGAAACCCTGGCGCTGCGGCGCAGTGACTATCTGGCCGCCGCCCGTATGCAAGGCATTACCGGCTTTCGCCTGATGTTCGGCCATATTCTGCCGCTGTGCCTGCTCACCGCCGTGGTGCGCGCGGCGCTGAGCCTGGGCGGGATTATCCTGGCCGCTGCCGGACTGGGCTTTCTGGGCATGGGCGTGCAACCGCCCACCGCCGAGTGGGGCTCAATGGTTGCGGAAGGCAGTAAGGTGATCTTTGACCAGTGGTGGGTGGCGGCGGCTCCCGGCGCGGCCATTCTGTTTGCCAGCCTGGCGTTTAACCTGACAGGCGATGGCCTGCGTGACCGACTGGATACCCGACATGCAAAATAACATTCTTGTGGAGTCACTCAGCATCCGCAGCGAGGCGGCGACGCTGGTCGACAATATCAGTTTCTCCATCGGGCGGGAGCGGGTGGCGCTGGTTGGTGAATCCGGTTCGGGTAAATCGCTGACCGCCCAGACGTTAATGGGCTTACTGTCCCCTGCCCTGCATCTGCAGGCCAGCCAGCTTCAGGTCGCGGGTGAAAATGCCCTGGCCCTGAACGAGCGCGGCTGGAGTAAGCTGCGGGGCGAGCGCGTGGCCATGGTCATGCAGGACCCCAAATATGCGCTGAATCCGTCACGGACGATCGGCTGGCAGGTGGAAGAGCCGCTGATTCTGCACCGTCGCCTGAGCCGCGCAGCGCGCAAAGAAAAGGTGTGCGACATGCTGGATGCCGTCGGCCTGCCTAATCCGCGCCAGTTGATGCAGGTTTATCCGCATCAGCTGTCCGGCGGGATGGGACAACGCGTGATGCTGGCCATCGCCCTGATTACCGATCCGGCCTTTTTGATTGCCGACGAGCCGACATCCGCACTGGATCACGCCATGCGCGATCAGGTGCTGTCGCTGATTCGTGAGCTGGTGGAGTCCCGCAACATGGGCCTGCTGCTAATTAGCCATGATCTGCAACAGGTCTCAGAGCACTGCGAGCGCGTGATGGTAATGTACAAAGGTCGCGTGCTGGATACGCTGCCTGCGGCGGATTTGCCGCGCGCAACCCATCCCTACACTCGAACGCTGTGGTCCTGCCGCCCCAGTAAAGCCACGCACGGACAACCACTACCGGTGCTGGACCGCGCAGCGCTGGAGACTCACCATGATTAATCTGCAACACCTGAGCGTGTCACACAAACAGGGTTACGATCTGCGCACCGTCGTACACGACGTTAACCTGCAGGTTAACGCGGGCGAGTGTTTTGGTCTGGTCGGCCCGTCTGGCTGCGGCAAGTCATCGCTGCTGTGGGTGATGGCCGGACTGAATCCGCACTGGCAGGGGGACATGCAACTGGCAGGGCACAAAGTTCTGCCGGGCAAAAGCTTTACCGGCGCGCTGCGTCAGGAGGTGCAGATGGTGTTTCAGGATCCCTATGCCTCCCTGCATCCCCGCCATCGCCTGCGCCGTACGCTGTCCGAGCCGCTCAACCTGCTGAAACGGGACAACATCGACGATCGTATTCATGAGGGATTTCGCCATGTGGGGCTGGATCCGTCGCTGGCCGATCGCTATCCTCATCAGTTGTCCGGCGGTCAGCGCCAGCGTGTAGCTATCGTGCGCGCCCTGTTGCTGCAGCCCAAAATACTGCTGTTGGATGAGCCAACATCGGCACTGGATATGTCAATCCAGGCTGAGATTCTCAATCTGCTTAACGATCTTAAGCGTCAGGATGGTCTGACGATGGTGCTGGTCAGCCACGATCCCGATGTGATTGATCACATGTGTGACCGTGCCGTCCGGATGGCGCAGGGACGGATCGTTGAGCAGATTGCCGACTCAGCCTGATGCAAGGAAAAACCATGAGCATCCGACTTCGCCCACTGGAACGAGAAGATCTTCACTTTGTGCATCAGCTGGATAACAACGCCAGCGTCATGCGCTACTGGTTCGAAGAGCCGTATGAAGCCTTCGTGGAATTGTCCGATCTGTACGATAAGCACATTCACGATCAGACCGAACGGCGCTTCGTGGTTGAGCATGAGGGGCAAAAAGCGGGGCTGGTGGAGTTAGTGGAGATTAACCATGTTCACCGCCGCGCTGAATTTCAGATCATCATTGATCCGGCGCATCAGGGCAAAGGTCTGGCCACCCAGGCGGCGAAGCTGGCGATGGATTACGGTTTTTCCGTGCTGAATCTGTATAAGCTCTACCTGATCGTCGATCAGGAAAATGAGAAAGCCATCCACATCTACAGCAAACTGGGCTTTGAGATTGAAGGCGTGCTTAAACACGAATTCTTTATCAATGGCGAATACCGCAACACCATTCGTATGTGCATTTTCCAGCATCAGTATCTGGAACGCCATAAAGCACCGGGCGGTATGGTAAAACCTACCGCCCAGTAATCAGCCGCGTGCGCCGACCGGGTTCATGTAAGGCTTTGGATGCTCGGGCTCCAGGTTATACATGCCCCCGTAGAACGGATCGACCAGCAGCCAGCCGGGGAAGCCCAGCAGTGGAATATTCCCCAGCAGGTACCACAGGTTGGCACGGGCTTCGATCGGCACCGTGACGGGCACATAGCCCGGACTTTCCAGCATCAGCAAATAGTGCTTTTTACCAAAATAGCGATGGGTGGATTTTTCCAGGATGACGGTTTTTGGCGTATAGCCTTCCGCAACCGGACGACCAGTTTCATCCTGTACGGTAAAACGCGCGCCGGGCGGCTGCGAATCGATCAGAACCGATTGGGTTTCGTTGCCAACAATGGTGGCGCAACCGCTCAGTAGCATCGCGGCAGCGAGAGCCAGAATGTGCTGTTTCATGGCAGGATCCGATAAAAGTCAGGAAGCACAGTGTAAACCGCCCTTCCCACCTTTTCATCCTTCTCAATCGGGCTATCATCGCCCGATTCTGCTGCTTTATTGCGGTTGACAATGGCGGGCAATCGCCGCGATGTCACGGGGTGAGGTGCGGCAGCAGCCGCCAATCAGTCGGGCGCCGGCCTGCTGCCATTCGGCAAATTTGTCATGCAGCGTGCAACCTGAGGGCGCGGAGTGCCAGCTTTTGCTGTTGGTATCGTACTGCTCACCCGAATTGGGATACACCACCAGGGGCTTCTCTGTCAGGCGCTGAAGCTGCTGCAGAGCGGGTGTGACACTGTCCAGCGCGATGCAGTTGATCCCCACGGCAATAACCTGCGGCTGCGCATTCAGGTAGGCCGCAACGTCACGCAGCGGCGTGCCATCGCTGAGGTGTTCCGCATCACGCAGCGTAAAGGAGAACCAGGCACAGCTGTCAGGGAATTCGCGCAGCAGGTTGACCAGCGTCTGCGCTTCGGCAAACGAAGGCAGGGTTTCACAGGCCAGCACATCCACGCCCGCTGCCAGCAAGGCAGCTATCCGGGGGCGATGAAACGCCATCATCTCGGCTTCGGGCAACGTATAGTCGCCGCGATATTCCGACCCGTCCGCCAGAAACGCGCCATAAGGGCCCACCGAGCCTGCTACCAGCAATATCCTGTCGTCTGTCTGCGTCGCCAGGTAATCTGCGCGGGCACGTTGAGCCAGTTCGACGCTTTGTGCGATCAGCGCCAGCGACTGCTGTTCGTTCAAACCGCGTGCCGCAAAGCCTTGTGGCGTCGCCTGATAGCTGGCAGTAATCGCGCAGCGCGCGCCAGCAGCAAAATAGTCATAGTGCACCTGGTAAATCAGCTCAGGATTTTCCATCAGCACTTTCGCGGACCACAACGCATCCGTCAGATCGCAGCCCCGGGCTTCCAGCTCAGTCGCCAGCGCCCCATCCAGAATCAACGGAGCAGTCTGCTGCAGTGCGTGTGATACAGGATTACGCGACATCTCTGGCCTCCTTAGCCTGTGATTTTTTGTGGGTCACATGGTAAGCGCCATAGCAAAACAGCACAAACGGAATTCCGCACCACAGGGCAATGCGCTGTGAGGGATCAAACGCCAGCCCGGCACAGGCCAGCAGGCAGAGTAAAAAGCCCAGAATCGGCGTAAACGGATAGAGCGGCGCGCGGTAAATCAGGTCCGCTGGCGCTTTGCCCTGCTGCACATGGCGGCGACGGAAAACATAGTGCGATGCACAGATGCTGAGCCACACCGCCACGACGGCAAAGCCAGAGATAGCAGACAGCGCCACAAATACGGTGTCCGGCGCGACCACACTGGAAAACAGCGCCAGCAGCCCGCCAATCATGCTGACGGTGATAGCCAGCAGCGGTACGCCACGTTTATTTACCCGGGCGAAGGCGCGCGGCAAGGTGTTTTCATTGGCCAGCGACCACAGCATCCGGCCCGAGGCATACAGGCCCGAGTTCGCCGCTGACAGGATAGCCGTGAGGATAACAAAGTTGATTATATCCGCCGCCCATGGAATACCGATTTTCTCAAACACCAGCACAAACGGGCTTTTGACGATACCGGCCTGATCCATTGGGATCAGCGCCGCCAGCACGAAGACGGTGCCGACAAAGAACAGGATGAGACGAGCAACGGTGGTACGAATAGCCAGCGGCACGACTTTTTGCGGGTTTTCGGTTTCACCGGCGGCAATACCGATTAACTCAGTGCCGGAAAAGGCAAAGTTCACCGCCACCATGGTCATGATGATCGGCAACACACCGTTGGGCAACCAGCCGTGCGCGGTAAGATTGCTCAGTCCGGGTGCTGGCGTACCGTCCTTCATGGGAATAAACCCGAACATGGCTGCACCGCCCAGAACGATAAAGGCGACAATGGTGATGACCTTGATGATGGAAAACCAGAATTCCCCTTCCGCAAAGAAGCGGGTAGAAATCACGTTCAGCAGATAGATGGCAATACAGAAGACCAGGCACCAGATCCAGACCGGCACATGCGGAAACCAGTACTGCATACAGAACCCTGCCGCCGTCAGGCTGGACCCCAGCGCGACGGTCCAGGTCAGCCAGTAGAGCCAGGCCACGGTATAGCCGGTTGCCGGACTCAGATAGCGGGCCGCATAGACGTGGAATGCGCCGGTTTCGGGCATCGCCACGGACAACTCACCCAGGCAGGCCATGACCAGCCAGACCACCAGCGCGCCAATCAGATAAGCCAGCAGCGTACCGGCGGCCCCTGTCGTGGAAATGATGTAGCCGGTGTTAAAAAACAGGCCCGTACCGATCACGCCGCCCAGCGATAACATCACCAGGTGGCGTACTTTCATGGTTCGCTTGAACTGACCCTGCGAAGACGTATTCTGCTCGCTCATAAACCTCATCCGTATGGACGTCTAAACATCTATATGCAGCAGATTTATACGCGTCGTCGCGCCGAAATGCAACGGGCGAAGCGGTAAGGTGCCAGAAAGGCCGGGATCGGCGCCCCGTGATAACGGGGCGGAATGCGTTAGCCAAACACGCTTTGCAGGTAGCGTTCCAGCGCCATTCGCGAACTGAAACCGTGCGGAATACCGTAGTGTTCCTGCGTATCACCGGCCAGGTAGAGAGGGAACTGTGTGTAGTGATCACAGGTTTTCATTTCTGAGGCCGGTTCGGCGAAAGGCTGACTTTTTTCTTTTAACGTCGGGTGGATGACCAGCGCCGTGCGCCCCATGCGCGCTTCGCGATTGACGTAAACATAGTTGTCGCCACGACGATAGCCGTACGCACGGGGGGTAATTTCATCGACTTCAAAGCCCACTTTTTCCAGGACGCGCGCTACCTCATCTGGTCGTAAATACATGCTTGATCCTCTCCTCTTCAAAAGCCACGCAACCTTACATCAGCGTGGCTGTACGGGCATTCGGAATTTTCCCTAAAGGGTCGTCCCGCGCCTCGTTAAGCAAAACGTGGTCTACACTGAGTATTACGTGTTAATGACAAGGGAGCCAAAAATGTTTAATCGAACGCAAAAAAACGATGACATTGATATCAATCAGGATGTTAATGAGTTGGCAGATTCACTTGAAGCCCTGCTGAAGTCTTACGACAGCGAGGCCAAAGACGAAGTCAATTCTGCGCGCAGTCAGGCTGAAGCCCTGCTTAAGCAAACCCGGGCAAAACTGAACGGCGGCGGTAACCGCGTCACGCAGGTGGCCCGCGATGCCGGCTATCAGGTCGACGCGTATGTCCATGACAAACCCTGGTACGGTGTCGGTATCGGCGCGGCCGTCGGCATTGTGCTGGGCGCACTACTGGTTTCACGCCGCTAACGCTGTTCCACCCCGTTATCATCCGCCTCGCTCACTGAGCGGGGTTTTTTTATGCCTGTTTTTTAATCAACCAGCTTTACAAATTTATTTTTCGGGTGGCAGAGCGCGCCAGGCCTGACTTGCCGCGATAATCGCGATTAACCCTACATATGGTGCTATTGACCGCCACAAATACTACATCTAGTATTCATTTCATTGTCAGCCCACAAGATGTTTGCACGAACGAAGCCTGATTCAGGGAAATACACGTCGTTATTCGCAGCAGGACCTCAATGAAAGAGGAATACGAATCATGCGCATTATTATTTACACTAAAAACCACTGTGTCCAGTGTAATGCCACGAAGAATGCACTGGATCGCCACGGCATCGATTACCAACTGATCAATCTGGATACCCAGCCGGACGCAATCGACAGCCTGAAAGCGCTGGGCTATCGCCAGGTGCCCGTGGTGATGACCCATGACGATCACTGGAGTGGCTTTCGTCCTGACAAGATAGCCCGTTTAACCCAAACCACGACCATCGGCGGGTAGTCACATGTTCCCACTGGTCTATTTTTCCAGCCAGTCGGAAAACACCCATCGGTTTATTACCCGTCTGGGCCTGCCCGCGCACCGCATACCGATTGAGAGCAAGCAACCGCTGCATATTCACCAGCCTTATATTCTGGTGGTGCCGAGCTATGGCGGTGGCAGTCATCGCGGCGCCGTGCCCAGACAGGTGATTCAGTTTCTTAATGATGAAGCCAATCGTCGCGGTCTGCGCGGCGTGATCGCGGCCGGTAACCGTAACTTCGGTGAAGGCTACTGCCTGGCGGGCGACATCATTGCTAAGAAATGCCAGGTTCCCTACCTGTATCGGTTTGAACTGATGGGAACGCCGGACGATATCGCCAATGTAAAAGCGGGAGTAACCCAATTTTGGCAACAACAGACACTCTGAACAACGTTGCGCTGGACTACCATGCGCTGAACGCCATGCTGAATCTTTACGACGCCGATGGCCGTATTCAGTTTGAAAAGGATCAGCAGGCGGCGCGACAGTTCCTTATTCAGCACGTGCAACCCAATACGCTGCACTTTGCCAGCGTAGCCGAGCGCCTGCGCTATCTGGTTGCAGAAGGCTACTATGAAGCGGACGTGCTGAATCAGTACGATTTTGACTTCCTGTGTGCCCTGCACGATGCAGCCGACACATGGGGTTTTGAGTTCAAAACCTTTTTAGGCGCGTGGAAGTACTACACCAGCTACACGCTGAAGACATTTGACGGCAAGCGTTAACTGGAAACCTTTGCGCAGCGTGCCTGCATGGTGGCACTGACGCTGGCACGGGGCGACGAAAGCCTGGCACGCGCAGTACTGGCGGAAATCCTCAGTGGCCGTTTTCAGCCTGCCACGCCGACGTTCCTTAACTGCGGCAAGCAACAGCGCGGCGAGCTGGTTTTCTGCTTCCTGTTGCGTATTGAAGACAATATGGAATCGATTGGCCGGGCGGTGAATTCCGCCCTGCAGCTGTCCAAACGCGGCGGCGGCGTGGCGTTCCTGTTGTCGAACCTGCGGGAAGCCGGTGCGCCGATTAAGCGCATTGAAAACCAGTCTTCCGGCGTCATTCCGGTCATGAAAATGCTGGAAGATGCGTTCTCCTATGCTAACCAGTTGGGCGCACGTCAGGGAGCAGGCGCAGTCTGGCTCAGTGCTCACCATCCTGACATTTTACGTTTTCTGGATACCAAGCGCGAAAACGCCGACGAGAAAATCCGCATTAAAACCCTGTCGCTGGGCGTGGTGATCCCGGACATCACCTTCCAGCTTGCCAAAGAGAATCAGCCGATGGCGCTGTTCTCGCCCTACGATGTGGAGCGGATCTACGGTCAGGCGTTTGGTGATATCAGCGTCAGTGAGAAATATCACGAGATGCTGGCGGATAATCGCATTCGCAAAACCTATATTCAGCCGCGCGATTTCTTCCAGACGCTGGCGGAAATTCAGTTTGAATCGGGTTATCCCTACATCATGTATGAGGACAGCGTCAACCGCGATAACCCTGTTGCCGGTCGCATTAATATGAGCAACCTCTGTTCAGAGATTTTGCAGGTGAACAGCGCCAGCGAGTTTAATGAAGACCTGAGCTACCGCCGCGTGGGAAAAGACATTTCCTGTAATCTGGGTTCCCTGAATATCGCGCATGCGATGGACTCGGGCAATCTCGCACAGACGGTGGATACGGCAATCCGCGCCCTGACGGCGGTATCAGAGATGAGTGATATTGCGTCCGTGCCTTCCGTTGCAGAAGGTAACCGGCGTTCCCATGCGATCGGCCTGGGCCAGATGAACCTGCATGGCTATCTGGCGCGGGAAGGCATCGTCTATGGTTCCCCGGAAGCACTGGATTTCACTAATCTCTATTTTTACTGTGTGACCTATTATGCGCTGCGCGCCTCGAATCAGCTGGCAAAAGCACGCCAGCAAACCTTCGAGGGTTTTGAGTCCTCGACCTATGCCACCGGCGCTTACTTTGACAAGTATCTGAACGCTGACTGGCAGCCGCGCACCACCCGTATTGCCGCCCTGTTTGCCAAAGCGGGCATTACGCTGCCCGGCCGTGAAGACTGGCTGGCGCTGCGTGAAGCGGTGATGACCTCGGGTTTATACAATCAGAATCTGCAGGCTATCCCGCCCACGGGGTCGATCTCCTACATCAATCACGCCACCTCCAGTATTCATCCGATTGTGTCGCGTATTGAGATCCGCAAAGAGGGTAAAACCGGTCGCGTATACTATCCCGCCCCCTTCATGACCAATGACAATCTGGCGTTCTATGAAGATGCCTACCAGATTGGGCCGGAGGCCATTATTGATACCTACGCTGAGGCAACCCGACATGTGGATCAGGGCCTGTCACTGACCCTGTTCTTCCGGGACGACGTGACCACGCGCGACATCAATAAAGCGCAGATATACGCCTGGAAGAAAGGTATCAAAACGCTCTATTACATTCGACTGCGCCAGATGGCCCTGCAAGGCACCGAAGTGCAGGGCTGCGTCTCCTGTGCACTGTGAGAAACCTGTTATGCAACTTCGACATATTCACGCGATTAACTGGAACCGGATTCAGGATGAGAAAGATCTTGAGGTCTGGAACCGTCTGACAAGCAACTTCTGGTTGCCGGAAAAAATCCCGCTGTCCAATGATTTGCCGGCCTGGCAGACGCTGGACAAGTCACAACAGCAGCTCACCATTCGCGTCTTTACCGGCCTGACGCTGCTGGACACCATTCAGAATGTGCTGGGCGCACCGGGGTTAATGCCTGACGCGCTGACGCCGCATGAGGAGGCGGTGCTGTCGAATATCAGCTTTATGGAGGCGGTGCATGCCCGCTCCTACAGCTCGATTTTTTCGACCTTATGCAATACCAGCGATGTGGATGCGGCGTACCAGTGGAGTGAAGAGAACCAGGCCCTGCAAAATAAAGCCGGGATTATCCTGACCCATTACCGCGCTGACGATCCGTTAAAGAAAAAAATCGCCAGCGTCTTTCTGGAGTCGTTTCTGTTTTATTCGGGCTTCTGGCTGCCGATGTACTGGTCCAGCCGCGGCAAGCTGACCAATACGGCGGATCTGATTCGTTTAATCATCCGCGATGAGGCGGTACACGGCTACTATATCGGCTATAAATACCAGAAAGCGCTTGAGCAGGTCGATGAGGGCCGCCGCGAAGCCTTACAGCAGTTCGCCATCGATCTGCTGCTGGCACTGTATGAAAATGAAGTGGCCTATACAGAAGCGCTGTACGGCGAAACAGGCTGGGCAGACGAGGTGAAAACCTTCCTGCATTACAACGCCAATAAAGCGTTGATGAATCTGGGCTACGAGGCTCTGTTCCCGGCGGAGCTGACGCAGGTCAATCCGGCCATTCTGGCGGCACTGTCACCCAATGCGGATGAGAACCATGATTTCTTCTCGGGCTCAGGATCGTCTTACGTGATGGGGAAAGCGGTCGAAACCGAAGACGAAGACTGGAATTTTTAAGACGTTGTGTGCCGTGCTGTCAACGGCACGTTTCCCCTTAGCGAAGGGACAGGCGCGCGGCATTTTCACAGCGCGCTGAACCTTCCCTCTCCGTCCGCGGAATGGGTGCCGATCGCGCCACAATAAATGACGGTAACGATTTGGCCGCCGTTGCCAGGGTTAACCAGACCGATATCACTGCTCACACACTGACCGCTCTCAGCATCGCGCTGCCTTTGGCATGGCGTTGAGAAACCCGTTTATTCCGACGCCAAAACGGGGCGCCGTACCCGGATCCAATCTGACAGAGGGATAAGTCTGTGCCTGCCACGACCCGAGAGATCGCGACCAACAAACCCGACGTAAACGGCTGTCGATCTTTACTGTTACCCGACTATCACATAAACATAGCTATCAAATTATTTTTTAGGTTATTATTAACGCCACATTATTATTCATCTTTGCTACTGACGACCTATGACAACGTCTCACCCTGGTTTATCTTCCGCGCTGGTGGGACTGATGTCCGTTGCCACGGGACTGTGCGTCGCCAGTAATTATTATATTCAGCCTCTGCTGCATACTATCGCCCTTCACTTTCACTTATCCGTCGCATTCGCCGGGTTTATCGTGACCAGCGCGCAACTCGGCTATGCCTGCGGTCTGCTGTTGCTGGTCCCACTTGGCGATATGCTGGAACGGCGTGGACTGATTGTTGCCATGATGGTGCTGGCGGCGCTTGGTATGGTAATCATTGCCCTTTCCTCCTCCTTTCCTGTGTTGTTACTGGGAACGGTACTTACCGGGCTCTTTTCTGTCGCGGCGCAAATTCTGGTACCGCTGGCGGCCACCCTGGCCCGCCCGGAAACACGGGGCAAAGTGACCGGCACTGTTATGAGTGGCTTGCTGTTGGGTATTTTGCTGGCGCGCACCGTGGCGGGCGGCCTGGCTCAGTTGGGCGGCTGGCAAACCGTCTACTGGGTCGCCAGCGTCTTAATGCTGTTGATGGCGCTGGCGCTGTGGCGCGCGCTGCCGCGTATTACCCCCTCGGTCTCGTTAAATTATCCGCAGCTGCTGGTTTCCATTTTCAGGCTGTATGCGGCCGACGCTGTTCTGCGCACCCGGGCCTTTACCGGTTGCCTGACGTTTGCCAATTTCAGCATCCTGTGGACCTCAATGGCCTTTCTGCTCTCTTCCGCGCCCTACGGTTATTCGGAAGGGGAGATCGGCTTACTGGGGCTGGTGGGTGCCGCTGGCGCGCTGGCGGCCAGAAAAGCCGGGGCGCTGGCGGACAAAGGTAAAGCGAAACTGACCACCAGCATGGGCTTGCTGATTATGCTGCTGTCATGGAGCGTGACCGCCTGGGGCACGCAGCATCTTGCGGCTCTGATTATCGGCATTTTGCTGCTGGATCTGGCGGTACAGGGCGTGCATATCACCAATCAGAGCGTGATTTACGCGCGTCAGCCTGATGCCCGTAACCGCCTGAATGCCGGCTATATGACCAGCTACTTTATCGGCGGTGCGCTGGGTTCGCTGCTGTCTGCCAATGCCTATCATCTGGGCGGCTGGCATGGGGTTTGCGCAGCCGGTGCAACACTGACGTTACTGAATTTACTTGTCTGGTGGAGGAGGCTTTGTTGAATAATAGGTAATCATTCTGTTTTGTCTGCACTGTTTTGGTAGAAAACGCTGATGCCAGACAGAACACCGTCATACGCAAGCATGTAACGCATTGATTTTATGTTATCTGAAACAACCGTTTTCATAGTACCACAGCATAAAATCCATTTATTCAACAAAGCCGGTGGAGGAATCACCGCTTAGAGCAACCGAATAGCCAGAATAGTGTGATTTAGCCTGTTCAGCCGAGTGTGAGTTTGCTATGGTTGGCCCCAAAGTTATTCACGTCGGTTATTTTTTTTTTTCGAAATCATTTGATGTCGTACCGTTTCGCTCTACGACCAACGCCTGTGATATCGATGCGCACCACCTTCACCCTGGGGTCAAGGACAGATCTTGAATCACCACAGTGGAACAGCCCGAGAACACCGCTTCTGTGTCCGGTGACTCAACAGTCATGCTGTCGCCGTGGTTACTATAAAAGTTGAAATTAGTGAGGTTTTTTCTAATGGAAAGTTCGTTTACTCCCATTGAGCAAATGTTAAACATCCGCGCCAATCGTCATGCGGATTTCCCCTTCCAGGAGATTCTTCTGACGCGACTCTGCATGCATATGCAAGGTAAGCTGCTGGATAATCGTAATAAGATGCTGAAAGAACAGGGCATCAATGAAACCCTGTTTATGGCATTGCTGACCCTGGATGCGCAGGAAGATCAGAGCATTCAGCCTTCTGAACTGAGCACCGCGCTGGGTTCATCACGTACCAACGCCACGCGCATCGCTGATGAGCTGGAAAAACGCGGCTGGATTGAGCGCCGTGAAAGTGCGCAGGATCGCCGCTGTCTGCATCTGCATCTGACCGACAAAGGTAATGCCTTCCTGCAGCAGGTTCTGCCGCCGCAGCATCAGAGCCTGCAATATCTGTGGTCCGCTCTGACCGTTGACGAAAAGTCGCAGCTCGAAAGCATCACCCGTAAGTTGCTTACCCGACTGGATAAAATGGAAGAAGACAAACTGTCTGCCTCGTTATCACGGTAATAGCAAGATCTGCGACACAATCACCTGACGAAATCGTTATTTTAACCCTCTTTCATCCGGCCAGCGCTTAGTCGCTGGCTTTTTTGGCTCGGGCGAAGGCGAAAACGGACTTGACCTCGCCGACATAGTGGAAAACGTGGAGAAATACATGAGTGCATCAGAGGCGCAAAGCCCGCATCAGCCTGTGAACAACAAAAAGAAAAAGCGCAAAGGCGCACTGATTTTACTGGCGCTGGTGGTCGTACTGCTCGGCATTGCGTGGGGCGTATACTGGTTTTTAGTGTTGCGTCATTTTCAGGAAACGGATGATGCCTATGTTGCGGGTAATCAGGTGCAGATCATGGCCCAGGTATCAGGCAGCGTGAACAAAGTCTGGTTTGACGATACGGACTATGTCAAAAAAGGGGATGTGCTGGTGTCGCTGGATAAAACTGACGCACAGCAGGCCTTTGAAAAAGCGCAGACGGAGCTGGCTACCAGCGTTCGTCAGGTGCACCAACAGATGATTAATGCGAAACAGTATCAGGCCACCATTGCACTCCGTCAGACGGCGTTGGATCAGGCGCAGGCCGATCTGAAACGCCGCGAACCGTTGGGTGCGTCCAACCTGATTGGCCGTGAAGAACTGCAACATGCGCGCGATGCCGTGGCCTCCGCGAAAGCAGAGCTGGATGTGGCGATTCAGCAATACAACGCTAACCAGGCGATGATCCTGAACACCTCACTGGAAAACCAGCCTGCCGTAAAACAGAGCGCCGCGCAGCTGCGCGACGCCTGGCTGGCACTGCAACGTACCGACATTCGCAGCCCGATGGACGGTTATGTCTCGCGTCGTAGCGTCCAGGTCGGATCGCAAATCAGCACCAGTACCCCGCTGATGGCTGTCGTCCCGGCGACGGATGTGTGGGTGGATGCAAACTTCAAAGAAACCCAACTGGCAGGCGTGCGTATTGGTCAACCGGCCACCGTTGTGGCAGATATCTACGGCGACGATGTGGTCTATCACGGCAAAGTGGTGGGGCTGGATATGGGCACAGGCAGCGCGTTTTCCCTGTTACCTGCACAGAACGCCACGGGCAACTGGATTAAAGTCGTTCAGCGCCTGCCAGTGCGCATTGAGCTGAACCAGGACGAAGTCGCGAAGCATCCACTGCGTATTGGCCTGTCAACGTTGGTCAAAATTGATACCGACAATAAAGACGGTAGCGTACTGGCAACCAGCGTACGTCAGCAGGCAGCTTACAGCACTAACGCGCTGGCCATTGACCTGGCACCGGTTAATACGCTGATCACCGATATCGTCCACGCGAACGCCGGATGATGAGCCGGAGGCTGTAATGGCACAAACACCGCTTAAAGGGATGCCGCTGGTCTTAATGACCATTGCGTTATCGCTGGCGACGATCATGCAGGTTCTGGACTCTACCATTGCGAACGTTGCGATTCCGACGATTGCCGGTAACCTGGGAGCGTCCAACTCCCAGGGAACCTGGGTCATCACCTCATTCGGGGTGGCCAATGCTATCTCGATTCCGATTACCGGCTGGCTCGCCAAGCGCATCGGTGAAGTCAAACTCTTTACCTGGTCCACTATCCTGTTTGCGCTGGCCTCCTGGGCCTGCGGTATGTCAGAAAGCCTGGAGATGCTGATTTTCTTCCGCGTCATTCAGGGGATCGTGGTCGGTCCGTTGATTCCGCTGTCGCAAAGCCTGTTGCTGAACAACTATCCCCCGGCCAAGCGCAGTATCGCCCTGTCGCTCTGGGCGATGACGGTGATCGTGGCCCCGATATGTGGACCGATCCTCGGCGGCTGGATCAGCGATAACTACCACTGGGGCTGGATCTTCTTTATCAACGTTCCTATCGGGGTTGTCGTCATTATGCTGACGCTGCAAACCCTGCGTGGTCGTGAAACCCAGACACAGATTCGACCGATCGATACCGTCGGCCTGGTCCTGCTGATTGTCGGAGTCGGTTCGCTGCAGGTCATGCTGGATCGGGGTAAAGAGCTGGACTGGTTTAGTTCGACGGAAATCATCGTTCTGACCATTGTCGCCGTGGTGGCGCTCGTAATGTTGCTGATATGGGAGTTGACGGATGAGCATCCGATAGTCGATCTGTCGCTGTTCAAATCGCGTAATTTCACCATAGGCTGTTTGTCGATTAGCCTGGCCTACATGCTCTATTTTGGCTCGATTGTCCTGTTGCCGCAGTTGCTGCAGGAGGTCTACGGCTATACCGCAACCTGGGCCGGGCTGGCGTCGGCACCGGTGGGGATTATCCCGGTTATCCTGTCGCCGATTATTGGGCGTTTCTCGCATAAGATAGACATGCGGCAACTGGTAACGTTTAGCTTCATTATGTATGCCATATGTTTTTACTGGCGAGCTTACACCTTTGAGCCCGAGATGGACTTTGCGGCCTCCACCTGGCCTCAGTTTATTCAGGGCTTCGCGGTGGCCTGCTTCTTTATGCCATTGACGACAATTACGCTTTCCGGTCTGCCACCGGAGCGCATGGCCGCGGCATCCAGCCTGTCTAACTTTGTGCGTACGCTGGCGGGCTCGATTGGCACTTCCATTACCACGACAATGTGGACGGATCGTGAGGCAATGCACCACAGCAACCTCACCGAATCGGTGACGCCGTACAACATCAATGCGCAGCAGATGTACAGCCAGCTTGAAGGGATGGGCATGTCGCATCAGCAGGCATCGGCCTACATCGCCCAGCAGATCACCAATCAGGGGCTGATTATCTCTGCCAATGAGATTTTCTGGGCCTCGGCGGGCGTGTTCCTCGTCTTGCTGGTCCTGATCTGGTTTGCCCGTCCACCGTTCGGCGCGGGCGGCGGAGGCGGCGGCGCGCACTAGCGGCTGCCGCACTGTCTTCGCCGGTTCTGGCGTACCTGCCCGGTACGCCAGAACGTCCTTACCAACGCGTCGCTTTTATATCAATCACGAACCGGTATTTCACCTCCCCTTTCAGCATCCGCGCAAATGCCTCTTCTGTCTGCTCTCCGCGAATCAATTCAATGTCAGCCGTAATATTGTTCTCACCGCAGAAGTCCAGCATGTCCTGCGTTTCTTTGATGCTGCCAATAGAAGAGCCGCTGATGCTTAAACGGCGGAATACCATAGGCGTGATATCCGGTGAGGCGTGCGGGCTGTCGGGAATGCCCACCAGCACCAGACGGCCATTGGTTTTAAGCGTGGCCAGATAGGGATCCAGATCGTGAGGCGCGGCAACGCAGTCCACGATCAGATCCAGCGACTGCTGACAGGCCTGCATCTCTGCTGCATGACGTGATACCACAACATGACGGGAACCAAGTCGGCGCGCATCTTCCGCTTTGTCGGGAGAGGTGGTGAACAGCGTGACGTCCGCACCCAGTGCGCTCGCCAGTTTTACCGCCATGTGCCCCAGGCCACCCAGGCCAATGACGCCAACCTTGTCGCCCACTTTGACATCAAAGTGACGGAGCGGTGACCACACAGTGACGCCCGCACACAATAGCGGGGCCACGCCTGCCAGCGGCAAGTGCGAAGGAACCGATACAACAAAATCCTGATCGACGACAACGTGTTCCGCATAACCGCCCCGGGTGCGCTCCCCGGTATATTTATCTGTGCCGTTATAGGTCGCGGTGAAGCCAGCTTCGCAATACTGCTCTTCCTGCTGCTGACAAAAACGACAGGTGCGGCAGGCATCCACCATCACGCCCACACCGACAAGATCGCCGGGGGCAAAACGGCTGGCCTTTCCGCCGGTTTCAATAACCCGGCCCACAATTTCATGACCGGGTACTAATGGATAGTGGCTCACCGCCCACTCATTGCGGGCCATGTGCAAATCGGAGTGGCAAACGCCACAGTAAAGAATTTCGATTCTGACATCACTGGGCTGAAGCGGACGCAGCGCTATCTGGCCGGGCGTCAGAGGTTGTGACGCATCGTGGGCGATCAGTGCATTGATTTTCATTGTGCCTCTCATCGTATCTGGCGTTATTTAACGGAAGGCGGCAAACTCTACTGAAATGGGTTCATTATTGATAGTAGTCACCCTTTGGTGACCATAGAAAGGAAGGACACTATGCCAGCCTGGGTTGACGGAAAACTGGTTTTTTATGTGGATTCGCCACCACGCCGCCTGATGGATCTGTTTTCGGTGAAGTGGAGCACAATGGTGCTGCACGCACTGTTTCACTGGCCTGGCGGCCGCGCACGTACGGGGGAACTGCAGCGAAGCCTGCAGGGAATATCGAAAAAGATGTTGTTTCAGACGCTAAAAGAGCTGGAGCAACGCGGATTAATTTCCCGCCATGTTTATGACGTGGTGCCGCCTAAAGTGGAATATCAGTTAACGGCGCTGGGCAGAACCTTTGCGGAACCGGTGGAACAGCTTTATCAATGGGGACTGGAGAATCAACAGGTACTTGATGAGATGGATGCGCATTATCAGCGATCAAAGCCTGAGGGAGAGTAAAGCGCGGTAACGAACGGCATAGAGCATGATGGCGCCTTGGCCGCGCCATCGTTTTGCTCGCACAGATTATGCGTTCTGACGCCACCATTCGGCTAAAAGCACACCGGTCGCGACCGACACATTCAGACTTTCCACATTACCGGTGCCGCCAATTGACAGGCTCATATCGCCCTGCTGGAACGTGCTGTCGGACAAGCCTTCACGTTCCTGCCCTAACACCAGTACCATTTTGGCAGGCAGCTCGGCTTCAGACAGCGGCGTACCCTGATGGCTGGATGTGGTTACGATGGTGTAACCCGCTTTACGGAACGCGTCGAGGCCTTGCGTAAAGGTTGTGCCGCTGATGGCCTGAACGTGTTCCGCCCCGCCTTCCGCGGTACGAACTGCCGCGCCGGATTCCAGCAACGAGGCATCATTCACCAGCAGCCCTTTCACACCGAAATGTGCACAGCTACGCATGATAGCGCCAAGGTTATGTGGGTTACTGACATCTTCAAGGGCCAGCACGCAGTCTTTGCTTTCGGCCTTCTCCAGCCACGCCGCCACATCCATGCCCATGCGCTTTTTAATCAGGAAGCACACACCGCCATGGTGTTCGGTGCCGGAGGCTTTGGTGATCTCAGCGTCATCTACCACGTGGTAGGCTTTACGGTTCGCTGCCAGCCAGCGCAGCGCGTCGCGAAAACGCGGCGTAACGCTCTGCACAAACCAGGCACGCACGATGCTTTCGGGACGGCTCTGGAACAGCGCCTGACAGGCGTTTTCGCCATAAACCCGGGTTTCTTCCAGGCGCTGGCGGCGGATCTGCTCTACGTCCACGACACCTTTACCGCTGATGCCCGGGTTATCCGATTTGGGCTCATCGACCGGTGCACGGGAAACGGTGCGCCAGGGCGAATCACTGCTGCCGTAAGCGTCGCGGTTATCGCTGCTGCGATCGTTGCGGCGAGGTGCACTGTCATTGCGGCGTGGCGCGCTGTCGCTGCGACGACCTGTACTGCGTCCGCCTTCTTCACTGCGCTCAGTACGTGGGCCGGATGAACGACGAGTGTCTTCACGGCGAGCAGCAGGACGGCCACCTTTGCCTGTACGAGGATTGGGCGCACGCGCGCTTTGCTCATCTTCGCCACGCACATACATGACTTTGACCTTACCACTTTTGCCTTTAAATTCGTCGTTCATTTCTTCCTCCTGCATTGAGAGCGCGAAGATTACCTGATGTTACTACGCTTAGCTATCAACTATTGAACCTATAGAGCAATCCACATTGAGCGGATCTTATCACCCTTCATAATGGACAATATTGAGCAAAGCGCTCTACATCATTATCAGAGGTTTTTTATGAATACGGTATGCACGTCTTGTCAGGCAACCAATCGCGTTCCCGAAGAACGGCTTGCCGATGGTGCCAAATGTGGTCGTTGTGGCGAAAGCCTGTTTTCGGGTGACGTGATCAACGCCACTGCCGCCACGCTGGACAGCTATCTGCAGGATGACCTGCCTGTCGTCGTGGATTTTTGGGCACCCTTGTGTCAACTTTGCGCCCGTTTATAACGACGTCGCGCAGGAGCGTAGCGGTAAGGTTCGCTTTCTGAAGGTGAATACCGAAGCCGAGCCCGCCCTGAGCAGCCGTTTCCGCATTCGCAGCATCCCGACCATCATGGTGTTTAAAAAAGGCGAGATGGTGGATGTGCTGAACGGCGCGATGCCGAAAGCCCCCTTTAATGAGTGGCTCGACGAATCCCTGTAAGTCCCCGAGGCCAGCATCTGCTGGCCTTTTCCTTTTGTCCGACGCTTCGATTACACTACGCTTTTCCCTGTCCTGAAGAATCATGTCTGATAACGCCGTTTTACGTTTACGCAGCCAACGTCTGGCCCGTGCTACGCGTCCTTTTTTAGCCCGCGGAAATCGTGTGCTTCGCTGTCAGGACTGTCTGTTGCCGGAAAAACAGTGCCTGTGCGACAGCATCGTTACACAGTCCGCCCGGAGCCGCTTTTGCCTGGTGATGTTTGATACCGAGCCGATGAAGCCAAGCAATACCGGCCGGTTGATTGCGGATGTGTTGCCAAATACGCAGGCCTTTGGCTGGTCACGCACGGAGCCCGATCCGCTGTTACTGGCGGCGGTGGCCGATGGGGCTTATCAGCCGATGGTGGTTTTTCCTGCCTCCTATGCGGATGACGGTCGCGAGGTTCTCCACGCGCCGCCGCTGTCGGGCAAACCGCCGCTGTTTATTATGCTGGACGGTACCTGGAATGAGGCGCGGAAGATGTTTCGCAAAAGCCCCTGGCTTGATCGTTTCCCGGTGCTGTCGCTCAATGTAACGTCCCCTTCCCGCTACACGCTGCGTGAAGCACACGGCGAAGGCCAGCACTGTACGGCAGAAATTGCAGCGGCATTACTGCAACAGGCGGGCGACAGCGACGCAGCGCAGGCTTTATCCCGGCATTTTGAGCAGTTTCGCCAGGCTTACCTGGCCGGTAAACCGCACCATCCCGTTCAGAACCGATAACGTTAGCGGTCACGTACATGCGTGACGAATAGTGTCCCGGGCGCGCTGATGTACGCCCTTCTTCAGCCTGCGATCTGCCCGGCGGTAAAACGGGGCAAATACGTTTACAATCACCTAAATCCTGATGAATGGAGTACGTGATGAGTCAACGCGGACTGGAAGCGCTGTTAAGGCCGAAATCCATTGCGGTTATCGGCGCCTCGATCAAACCGGGACGCGCAGGCTATTTCATGATGCGCAACCTGCTGGCCGGCGGCTTTAGCGGACCGGTGTTGCCGGTTACGCCAAAATACAAAGCCGTCAGCGGCGTGCTGGCCTGGCCTGATATTCACAGTCTGCCTTTCGCCCCGGATTTGGCGGTGATTTGCACCCATCACAAAAGGAATCTGGAACTGCTGCAGCAGCTTGGCGAGAAAGGCTGTAAAGCCTGCATCATTCTTTCTGCGCCCACCAGCCAGCTTCCCGAATTAAAACAGTGCGCCAGCCGCTGGCAGATCCGTCTGCTCGGCCCTAACAGTCTGGGCCTGCTGGCACCGTGGCAGGGACTGAATGCCAGCTTTTCGCCCGTACCCATTGCTAAGGGCCGCATTGCGTTTATTTCGCAGTCATCCGCCGTCTCTAATACCATTCTCGACTGGGCACAGCAGCGTAACCTGGGCTTCTCCTGGTTTATCGCGCTGGGAGACAGTTTGGATACCGACGTGGATGACCTGCTGGATTTTCTTGTCCGCGATGGCAAAACCAGCGCGATTCTGCTTTATCTTGAACATCTTAGTGATGCACGCCGTTTTGTCTCGGCTTCGCGAAGCGCCTCACGTAATAAGCCCATCCTGATCATCAAAAGTGGGCGCAGCCGTCAGGCACAGGCGTTGCTGGGAACGCACAGTGGTCTGGATGCCGCCTGGGATGCCGCCATTCAGCGCGCCGGGTTACTGCGGGTACAGGATACCCATGAGCTGTTTACCGCAGTGGAATCCTTAAGCCATATGCGCCCGCCGCGTGGTCATCGCCTGATGATCGTCAGCAATGGTGCCGCGCCCGCCGCACTGGCGCTGGATGAACTCTATGCCCGCAACGGTAAGCTGGCCGTGCTGAGCGACGAGACCGTGCAGCAGCTCAATGCTGTCCTGCCGGAGGGCGTCGGACATGGCAATCCGCTTGATTTAAAAGACGATGCCACACCGACGCGTTATCTTGACTGTATTAGCGTGCTGCTCGACAGCCATGATTTAGATGCGTTGATGCTGATTCATGCCCCCAGTGCCGTTGCCCCCGCCACCGAAACCGCAGAGAAAATTATTCAGCTGGTGCAACAACATCCGCGCGGTAAACAGCTTACGCTGTTGACGAACTGGTGCGGGGAATACTCTTCTCAGGCGGCGCGCCGGGCTTTTACGCAGGCGGGCATTCCTACCTGGCGCACGCCGGAAGGTACCGTTACCGCCTTTATGCACCAGGTGGAATACCGGCGTAATCAGAAGTTACTGCGGGAAACCCCCGCGCTACCGGCCAGTCTGACTCAGGACAGTGCGCAGGCGCACCAGATCTTATCTCAGGCATTAAATCAGGGTGTGTTATCGCTGGATACGCATGAGGTGCAGCCGGTGCTCAAAGCCTACGGACTGGCCACTCTGCCCACCTGGATTGCGAAAGACAGCGATGATGCGGTCACCATTGCCGAACAAATCGGTTACCCGGTTGCGCTAAAACTGCGCTCCCCGGACGTGGCGCATAAATCCGACGTTCAGGGCGTGATGCTGTATCTGCGCAATGCTGCTGAAGTGCGGCGCGCGGCAGACGCCATTATCGACCGCGTAAAACAGACGTTACCCAGCGCCCGAATCGAAGGGCTGGTCGTGCAGACCATGGCAAATCGTGCCGGAGCACAGGAGCTGCGCATAGTCGTGGAACAGGATCCGCTGTTTGGCCCGATCATCATGCTGGGTGAAGGTGGCGTGGAATGGCAGGCTGAGAAACAGGCTGCCGTAGCGTTGCCGCCGCTCAATATGACGCTGGCGCGCTATCTGGTCATACAGGCTATCAAAGGCGGTAAGATCCGCAGCCGCAGTGCGCTCATCCCTCTTGATGTTGCCGCGCTGAGCCAGTTACTGGTACAGGTGTCTAACCTGGTGGTGGATTGCCCGGAAATAGCGCGCCTGGATATTCATCCGCTGTTGGCGGCGGGCAGTGATTTCACGCTGCTGGACGTCACCCTGTCGTTGGCCCCCTTTGACGGTGACAGCGAAACCCGCCTGGCGATTCGTCCTTATCCTCAGCACCTGGAAGAAGAGGTGGAGCTGAAAGATGGTCAGCATTGCCTGTTCCGCCCAATCTTACCCGAAGATGAACCGCTGCTGCGTGACTTCATCAGTCAGGTAACCAAAGAAGATCTCTACTACCGCTATTTCAGCGAAATTAACGAATTCACACATGACGATCTGGCCAATATGACGCAGATCGACTATGACCGGGAAATGGCGATCGTCGCGGTGCGTCAGCACCAGGGACAGCCGGAGATCATCGGCGTCACCCGCGCCATTTCGGATGCCGACAACATTGATGCAGAGTTCTCCGTGCTGGTACGTTCCGATCTGAAAGGTCTGGGAATGGGGCGACGGTTACTCGAAAAAATGATTCGTTACACGCGCGCCCATGGCCTGCAACAACTGAACGGCATCACCATGCCGGGCAACCGTGGCATGGTTACGCTGGCGAAAAAACTCAATTTTAACGTGGATGTGCAGATGGACGATGGTATCGTCAGCCTTAAGCTTTTGTTACAGGATAATGTCAATTTACCGTGTACAGAAAAGTAAAAATCGCCCGGTCAGCCCGGGTTGATGTTATTATTTAGCGTTATGACCCTGATTTGGTGGCAAAAGGCCATACAATGAACCGAGAAGAAGTGCACTGTGATGTTGTCTAAATTTAAGCGCAATAAACACCAACAACACCTCGCACAGCTGCCTAAACTGTCACAATCTGTTGCGGATGTGTCGACGCTTTATTCGCCTGGCGAATTCCGTGAGACGCTTTTGGAAAAGATTGCGTCAGCGCAATCGCGCATTTGTATCGTCGCCCTTTATCTGGAAAATGACGATGCGGGCCGCGCCGTCATGAACGCACTTTATGCGGCAAAAATCGCGCGTCCACAGCTGGATATCAGTATTTTAGTTGACTGGCACCGCGCCCAGCGCGGGCGCATTGGTGCCGCGCGCGGCGTCACTAACGCCGACTGGTATTGTGAGATGGCCCAGCAACATCCCGACAGCGTGATTCCGGTGTACGGCATCCCGGTGAATACGCGTGAAGCGCTGGGCGTACTGCACCTTAAAGGTTTCATTATTGATGACATGCTGCTTTACAGCGGTGCCAGCATTAATGACGTCTACCTGCACCAGCATGATAAATACCGCTACGACCGCTATCAGCTCATCCGTAACCCCGCCCTGGCTGACACCATGTTCGAATGGATTAATCACCATTTGAAAGAGGCGGAGGCGGTGAATCGTCTGGACTATGCAGAGCGGCCTTCCAGCCCGGAAATTAAAAACGAAACCCGGCAGTTTCGTCAGGACCTGCGCGGTTTTAACTATCAGTTTGAAGGCAACGCTGGCAACGATGAACTGGCCGTAACGCCTTTAGTAGGCTTAGGCAAACACAGCCTGCTGAACAAGACCATTTTCCATCTGATGCCCTGCGCAGAGAAAAAACTCACTATCTGCACCCCCTATTTCAACCTGCCCGCCTTGCTGGTGCGCAATATCATTTCCCTGTTACGTCAGGGCAAAGATGTCGAGATCATTGTGGGTGATAAGACGGCGAATGACTTCTATATTGCACCCGATGAGCCGTTCAAGATCATCGGTGCACTGCCCTATCTCTACGAAATTAATCTGCGTCGCTTTTTGAGTCGCCTGCAGTATTACGTCAGTAACGGACAGCTGATCGTGCGCTTATGGAAAGAGGGTGAGAACAGCTATCACCTGAAAGGGATGTGGGTCGATGATGAATGGCAGCTTATTACAGGCAACAACCTGAATCCGCGCGCCTGGCGGCTGGATCTGGAAAATGCGGTACTGATCCACGATCCGCATCAGCAACTGGCCGATCAGCGCCAGCACGAACTGATGCTGATCCGCCAACATACCACTGTGGTTAAGCATTTCCGTGAGCTGGAAAGTATTGCTGACTACCCGGCTAAAGTCCGTAAACTGATTCGACGCCTGCGTCGTATCCGTATTGACCGCCTGATCAGTCGTATCCTCTAGTGTTTCAGCATGCCGCAGACTGACTGCGGCATGCTGACCGATTAAAGCGTCATGCCCTTACCCTGCCGGTGCAGCAACAGCGATACCACGAAGGCCAGTGCGCCCATCCCAGAAACATACCAGAAGAACATGGTTTCCATGTCGTGGTGTTTCATCAGCAACGCAACATACTCTGCCGATCCACCAAAAATGGCATTCGCCACCGCATAGGAAAGCCCGACACCGAGCGTCCTGACCTGCGGTGGAAACATCTCTGCTTTTAAAATCCCACTGTTCGAGGTGTAAAAACTGGTGATCAGCAGCGCCAGCATAATCAGAACAAATGCCATGCCCGGACTCTGAACGTTTTGCAAAAGTGTCAGGATGGGCACAGTACAGATAGCTGCCCCAGCCCCGAAGACCATCATGGACGTGCGGCGGCCGATTTTATCCGACAAACCACCGATAATCGGCTGCAGCAGCATATAAACCAGTAATGCGCCGGTCATTAATCCGCTGGCCGTTTTCGCATCCATGCCTGACGTATTGACCAGGTACTTTTGCATATAGGTGGTAAAGGTATAGAAACTCAGCGATCCGCCCGCGGTAAAGCCCAGTACCATCAGAAACGGCTTAGTATGATTTCGCAATAAGCCGATGACGCTGCCCGCATCGCGGTGTTCACGGGTTTGTTTATCTGAGGTCTCATCCAGCGAGCGGCGCAGCCATAACGCCACAACAGCCAGCGCGGCGCCTAAAAAGAACGGGATACGCCAGCCCCAGGTTCGTAGCTCATGATCGGTTAACAGAAACTGCAGCACCACGACCGTCAGTACCGCAGCCAGTTGGCCGCCGATTAAGGTGACATACTGGAATGAGGCATAAAATCCTTTTCGTCCTTCCAGCGCGACTTCACTCATATAGGTGGCGCTTGTGCCGTATTCACCGCCTACTGACAGCCCCTGAAACATACGCGCCAGCAAAAGCAGTGCGGGCGCGGCGATGCCAATACTTTCGTAGCCCGGCAGGCAGGCGATCACCAGCGATCCGAAACACATCATGCAGACCGAGATCAGCATGGATTTTTTGCGGCCGTGGCGGTCGCCAATGTAGCCAAATAACCAGCCGCCAATCGGCCGCATTAAGAAGCCCGCCGCAAAGACGCCTGCGGTCTGCAGCAGTTGGGTTGTGGTGTCGCCCTGGGGGAAGAAAATATGGGCAAAGTAGAGTGAGAAAAACGAGTACACATAAAAGTCGAACCATTCGACGAGATTACCTGAGGACGCGCCTACGATGGCCCAGATACGTTTTTTTCTGTCGATCGCCTGCGTGTGGGGAGTGCTGTTCATGTCTGACATGCTATGCCTCGGCTCCTTGCTGATAAGCAGCGTTAAAGCGTTGAGTAAAGCATGGACGGCAATAAAACGGAAAGAGGTGTTGCCCCGAGCCTATAAAATGTGACCTGTGTTGCTAATTTACTGAAATCATTGCGTGATATATCAGGCGGCATTTACCGATAACGCTGCGTCAGCGCCTCACGATGACATCCTGGAAGCACTGACATGCGCACAGGGAGACCGTTAAAATGCGGTGATCACCGTAACACCGGGCGATTCAAACTTATCCATATTCATTAACGCCTCTATGGATTGCTCCAGGTTAATGGTTCTGCCGATCAGTTTTTCCGGACAAAGTTTTCCTGCATGAATCATGTTCATCATCACATCATAGCGATGGGCCTGCATGCCGTGGCTGCCAATAATTTCCAGTTCATTAGCAATGACCCGCGCCATAGGAATGGGCGGTGCGCTGTGTTCACCTGCCATCAGGCCAACCTGAACGTGCCTGCCTCTTTTTCGTAATGAGTTGATAGCGTTGACACAGGTTGCCGTATGACCCAGCGCATCGATTGAAACGTGCGCCCCGCCGTGGGTGAACTCTCTGACCGCTTCCGCTACGTCGGAGACCTGCGTGGCATTTACGATGGCAACAGCGCCCAGCTCACGCGCCAGTTGCAGCTTTTCATCCGAGATATCCACCGCTATGACATTGGCGCCAAGTGCATTGGCAATCATGATGGCGGAAAGGCCTACGCCACCACAGCCGTGCACAGCAAGCCACTGCCCTGCGGACGTTTTCCCCTGATCAACAACGGCCCTGAAAGAGGTGATGAAGCGACATCCCAGACTGGCCGCAGTGGTGAAATTCAGCGTATCCGGTAGAGCAATGAGGTTCAGATCCGCCTGCTGTATGGCGACATATTCTGCGAAGGATCCCCAGTGGGTAAAGCCTGGCTGAAACTGATGATCGCAGACCTGTTGATTGCCTGAATGGCACTCATGGCATAAACCGCATCCCGAGACAAAGGGCACGGTGACATTATCGCCCGGGCGCCATTTCGTCACCGCGCTGCCGACCGCTTCAATCGTGCCGGCGAATTCATGCCCCGGCACGTGGGGTAATGGGATATCAGGATCGTGGCCGACCCAGCCATGCCAGTCGCTTCGGCAAACCCCAGTTGCTTTAACCCGAATCACAACGCCATGGGGTTCCGGTGTGGGATCCGGCAGCGTTTTCAGGACAGGCGGGGACAGAAATGATTCGTATATGACCGCTTTCATCAGTAAACCCTCATGTATGGTTTACTAAAAGTATACTGACAGGCCGTGAAATTACTTTTCGTGTATTGCAGGCGGATCATGGTTTATGAAATTATCTTTCATTAATGATAGTAAGGCTGAGTGGATATTTCAGTGAGCATTCTTGATAAGAAAGATGTGGCGTTACTGCGCTATCTGCAAAAGGACGGCAGAGTATCGAGTCTTAAGCTGTCTCAGGATTTGGATATGAGCCCGGCGTCAACATGGCGGCGCCTGAAGCGGCTTGAGGACGAAGCCTTCATTGAAGGTTATCAGGCGGTAGTGAATCGTCGAAAGATGGGGTTTGGCGTGATGGCATTCGTGCGTCTGGTCTGCAGCCAACACAGTGAGGCGGCAACACGAGACTTTGAAGAGCGGATCAATGCGAATCCTTATGTCCTGTCATGCCACAATATCACTGGCGAGGCCGACTTCCTTTTGCAGGTGGTTGCGCGGGATTTAGATCATTACAGCCTGTTTATTGAAAAGGAACGTAAGCGTCGCATTTAGACCGTCTGTCCGTTTCCCTCCGGCTCCTTGACAATAATGTCCATCATTTATAATGGACATTAGCGTATGAAACACCGGACCTGGCTACTTGAAGCCCTGCATCTGCACTT
>NZ_VZPF01000056.1 GCF_008801695.1 Pantoea stewartii subsp. stewartii
GACGTGGTTGCGTTACGTCATCGGTCATATACAGGACTGGCCGGTGAACCGGGTCCGCGATCTGCTGCCATGGAAGGTCGAGCTTCCCTCTGCCTGAACGTCAATACGGTCTGAATGCGACGCTTACTGAAAATCTCCCCTGTTGTCGCCAGCAAGGTACCGGAAGGCGAACGCGCCGAAACCATTATGTATTCGACTGCGGATGGCGATCTGCTGCGTGACGATCCCAGCACAGTACGCACCGAACTGAAACAGGTTGATGCCGGGCAACAGGAACGGCGCACCCTGCCAGAACAGGAAACCAGCCTGCGTAAAGTTATCTGACCCTTTTAGCCAGTACCAAGGGAAACCACTCACCCGGCCAACGCGCCGGGTTATTTATATCTAAAACAGGAACAAAGAAATGACCGAAGCTCAGACAATTTTCGATATTGTAAAAAGAAATCAGTTGTTAAACGTCAATGGTACTCCGGCGATTGCTATGCCGGAAGGCTATGAACTGGCCGACCTTGAACATTTCCTCCCGGCACCGCGCCGTATCCGCCAGAACGTCAAACTGTTGTCCGCTGACAGCTTTATCCAGTACTGCTCAAAATTTGCAACCGATGCGTCGGTGATCCTGGCCGATGCCAACCAGACAAAATTAACCGCCCAGCTCGACTATCACGCCGATCCTGCCACACCAGACTGGTGTAGCCACTCCGCAGTTTATCAGTGCGTGAAGTCCAAACCCTGGAAGATTTGGGAAGAACATGATGAAACCGCTATGGGACAGGAGGCTTTCGCTGAATTCCTGGAAGACCGCGCTGGCGACATCGTTACCCCAACCGGTGCGGAACTGCTGGAGATTGCAACTAAATTCCAGGTGATCCGCAAAGCGGTATTTGGTTCCGCTATCCGCCTGGCCACGGGTGAGTTTCAGTTCAACTACAGCGATGAAAACGACAAAGGCACCATTGAGGTACCAGAAGTTATCACGCTGGGTCTGGCACCATTCCATAACGGTGAATCATACGAGGTGCAGGCCCGTCTGCGCTACCGCCTGCGCGAAGGTAAGCTGGCCTTTACCTTCAAGCTCATTAACCCGGAGCGCGTGATCGAAGACGCCTTTAATTCTGTCGTTGAGAGTGTTAAAGCCGGTGGCTTTGTTGAATAAATGGATTTTATGCTGTGGTACTATGAAAACGGTTGTTTCAGATAACATAAAATCAATGCATTACATGCTTGCGTATGACGGTGTTCTGTCTGGCATCAGCGTTTTCTACCAAAACAGTGCAGACAAAACAGAATGATTACCTATTATTCAACAAAGCCAAAGCCGGTGTGACCGAAGCAACCGTCTACGACGCGCAAGCCTAATTGACAATACTCCACCCGGCGAAATGCCGGGTGTTTTGCAAAGAGGGTGTATCACCTTCTCCGCAAAACATTTAAAAATGTGGTGGAAACTTCTTAAGTTTGGCCCTTTCAACTATCGCGTTTAAAGGTGAAAAATCAAAATCTTTAAATCTGGCGGTTGGGTATTTAGCTTTCGCTTCGCTAAGAAACTCCGTAAGAGTTTTCTTTGACTTACCCAACATAGTATTCACACTCAGAACTTGTGCAAAATTTGGCGGGGAGGATAATCCATCATCGATAGCGGACTGCAATACGGAAGCAAGTGGTGTTTGACCTTTATCAGCACTATTCCATAAAGTCATTAGCAGTCGTGCTGCATCAATGAATAGTTTTTTATCCTTATTAACCCGAACGCCATTTGTATTACCTCCACCAGAGGAAACTCTATTATCCCCCTCTGTCGGTTCAGATTTAAAGGGGTTAAATAATTCTAACGTCGAGCCGTGAATTAACTTAATAAAATCCTCAGCCACATCTTGACCACAAAAGAAAGTTCCTTTTTGAAGATTCGCCTCGTCCTCAAAAGAAAAACAATAATACTGGTCAGTCAGCGGATAACCAGAATAACTTTTCTTCTTCTGACCGGGTATTAATTTCAGATGCGCAACGGGCTTAATAGTGAATTTGCTAACTATTCGGTTCTTTGTTTCATCACCACGAACACAAAACTCATCGGGTAGCTCAATTTGTTGGTATGCCTTTTGGTCTGATTCAGACGCCATTCCCTCTCCCTCCTGATGCGTTAAATACCTTTAACCATATACCACGCAAGGTTAGTTTATGTCCAAAATATTGTGGTTAGACCTTGAAACCTATAGCGAAACACCTATCAAGAACGGTACCCATGCCTACGCTGAAAACGTAGAGATTATGCTGTATGCCTGGGCTATTGATAGTGATCCTGTACAGGTATGGGACGTTACCGCTAATGCAAAAATCCCTCTTGAACTCCGACTTGCGCTCAAAAATCCTGATGTGCTGATTTACGCCCACAATAGCCATTTCGACCGCACGGTGTTAAATCACGCCATGCCGGGTGTAGCAGCCGGTGGCGTTGATCGCTGGCGGGATACAATGGTCAGAGCGCTGGCGCACGGTCTGCCGGGGTCGCTGGGCGATCTGTGTGACATTCTTAGTGTTTCGCAGGATAAAGCCAAGGATAAGGCGGGTAAGCAACTGATCCAGCTATTCTGTAAGCCCCGCCCCAAAAACAGCACTATCCGCCGCGCTACCGCCAAAACGCACCCTGTCGAGTGGCAGCGATTCGTTGAATACGCCGGGCTGGATATCGATGCCATGCGCGAGATCGACAAAAAGTTACCCACCTGGAATTACTCGGGTCAGGAACTGGCGCTCTGGCACCGGGATCAACGCATCAATGATCGCGGTGTATTCATGGACGTGCAGCTTGCAGAGGCAGCGGTTACGGCTGTTGAGATGGAACAGAAGGTTCTGGCTAAACGAACGCGGGAACTCACGGACAACGAGGTGCAGGCGGCAACACAGCGTGACGCCATGCTGAAACACATAGCAGAAGCTTTTGGTATCGAACTTCCTGATATGCAGGCCAGCACCTTACAGCGCCGGGTTAACGATCCCGACCTGCCGTTTGAACTCCGCGAGCTACTCGCTATTCGCCTACAGGCCAGTTCCACCAGCACCAGCAAATACAAGACGTTGATGAAAGGCGTCAGCCGCGACGGACGCCTGCGCGGAACCCAGCAATTTTGTGGCGCGTCACGTACCGGGCGCTGGGCCGGGCGCTTATTTCAGCCCCAAAATTTACCCAGACCTAGGCTAAAACAGAACGATATTGACTGTGGTATTGAAGCCCTGAAGGCCGGATGTGCTGACCTGCTTTACGATGATGTGATGCAATTAACCAGTTCAGCATTGCGCGGCTGCATCATGGCCCCTGCGGGTAAAAAACTGGTGGTATCTGACCTTAGCAACATAGAGGGGCGCGTACTGGCGTGGCTGGCCGGGGAAAAGTGGAAGCTACAGGCATTTCGGGATTATGACACCATCATCGGTACCGATGAAAAAGGTGAAGCGATCCGCGCTGGCCATGACCTGTACAAACTGGCCTATGCAAAATCTTTCGGCGTCCACCCGGATGAAGTGGACAAAGATCAGCGTCAGGTCGGCAAAGTGCAGGAACTGGCGTTGGGCTATGAAGGGGGCGTCGGTGCGTTTCTGACGTTCTCTCTGGCGTACAACATCGACCTTGAAGAAATGGCCTCTGCCGCTATCGCAAACATCCCGCGTAACATACTGGACGAAGCCGTTCGTGCATATGAATGGGCGGTAAAACAGAAGCGAACCTACGGACTGCCAAAACGCGCTTATGTTGTTTGCGACTCTTTTAAACGCCTCTGGCGTGAAGCCCACGCGGCAACATTCAGCTTCTGGAAGAAGATCGACCAGGCCACCCGCCGTGCCATTGCTACCCCCGGCATAACCATTTCCTGCCGCAAACTAAAACTTCGCCGTGATGGAAGCTGGCTTCGTATCCAGCTTCCGTCTGGCCGGGCGGTCTGTTACCCCGGCGCACGTATCGACGACAGCGGCAAGATCAGCTATATGGGCATCAACACCTACAGCCGGAAATGGCAACGCCTGCAAACCTACGGCGGCAAACTGGCGGAGAACGTAACCCAGGCTACCGCCCGTGATGTGATGGCAGCGAACATGCCCGGTGTGGAGGATAACGGCTACGACATCATACTGACTGTGCATGACGAAGTGCTGACGGAAGCCCCCGACACCACCGATTACTCCCACGAACACCTGAGCACCCTGCTCGCAACTAACCCCGAATGGGCTTTAGATCTGCCGCTATCCGCTGGCGGATTCGAAGCCCGCCATTACAGAAAGGAATAATCATTATGACAATTTCAGCAGAAAACGTGATTTACGGGTTAGGCTTGCTCGTTCAAGAAGGGGATGCTGGCAGTTATCACGTAAATGTAGATGAGGCCCGCGTATTACTGGCACACATCGACGCCCAAGCAGAGAAGTTGGACGCCGCTATGAAACAGTGCCAAGAATTGGCGAAACAGTCTGGAAAGTTAGGAGCAAGGGCTGCAATAGCCGAGCGGGAACTAATCCAACGCGATGCGTCAGCGGGTGAGCCAGCTGGGTATAAATATTTTGTTCATCACCCTGAGGTGGGTGGCTGGCACATGGATGCGTATCCGATGCATGAGAAAACATTGGACGATGCTGTTAACGCTGGACGCATATCACAATACCATCCTGTTTACGCCATACCTCAATTCACCCCATCAATTGCTGCGACGGATGTTCTGAGCGAGAAATTCATAGATTGGGTATGCCTGACTTGTGTTGAAGTACGTAACGCCTTTGGCGATTACGAGGCTCAGGATGGTATCAATGAAATTCGCCAATCACTGGAAGACAAAGCCAAAACTCTACGTCTCAATAACGGGAGTAAGCCGTTTATTGTGAAAATCCCCAAAGTCAGCAAATTTGCAGACGGATTGAATGCTGGAGTCTTGTGGATAAAGGCAATCCGGGCCGCTGGCGGCGAGGTGGCAGAATGAAATACCTGTATATGGTGATGGATGGCCGCGCGCAATTCGACATTGACCGGGCCGCGATACTGGAGTGTTGCGGTAATAAAAAACCATCCTGGAAATCCCTGCGTGAAGATTGGGGTGAACAGGGAGCCGTGCTCGTCCGGTGCCGCCAGTCTCAAATCAACGGCGAAAATGTTTACACCGATGAGGAAGTCGTCGGCGTTATCAACTGATCGAGGCCAACCCTTATGTCTTTTAGAAATTATGACAGCCCCTTGTATTACCGGGCTGCGCGTGAGGCTGCGCAAATTGAACGCGAGGGCGATTATCGCCGCGCTGCAAAGGTATGGACAAAAGCCAGCCGCTTATCACGTAACGGAATTAATCAGCAGTGGAGCGAAAACCGCTCTGACTTTTGCCTGATGCAGGTCGGACGGGAAAAACTCAAAGAGGCGGTTATCGATGCGCGATAAAAACTTAACTAATGATGTACTCGACGAAATTATTGCAGCCCCGAAAACAACGTTAGAACAGCTTTTAGCTCTCGAATTAAAAGAAGAACGTAAAACAGCAGGTGAGCCGCTTGTAGTTGTACTCCCAACTACAAGGCTTTGGGCTGGCGTTGTGGACTGCTTTGCCAAAGATGAAGTAATTGCAGCGATAGAAGTCGCTGGAGGAAAGGTTATCGATGGCCTACATCCGTGAATCCACCATCGAAAAATATCTGGTAACGGAAGTAAAAAAGTCTGACGGCATCGCCTACAAGTTTTTATCTCCCGGTCGCCGTGCAGTGCCGGATCGGTTGGTTCTGCTACCTGGTGGCCGGGCAGTCTTCGTTGAGTGCAAAGCCCCCGGCGAGAAACCACGGCCCGAGCAGTTGCGCGAACATGAACGGCTTAGGGCGCTGGGCTTTACCGTAATAGTGCTGGATAGCAAGAATCTGGAGGGAATATTGTGCGAAAAGTCCAACGTCGCAGTAAATTCCGGCTAATTGGCGGCCCGTATGATGGAGCCATCGTAATGCTCTTTACCGCTGGAACGCTTGAGTTTACAGCAAAAGGACAAACGGGTAGGTATACAGGGCAAAGCGAACAGCTTTATTGGGAGGAAAAACGTGCAAAATAGCTTACCTCCTAAAAATTTCACCCCCCGCCCATACCAAAACCTCATTATCGACCACTCCCTTAACCTACCCCGCACCAATATCTGGGCTGGCATGGGTATGGGTAAAACAGTTGCCACACTGACCACGCTGGAAGATCTCTTTATGTGCGGTGCCGAAACGCAACCGGTGTTGGTTCTCGCCCCCCTGCGTGTAGCACGGTCAACGTGGCCGGATGAAGTCGATAAATGGAATCACTTACGCAACATTGAGATGCAGCCAATTGTCGGCACCGTCAAAGAACGGCTGGCTGCTCTGCAAAACACTAATGCCAGCGTGTATACCACCAACTACGATAACCTGGTCTGGCTGGTTGAAACGCTGGGTGATCGCTGGCCTTTTGGTACCGTAGTGGCCGACGAGAGCACCCGGCTAAAATCGTTCCGGTTACGGCAAGGCGGCAAACGCGCAGCGGCGCTGGCGAAAGTCGCGCATAAGCACGTACACCGATGGATGAACCTCACTGGTACGCCTGCACCGAATGGCCTGATCGACCTGTGGGGTCAGGCATGGTTTGTTGATCAGGGCCAGCGCTTAGGACGTACCTTTGGCGCATTCACCTCTCGCTGGTTCAACAACATTCAGTTTCCCGGCCAACAGTGGTCAAAGCTGGAACCACGTCCCTTTGCGCAGGAACAAATGCAGGCGGCGCTACGTGATGTGACTATCTCGCTGGACGCCGCCGACTGGTTTGACATTGAGGAACCGATCCACAACGTGATCCGAGTGCAGATGCCAGCAAAGGCGCGGCAACAATACCAGGAAATGGAAAAGCAGATGTTTCTGGAACTGGACGGCACCGACATCGAAGCGCAGAACGCTGCCGCTAAAACGGTGAAGTGTCTGCAAATCGCCAGCGGTGCTGTCTATACCGACGACAAAGGTACCTGGTCAGAGATCCACGACTCAAAAATACAGGCTCTGGAAAGTGTGATTGCCGAATCTGGCGGCATGCCAGTGCTGGTTGCCTACCACTTCAAAAGCGACTTAGCCCGTTTGCTGAAAGCATTTCCGAAGGGTAAACAGCTTGATTCCGATCCGCAGACGCTGCGCGACTGGAACGCAGGAAAAATACCGGTGTTATTCGCTCACCCTGCCAGCGCAGGCCACGGCCTAAATCTACAGGATGGCGGCAACATCTTGGCATTTTTCTCTCACTGGTGGGATCTGGAACAGTACCAGCAAATTATCGAACGTATAGGGCCAACGCGCCAGATACAGGCAGGGCATAACCGTCCGGTCTGGATACACCACATTATCGCCGCCGATACCGTAGACGAACTGGTAATGCAGCGGCGCGATTCAAAACGTGAAGTGCAGGACATCCTGCTCGAAGCCATGAAAAAGCGAGGTTTGAAATGAGCGAACAATCCGACGAACTGCTCACTCCGGCAGAGGTTTGCAAAATGCTCGGCGGAATTACCCAAAAAACTCTCTGTGACTGGAATATCAACCACCGCCATAAAAAAATATTGGCACCGATCCGTTTTACCTCAAAAGTAGTGCGGTATGAGCGCCAGAACGTTCAGGCATTTATCCAAAAATGTCGAAGCGAGTATTAACCTTTTTTCCTCAGTAAAATAACCTGCGTCAAGATACTTGCTTCATGCGCTTCAAAGGCTGTTTTCTTCAACGCCATTTCCTCCTGCAATATCTCATCTGAAAAGTCGTAATGTTCAGCCATAGGATCCGCGCTTTTATCCGAATGGTGCAAACACAAAAGGCTAATCTCCCGCGTATCAGAGCGGGAGAAGCCCTTTGCACGCATCTGAGCGATAACATTGCTCTTAAAGAACTTACGGCACATCGTATTAAATGCCCCTTCCCTACCCTTCACCGTCCCGTCATGTTTAATTCCCTTTACTGCATTTTCCGGGCTGTAGGTTTTTATCAACTTATCGAGAGATCGCTTTGCAAACGGTAATTCGGGATTACGCGGTTGAAGAAAAACAAACTGCTGATTGCATCCCGGTACCGAATCCCTCCATTCTTTCTGTTCCTGCAAAATACGCTCAATACCAGCGGTTATTGGGATCCTGAATTCCTTCTGCGTTTTCATCGCGCCACGCATACCAATTATCCCAGCCGGATAAACAATTTCTTTTATATCTTCCCTGACATAATCCCATTGCAGATTGCTGACATTGATAGGGCGTACCCCCGTCAGGATCATAAAACGCATGGCATTTTTCTGATGAATGGAGGTACACCCCGCGACGTTAAGCCACAATTTCGCTATAGATTCAATATCAGTAAAAAGGCGCGTAGGTGCAGGTCGTTGGACACGGGAAGATACATAATCATCCGGTATGCTCGCTGCGACATTCCGTCCGTTGCATAGCTGTGGAGCTGAGTATTTCCAAAACCGGCGAAGTTCAGCGAATAATTCAAGCACATGGTTATTAGATTTTGTCGCTATCCAGGTGTCCAGCACCTCAATGATTCTTCCATAAGTTACATCGCCGAACACTTCACGATCACCGAACGCTAAATCGATCTGTTTTATCCTTGCGCAGTAAGTCCGGTAGCTGTGTTCACTTAACTTTTGGCGTTGTACTTTTGCTTCAAGGTCAGCACGATAACTTTCCAGAGCCAAATGTACCGACTCAGCCCTCAGTCCTTCCCCCGCCATTTCCACCGCGTTCTCACGCGCAAGTTGAATCGCTAGTTCCGGCCATTCACCCAATTTACGCCCTTTCAGCCCCATTTTCTTGGGGAACTCCGCATAGAATGTAACCTTACCGGCCTTACTGAAATCGATGCGTAAATAGCTCTCTTTTTCGTACTTAGATCGCCGGGATTGTCCCTGGTGCTTGAGTATGGTTTTTGCTGCCGTAACACAGATTCGCATGTGTGAGCTTGTGTATGGCGGCTTACATCCCTCCCAATGTTCTAAAGCGCTCAAAAAATCGTCATTATTGGGCTTTTCGGGGTTCTGTGTTACAGTGCGCGGCATTGAAATTCCTTATCCTATGACCCGTCGCGAGACAGGCTCGCACATGAGGCTTTTTAAGGTGGTGATTTTCGGTCTGTGTTGCGGTTTTGTGTTACGCAAGTGAGTGTATCAGTGTTTTTTATACTGTACAAATCCACAGATAGTTAACCATCGTAAGGAATGCAAATAGTATATAACCAATTGATTATATAAGATAAAAAAGGTAAGTGGTTGAAGTGGCTTTACTTATTACTACACGCTGTATCAATTGCGATATGTGTGAACCCGAATGCCCGAACCAGGCTATTTCGATGGGTGAGATGATTTATGAGATTGAGGTGAGCCGCTGTACCGAATGTGTGGGACATTATGATGTGCCGACCTGCCAGCGGGTTTGCCCTATTGATAACACCATTGTGACGGACCCCCAGCACATCGAATCACGCGATGCGCTGTGGGATAAGTTTGTTGCCCTGCACGGTTAGCTTTCGATAATGACCGTAGCACAGGCATAGTGGCGCTCGTCGGCCAGGGTTACATGGACATGCTGTACACCCAGCCGCTGCGCCACCTCAGCAGCATGATCGAAAAAACGCAGGAGTGGTTTACCCAGCGCATCGTTGTAAACTTCAAACTGATTGAATGCCAGTCCGCCGCGAATGCCGGTGCCAAACGCTTTGGCTGCCGCTTCTTTAACGGCGAAACGTTTAGCCAGAAAACGCACCGGCTGACGATGCTGCTGATACTGCTGCCATTCGGCCTCACTCAGCACGCGACGCGCCAGTCGATCGCCAGAGCGAGAAATCACATCGGCAATCCGCTCTATTTCGACGATATCGCTGCCCAGTCCCAGAATAGCCATTAGCGACGCGCTTCTCGCAGCAGCTGTTTCATGGCTTTGACGGCGTCAGGCAGGCCGCTCATCACCGCCCGACCAATGATCGCATGACCGATGTTCAGCTCATGCATTTCCGGCAGCGCGGCAATCGGCAGGACGTTGTGGTAAGTCAGACCGTGACCGGCGTTAACTTTTAATCCGCGGCTGGCCGCAAAGGTGGCCGCCTGACGGATCCGGGCCAGCTCAGCGTCGCGTGCCGGGCCTTCAGGGGCTTCAGCATAGGCACCGGTATGAATTTCAATATAAGGCGCGCCGCTGGTGACAGCCGCTTCGATTTGCCGGTGATCGGGATCGATAAACAGGGATACCAAAATGCCCGCCTCACTGAGTTTTTTTACCGCGGCATTAAGTTTTTCCTGTTGTCCGGCGACATCCAGTCCGCCTTCGGTGGTCACTTCCTCACGCTTTTCCGGCACCAGGCAGCAGAAATGCGGTTTGATGTCACACGCGATATTCAGCATCTCATCGGTGACCGCCATTTCGAGATTCATCCGCGTTTCGATGGTATTACGCAGAATACGCACGTCGCGGTCGGTAATGTGGCGGCGATCTTCCCGCAGGTGCACCGTGATCCCATCCGCGCCCGCCTGTTCGGCGATAAAAGCCGCCTGGACCGGATCAGGGTAATGGGTGCCACGCGCGTTGCGGACGGTAGCAATGTGGTCGATGTTAACGCCTAACAGTAACTCAGCCATGACAATCCTCGGTTCATTATGGTCATTGTATGGAGTGTAACGCGCCCTGATGCGATTCCGCTACGACCCGCATCAGGGCTCGCCGGCAATATCGGGCTTTTTTTTCGGTGTAAACTGACGGAAAAGCTCCTGACTTTTTAACGGTTTGCCCCCCAGGTAGGGTTTTAGCGCCATGCGGGTAAAGCGCTTCGCCGCGCGCAGGGCATCCGCATCGGGAAATTCACGCGTGGAGAGCGCCTGCAGGTGTTTACCTGTAAAGCTGCGCTGATTGAGCACCAGACTGGCGATGAAGCCCTTCTCTTCCCGGTAGCTGTAGGTCATGTCTTCACTGACCGGTTCACCACTGCCTGCGCAGTGCAGGAAATCCACGCCATAGCCAAGGTGCCCCAACAGCGCCAGCTCGAAACGACGCAGTGCAGGTTCGGGTGAACCCTCGGCGGCGGCCAGCGTCTGGATACATTGCAGATAGTCAAAAAACAGGTCGGAAAAGGGGATGTGCTGTTCCAGTACCCGAGACAACAGCTCGTTGACGTACAGGCCGCAGTAAAGCGTGATACCACTGAGGGGGAGAGCAAGCGAAACCGCTTCGGCATTGCGCAGCGTTTTCACCTCACCACGACCGCTCCAGCGCACCAGCTGCGGGGTAAAAGGCTGAAGTGTGCCTTTTAACTGAGAACGCCGTGATCGTGCTCCTTTTGCCAGGACACGAACACGGCCTTCACTTTCACTAAACAGGTCAAGCAGCAGACTGGTTTCGCTGAAAGGACGACTATGCAGCACAAAGGCGCGTTGCCAGCCTTCCATTTATTCAGAGATCGTCTGTGTAACCCAGACTACGCAGCGCACGTTCGTCATCTGCCCAGCCGGATTTAACTTTAACCCACAGTTCGAGATGCACTTTGGCATCGAACATCTCTTCCATGTCCTTACGCGCTTCAATACCAATGGTTTTGATTTTGGCGCCTTTATTGCCAATCACCATTTTTTTTTGCCCTTCGCGCTCGACCAGAATCAAACCGTTGATGTCATAACCGCCACGCGCGTTAGACACAAACTGTTCGATTTCGACTGTGACCGAGTAAGGCAGTTCCGCACCGAGGAAACGCATCAGCTTTTCACGGATAATTTCGGATGCCATAAAGCGCTGTGAGCGATCGGTAATGTAATCTTCCGGGAAGTGATGGTCAGATTCCGGCAGATGCTTGCGGGCGATGGCGGCGATGGTGTCGACATTTTTACCGCTTTCGGCCGAAACCGGCACGATATCAATAAAGTTCATCTGCTCGCTGAGGAACTGCAGGTGCGGTAACAGGACGCTTTTATCCTGGATGTTGTCGATTTTATTGATCGCCAGCAGAACCGGCACTTTGCCATCGCGCAACTTGTTTAACACCATCTCGTCGTCGGGCGTCCAGCGCGTGCCTTCAACCACAAAGATGATCAGTTCAACGTCACCGATAGAACTGCTGGCCGCACGGTTCATCAGGCGGTTGATCGCCCGCTTCTCTTCCATATGCAGGCCGGGCGTATCAACGTAAATCGCCTGATAAGCGCCTTCCGTATGGATGCCCATAATGCGGTGACGGGTGGTTTGCGGCTTACGCGACGTAATTGAAACCTTCTGCCTCAGTAACTGGTTCAGTAAGGTGGATTTACCGACGTTAGGCCGGCCAACTATCGCGACAAAGCCGCTGTATGTAACATTTTCGCTCATTCGAGTCCTGAGGTTTTCAGCGCCGGTTGCGGCGCCGGGATAATACTGTTATTCCAGACCAAGTTTAATCAGCGCCTGTTCAGCCGCTGCTTGTTCAGCTTTACGGCGGCTGGAGCCCACGCCCACCACCGGTTCTGCCATGCCACTCACCTGACAGTGAATGGTAAATTCCTGATCGTGGGCTTCGCCGCGAACCTGCACCACTAAGTAACTTGGCAGCGGCAGATGACGGCCCTGCAGGTATTCCTGCAGGCGCGTTTTCGGATCTTTTTGTTTATCACCCGGACTGATTTCGTCCAGGCGCGTCTGATACCAGTCAAGGATCAGCTTTTCGACCGTCTGAATATTACTGTCGAGGAAGACACCACCAATAAGCGCTTCCACGGTGTCCGCCAGAATAGATTCACGACGGAAGCCGCCGCTTTTTAATTCGCCGGGCCCCAGACGCAGGCATTCACCCAAATCGAATTCCCGCGCCATCTCTGCCAGCGTATTACCGCGCACCAGCGTCGCGCGCATGCGGCTCATGTCGCCCTCATCCACACGCGGAAAACGGTGGTAGAGCGCATTTGCAATCACGTAGCTCAGAATCGAATCGCCTAAAAACTCCAGGCGTTCGTTATGCTTGCTACTGGCGCTGCGATGCGTCAACGCCTGCTGTAAAAGTTCAGAATGTGTAAAAGTGTAGCCCAGTTTGCGCTGAAGCTTGTTAATCAGGATGGGGTTCATGCGATTCCAGTTCTGTTTTGCGTCTGTCACTCTGCATACCAAACAGGGCTGAGAATCCAACACATTCTGTTTGGTGTGCAGTGGCCCCCATGACGGAGGCCACCCTATTTTGCCTGACTCTCAGGCTGGCTTAATGGATACCGCCGATACGACTCAGTCGTACGCCGGTTGGCCACTGGCCTTCTTGTTTTTCAAAGCTCATCCAGATGGCGACCGCTTTACCGACCAGATTGCGCTCGGGAACAAAGCCCCAGTAGCGACTGTCGGCGCTGTTGTCACGGTTATCACCCATCATGAAATACTGCCCCTGCGGCACAACCCAGCTCGCCTGCGGCTGGCCGGGCTGCTGATAGTACATGCTCGCCTGGCTTTGTGCTTCCGTCACCAACAGAATGTCATGCGTCACATTGCCCAGCGTTTCTTTGCGCGTGGCCAGACGTAATCCACCGCGCATGGTTTCATTCAGCGGCACCTGGTAGAACCCGTTACCGGCTTCGTTACCATCAAACCCGCTAAACGTCTGAACAAACTTGCTTGGCTCTATGTTGCTGTAGGTGACTGGCAACGCTTTGCTGCAAGGCTTGCCATTATCGCAGGCCGGATTAATAGTCAGCGTTTTACTGTAGGGATCATAGGTTACACGATCGCCCGGCAGGCCAATCACGCGCTTGATGTAGTCCAGGCTGGGATCTTTTGGGTATTTAAAGACCGCAATATCGCCACGCTTAGGATGACCGGTAGGAATCAGCGTGGTTTGCGTAATCGGGTCTTTAATGCCGTAAGCAAACTTCTCGACCAGAATAAAGTCACCAATCAGCAGCGTGGGCATCATTGATCCTGACGGGATCTGGAAAGGCTCATACACAAATGAGCGCACAAAGAATACCACGGCCAGCACCGGAAATACGGAGGCAGCGGTTTCAATCCAGCCCGGCTTAGGTGCCATTTTTGCCAGCGTTTTTTTATCGAGCGTGCCGCCTGACTGCGCCTGTGCCGCCGCCTGCAGCGCCCGGCGCTGTGGTGCCCACTTTATACGATCGATCACCCAGAGAATACCAGTAATCAATGTCGCTATCGCCAGGACTAGCGCGAACATATTAGCCATTTAAGATCCTTATTTGCTGTCTTTTCCGACATGCAGAATGGCGAGGAATGCTTCCTGCGGCAGTTCAACGTTACCGACCTGCTTCATTCGCTTCTTACCCTCTTTCTGCTTCTGCAACAGCTTTTTCTTACGACTGACATCACCGCCGTAACACTTGGCAAGGACGTTCTTACGCAGCTGTTTGACGGTTGAGCGAGCGATAATGTGGTTGCCGATTGCCGCCTGAATCGCAATATCAAATTGTTGACGTGGGATGAGGTCTTTCATTTTCTCAACCAGCTCACGTCCACGATAAGGTGCGTTATCACGGTGGGTAATCAGCGCCAGCGCATCAACACGTTCTGAGTTAATCAGCACGTCGACACGCACCATGTCAGAGGCCTGAAAACGTTTAAAATTGTAGTCCAGTGAAGCATAGCCGCGCGATGTTGATTTCAAACGGTCAAAGAAGTCGAGCACCACTTCAGCCATTGGAATCTCATAGGTCAGCGCAACCTGATTGCCGTGGTAAACCATATTTGTCTGAACGCCACGTTTCTCGATGCACAGCGTAATGACGTTGCCCAGGTATTCCTGCGGCAGCAGCATGTGACACTCCGCAATCGGTTCACGCAACTCTTCAATGTTATTGAGCGGTGGCAGCTTCGAGGGGCTGTCCACATAAATGACTTCGCCGCTCGTGGTTTCCACTTCGTACACTACCGTCGGTGCGGTCGTGATCAGATCGAGATCGTACTCACGTTCCAGACGTTCCTGAATGATCTCCATGTGCAGCAGACCCAGGAAGCCGCAACGGAAGCCAAAGCCCAGCGCGGTTGAACTCTCTGGCTCGTAGAACAGAGAAGCATCGTTCAGACTCAGCTTGCCCAGCGCATCACGAAACGCTTCGTAGTCATCAGAACTAATCGGGAACAGACCGGCGTAAACCTGCGGCTTCACTTTTTTAAAGCCAGGCAGCGCTTTGTCCGCCGGGTTACGTGCTGTTGTCAGGGTATCGCCCACCGGCGCACCCAGAATGTCTTTAATGGCGCAGACCAGCCAGCCGACTTCGCCACAGTTCAGTTCAGTGCGGTCAACCTGCTTCGGCGTGAAAATGCCCAGTCGATCGGCGTTATAAACCTGGCCGGTACTCAGTACCTTGATTTTATCGCCTTTACGCATGGTGCCGTTTTTTACACGAACCAGCGAGACAACACCCAGGTAGTTATCGAACCAGGAGTCGATAATCAGTGCCTGCAGCGGCCCTTCCGGATCGCCTTCTGGCGGCGGAATATCGCGCACCAGGCGCTCAAGCACTTCAGGTACGCCGACACCGGTTTTCGCCGAGCAACGCACGGCATCGGTGGCATCAATACCGACAATATCTTCGATTTCCTGTGCAGCACGTTCAGGATCGGCGGCAGGCAAATCGATTTTATTCAGCACCGGCACGACTTCCAGATCCATCTCAATCGCGGTGTAGCAGTTAGCCAGGGTTTGCGCTTCAACGCCCTGCCCGGCATCCACCACCAGCAGCGCACCCTCACAGGCGGCCAGTGAGCGGGAAACTTCGTATGAGAAGTCAACGTGTCCCGGCGTGTCGATAAAATTGAGCTGGTAAGTTTCGCCGTCTTGGGCTTTGTAATCGAGCGTCACGCTCTGTGCTTTGATGGTAATACCACGTTCACGCTCAAGATCCATTGAGTCCAGAACCTGCGCGGCCATCTCGCGGTCAGTTAATCCACCACAGATCTGAATCAAGCGGTCAGAGAGCGTGGATTTACCGTGGTCAATGTGGGCGATGATGGAGAAATTTCTTATGTGCTTCATTTATAGAGATATCTTCACGTAGAGAATCAGTTAGAAACCTGAGCACAGACACATTCAGGAAGATCGCTCTTAACCCACAATCCTGTCAGCCTCATTAATGACGACGCATATTACACTGTTAAGGCCGCGCATAAAAGAATGGAACGTCGTGGAAACGAAACAGTTTTTTGCGCGTCAGGCTTAAGACAAAAGTCGCAACAAGTGCGGCTTAAGCAGGGGTCAGGCTTCGCTTTCAACACGAAGCGCATCTGGGGGCAAGGCGATATTAAGGATAACCGGCTGGAAGGCCTCACTATCGCCAAATTTCATGGAAATGCCTTTGGCGACGATAAAGCCGCCAACTCCGCCTAATAGCGCGCCGCAGGCGGCGGCCAGGTCGCTGCCGAACAGGGCCTGGAACAGACCCGCGAACAGAAACAGGCCAAACAGCGGCGTCATGTATACCAGCAGTGCCGAACCGAGCAGGCTGCTCTCTTTGATGCCCAGTTCGACACGTTGGCCCGGAGCCAGGGGCTTGCTACTGGCGATTTGCATCACATGCGCATTCTTTGGCCCCAGCTTATTCAGCATATGGCTGCCACAGCCTTTGCGTGCCTGGCAGCTGTTGCAGGAGGTTTTGGCTTCGGTATGCAGTGTCGCGATACCATCCTGCCATGCCACCACGGTGGCCCATTCTCTCATCATTTTTTTGCCCCAGGATTAACACTGTCCGCGATACGTTTGGCCGTCGCAGGCGGTAACTCGCCAACGACCGTAATTTCGTAATTATCGCGTATTACGGTTTCCACCGTACGACGTCCCGTGCGCAATGTCTGTGCGACGCTGTTTTTATCTGCCGGCGTAACGTTTACAGCAAAGCTAAACAGACCATCGCTGTACAGCCGGGATTCAAGGGATTTATTTAACGCAGGAAGCATACGCCGGCTTTGGGAAACGAGCGTCATCCCTGCGGGAAGCCAGGCGGGCTCCCAGTCCAGCGTCGCGTTGTCTGATTTGGTTAATGAGAGCGACGGCGGCAGATTGGCTTTTTCAAGGCCCTGCATCAGGTTGCGTACGCCATCATCCACCGCGAAGCTGATCACGCGAAACTGTTCCATCGTTTCACCGTCACGATCGAGCAGATCCACGCGCAGCGGTAGCTTGGTATCCACATCCAGCCATACAACATAACTGTAGCGCGTGCCATCGCGCGACACTACGCGCACCACATCACACATCTGATCGGCAATGCGGGAACGGCCGACGGTAATAAAGTCATAAGCCGCATCAAGTTTGGCAAAGTCGGCGTAGATAATCGATGGCAACGCATCGACGATGTGATTGCCGGGAAGCGAGAAAGGCTCAATACCCGGTTCGAAATAGCTGATGTCGTTGCCGCGCTGAATGACTTCGCGACGCGGACCGTCCATCTGCAGAATCTGTGCATAGACGCGATCGTCGATTACTGCGTGACGATAACGGAGCGATTCCATACCAAGACGGGAAACGTTGATGTAGGCGAATTCGTAGTTGAGCGTCTGACTTGCCTGCTCCATCTGCTGTAATAACGCCCCAGACGCAGAAACCTGCGCTGGGGCGGCAGTGGACCACAACAGGCTGCCCGTCAGAAGACTAACGGCATACCATAGCGGCTTCATTACTGCTGCTGCATTCCTAATGACTGATTACCCGGTACATTGGCCTGCGCTTGTTTTGGCGCATTGGTTTCGAACTGCAGCTGATCGGCGTGCAGACGACGCTGAAGTTCGTAGTCCTGCAGCATGGCGTTCACGCGGCGACGCTGGTCCTGCACCTGTTGTGAGGCATTGCCTGAACCAAACATATCCGAGGGGACACCCAGACTGACAGGTGACGCTTTGCCCATCACTGGCAAGGTGTTGAATACCGGTGAGTCAGAGCTTTCCACGCTGCCGTTGGTGGGTTGGTTATAGTGCTGAACACCCACAATTACCGCCAGGGAAACACAGGCGGCGACGCCGACCTGCGTAATCTGGGCCGCCCAGGGGCGAACTTTGTGCCAGAACGGCATTTTTTCCCAGCGATAAGGCTCGGGCTGTGCTTCAGGAATCAGGGACGTCACATTGCGCTGTGGCTCGTTTTCGATGGCAGCGGCAACGCGAGCAGAAATATCAAAATGCAGGTGTTCACCAACATCGCCGCGCATGGTATCGCGAATCAGATGGTAGCGTTCCCAGCTTTTTTGTAGATCTGCATCCTTAGACAGGGCTGAAATCAGCGCGTTATCTAAAGCCTCACCATCCATTAAAGCGGAAAGTTTTTCTTTCTGCATGCCTAATACCCTTCCAGTAGCCGTTATCACTGACGTTGGATAAGCGGTTGAACTTTATTATCAATGGCCTCACGTGCACGGAAAATACGTGACCTTACCGTGCCCACCGGGCAATCCATAATGACGGCGATCTCTTCATAGCTCAGACCGTCAAGTTCCCTGAGGGTAATTGCCATTCGCAAGTCCTCAGGAAGCGCCTCAATGGTACGAAAGACGATTTGTTTCAGTTCGTCAGACAACATTAAGTTCTCAGGGTTCGAAATTTCTTTTAACGCACCCGCACTTTCGAAATTTTCCGCATCAATTGCATCAACATCGCTGGAAGGCGGACGGCGTCCCTGAGCAACCAGATAGTTTTTGGCTGTATTCACGGCAATCCGATACAGCCAGGTGTAAAACGCGCTATCGCCACGGAAAGAATCCAGTGCCCGATACGCCTTAATAAATGATTCCTGAACGACGTCAGGCACATCGCCTGAAGGCACATACCGTGAGACCAGGCTCGCGACTTTATGCTGGTAACGGATCACCAGTAAGTTGAAAGCTTTTTGATCCCCCTTCTGAACCCGTTCAACCAGAACCTGGTCCGCTAACTGCTCGCTCATCCGAGGTAAAGTCTCCCCAAATACTTTCTTATGCGTTAAGGAACTGCCAGCACACAGCTATTGAGCAAGCATGCGCTTTGAGTCATTACGTGGCGAAAAGTTCATTTTCGGCCGCTTTGCTGCAGGATTACACAGTTTGTTGATTTTCGTTCAATGTAACACGCGCAAATCGCAGGCAGAGTAACCTATGACAGCCGCTTTTTCATCTTTAAATCCTTGTATTCGATTAAGTTTGGTATGAAAAACGGATTTTAAATGGTTAAACAACTAACCATTTGATATATCTGATAAATTAGATTCAGTCCGCTATTACGCCTGCTTGCGTGTTCAAAATACTTCACAAAAAACCATCAAAGGCTTATGCTCGGGTCATTCTTGTTTAGTAAATTAAACGCTATGACAACATTCTCCCCCTCAGATTATCAGTGTGATGTGCTTATTGTGGGCAGCGGTGCGGCGGGACTGTCACTGGCGTTGCGGCTGGCCTCGCATTACCGGGTCACTGTGCTCAGTAAAGCTCAGGTTAATGAAGGCTCAACGCTGTATGCGCAGGGCGGCATTGCGGCAGTGTTTGATGAAACTGACAGCGTGGATTCTCACGTTGAAGACACGCTGATTGCCGGGGCGGGCTTGTGCGATCGTGAGGCTGTTTCATTTGTCGCCAGCAATGCGCGGCACTGCGTGCAGTGGCTGATCGATCATGGCGTGGCGTTTGATACCGATCCTCAGGCCGGCGGTGAAATGCGTTACCACCTGACGCGAGAAGGCGGCCACAGCCATCGCCGTATTCTGCACAGCGCCGACGCCACCGGCCGGGAAGTGGAAACCACGCTGGTCGGCCAGGCGTTGCGTCATCCGAATATCCGCATCCTGGAACGCACTAACGCGGTGGATCTGATCCTGTCAGACAAACTGGGCTTACCGGGCCCCCGCCGGATAATGGGGGCCTGGATCTGGAACCGCAATCGCGAACGGGTCGAAACCTGCCAGGCGCGCGCCGTCGTGCTGGCCACGGGCGGCGCGGCCAAAGTTTATCAGTACACCACGAATCCCGATGTCGCCTCTGGTGACGGCATTGCGATGGCCTGGCGAGCAGGATGCCGGGTCGCTAACCTGGAATTTAACCAGTTTCACCCTACCTGTCTGTTTCATCCGCAGGCGCAAAACTTTCTGCTGACGGAAGCCCTGCGCGGCGAAGGCGCCTGGCTGGTGCGGCCCGATGGTTCGCGGTTTATGCCTGACTTCGACGAACGCGCGGAGCTGGCCCCGCGCGATATCGTCGCCCGCGCCATCGATCATGAAATGAAACGGCTGGGCGTAGACTGCATGTATCTGGATATCAGCCACCAGCCGCCGGCCTTCATCCGTTCCCACTTCCCGATGATTTACGAAAAACTGCTGACCTTTGGCTTTGATCTGACAAAGGACAGAATCCCTGTGGTGCCCGCTGCGCATTACACCTGTGGTGGCGTGGTCGTCGATCGGCATGGCCGCACCGACATCGATTGTTTATATGCAATCGGTGAAGTCAGTTATACCGGGCTGCACGGTGCCAACCGCCTCGCCTCAAATTCTGTTCTGGAGTGTCTGGTATATGGCTGGTCTGCCGCGGAGGATCTGATGCGGATCTTACCTGAAACGGAGACCGTAGATCGTTTACCGGCCTGGGATGAAAGCCAGGTGGATGATGCCGATGAGCGCGTGGTCATTCAGCATAACTGGCATGAGCTACGACTGTTTATGTGGGATTATGTCGGCATTGTCCGTACCACTAAGCGGCTGGAACGCGCGTTGCGCCGCATCAGCCTGCTTCAACAGGAAATCGACGAGTACTATCGCCACTTCCGGCTGTCAAACAACCTGCTGGAACTGCGCAACCTGGTACAGGTGGCAGAGCTGATGGTGCGTTGTGCGCTGCAACGCAAAGAGAGCCGCGGGCTGCATTTTATTCGCGACTATCCCGATACGCTGGCGGAAGCGCAACCGACCGTCCTGCAGCCCGGCGATCACATAAACAAATAGAAGTCACGCGTCAGGCTTTGCCAGGCGTCAGAATACTGCCGGTCGGCATCGCGGATAGCCAGGCGTTCAAACAGGGTTTCACCCGGACTGGGTGAAAACCCCAGCAATACACGATGCGGCGGACGGTGAGCATATTCCGCCACATCGAAGCGAAAGCGCAGATGCCAGCCCTCCAATTGTGCCTGCGCAATCACCTCCTGCCCTGTCGTCTCAGGCAGTATCACACAAAAGAAGCCCTCTTCTTCTATGAGCAACGCTGCGCAACGTAATAAGGTCTGATGGTTTAATGTACCGGTCGCGCGTGCGCTGTCGCGTGCCGACGTTGAGCAGGCCACGCCAGGTGCAAAGTAAGGCGGATTACTGACGATCAGTGAATAGCGCGTATTGCTGTTTTCCGCCCACTGCGCAATATCCTGTTGATGAACATGAATACGCGCAGCCCAGGGTGACTGACAGTCATTCTCGCTGGCCTGTTGCGCAGCGTCGGCATCGAGCTCCACCGCATCGATGACCACATCAGAATGCGTTCGCTGGGCCAGCATCAGCGCAATCAGGCCCGAACCGGTACCGATATCAAGGATGCGCTTTACCCCGGCGACCGGTGCCCACGCGCCCAGCAGAATGCCATCAGTACCGACCTTCATTGCACAGCGGTCGTGTGCGACAAAAAACTGCTTGAAGGTAAACCCGTTCTTTTTTAACTGCGGCCGCGCCTGCGGCTTGTCCTGCATCATACTCAGCGACCATTCACCTGTTTTTCTGCCGTATAGCTGGCGCCAAGTGTAACGTGCCAGGTTGGGGAATTCACACCGTTGACGTAATCTGACGCAGTCAATACCGATAAACAGATGAAGATTATGTCCGATCTGTCTATAATCAGCGCCCCAAACTGAGGTAGAACATGACCGTAACCACATTTTCCGAACTTGAACTCGACGAAAGCCTGCTTGAAGCGCTGGAGGAGAAAGGCTATACGCGCCCGACAGCAATTCAGGCTGCTGCCATTCCCCCCGCGCTGGAGGGCCGCGACGTTCTGGGTTCGGCACCTACCGGGACCGGGAAAACCGCCGCGTATTTATTACCGGCGTTGCAGCACCTGCTCGATTTTCCACGCAAGAAGTCTGGCCCGCCACGTATTTTAATTTTAACGCCCACCCGTGAACTGGCGATGCAGGTTGCCGACCAGGCGCGGGAACTGGCGAAACATACGCATCTGGATATCGCCACTATCACCGGCGGCGTGGCCTTTATGAACCACGCCGAAGTGTTCAGCGAAAATCAGGACGTTGTGGTTGCCACCACCGGCCGTCTGCTGCAGTACATCAAAGAAGAAAACTTTGACTGCCGCGCAGTGGAAACGCTGATCCTGGATGAAGCAGACCGCATGCTGGACATGGGATTTGCCCAGGATATCGAAACCATCGCGGGTGAAACGCGCTGGCGTAAACAGACAATGCTGTTCTCCGCTACGCTGGAAGGCGAGCATATTAAAGATTTTGCCGAGCGCCTGCTGAACGAACCGGTTGAACTGGAAGCCGATCCCAGCCGTCGCGAGCGTAAGAAAATTCAGCAGTGGTATCACCGCGCCGACGATCTTGAGCACAAAACCAAACTGCTGGTTCACCTGTTAAAGCAGCCGGAAGTGACCCGATCCATTGTGTTTGTGCGTAAACGTGAACGCCTGCATGAACTGGTCAGCTGGCTGCATGATGCCGGAATCCGCACCAGCTACCTGGAAGGGGAAATGGTCCAGGCTAAACGCAATGAGGCGATTAAACGTCTGGTGGAAGGTCGGGTAAACGTGCTGGTCGCCACCGATATCGCCGCACGCGGGATTGACGTGGAGGATGTGAGCCACGTGATTAACTTCGATATGCCACGCACGGCGGATACCTATCTGCACCGCATCGGCCGTACGGGCCGTGCCGGTCGTAAAGGCATCGCCATTTCGCTGGTCGAAGCCCATGACCATCTGCTGCTGGGTAAAGTCAGCCGCTACGTTGACGAGCCGATTAAAGCACGGGTGATTGACGAGCTGCGTCCGGTCACGCGTGCGCCTTCGCCAAAAACCACCGGAAAACCGTCGAAAAAGGCGCTTGCGAAGCGTGCAGAGCGAAAAGCCAAAGAAGAAGAGAAACCGCGGGTGAAAAAACGCCATAGCGATCTTAAAAATGTCGGTAAACGCCGCAAGCCAAGTGGCAGCTCATCCGGCAGTGAGAATGCGGAATAAAACAGCACGCTTCTAAAAAAAGCGCCTCCTGAGAGGCGATTTTTCATTGTTCAGGTGGGTAAAGCCCGGTTTCGTCTCCATTCAGCATCAAACATCATAAAGCCGCCCGGCTGGATATTTCACCCGACGACAGTCATGTTCTATCTGTCTGTTAACGCGTAGAAATTTGTCCTTCTGGCGCTGCGTTTTATTTCAGCACACAGGCAGTTTATAAACTTTCCGTAAAGGTTCGGGCAATGACGTCACGCTGTTGTTCAGGCGTCAGCGAATTAAAGCGCACGGCATACCCGGAAACACGAATGGTCAGCTGCGGATACTTCTCAGGATGTTTCACGGCGTCTTCCAGCGTTTCACGGCGCAGGACGTTAACGTTTAAGTGCTGCCCGCCTTCCACGCGCACCTGGGGTTTAATCTCGACCGGTACTTCACGGTAAGCCACGTCCCCTAACTCACCAATCGCGACAATCTGATCGTCCTGATAGCCTGCTACGGCACACAGACAGCGTGCCTGAGCGGTTTCTTCATCTAACAGCCAGAACGAATTCACTAAGGCCGGATTGTGTGACTGGGTAATTTGAATACCTGTGATCATCTCAGTTTCTCCTGCAAGGCATTGGCTGGACCAATACCGTCAATAAATCAATGATGAGCAACTGGTATATCACTCGCTCATGACGTTAGTTTTGACCTGAATCAAGTACAATCGGGCACTTTTTGTCCACATTGCTAAGCGATTGATTTTTAAAACGTAGCGGGACTACATTTTATTGAATTTTTAAAATAATTTTAGGCTTCATGTCTGGATACTGAACAGCTAAGCTTAGCGTTCAGAACACAAAGGAGTTGATTATGGCTGCAAAGCTGACCTGGCACGATGTGCTGGCTGAAGAGAAAGAGAAGCCCTATTTCATTGAAACCCTGAAACAGGTCGCCAACCAGCGGGCTGCAGGCGTGACCGTTTATCCGCCGCAAAAAGACGTCTTTAATGCCTTTCGCTTAACGGAGTTAGGCGATGTGAAAGTGGTGATTTTGGGTCAGGATCCTTACCACGGGCCGAATCAGGCACATGGTCTGGCTTTTTCTGTATTACCGGGCGTGCCCATTCCGCCTTCCCTTCAGAACATGTATAAAGAGCTGCAGCAGGATATTCCGGGCTTTGAGAAACCCAGTCATGGCTATCTGGCCAGTTGGGCAGAGCAAGGTGTGCTGTTGCTGAATACCGTGTTAACGGTGGAAGCGGGCAAAGCGCATTCTCATGCCCGGCTGGGCTGGGAAACCTTTACCGACAGGGTGATTGACGCGATTAACGCGCAGCGTGAAGGGGTAATCTTTTTACTGTGGGGTTCGCATGCGCAGAAGAAAGGCAGCATCATTGATCGCCAGCGCCATCATGTGTTGCAGGCACCGCATCCTTCTCCCCTTTCGGCACACCGCGGCTTTTTTGGCTGCCAGCATTTCTCAAAAACTAACGCCCTGTTAAAAGAAAGCGGCAGAGATCCTGTTGACTGGACACCGGTTTTACCTGAACCGGCAGCCTGAACACAACGGCCGCGTCAGTGCGCGGCCGTTGTGAGATGAGGCTACAATCAGGCTTTCGCCTTGGCCACTGCAACCATGGCCGGACGCAGTAGACGCCCATTCAGGGTATAACCGCGTTGCATCACCATCATCACGTGGTTAGGCTCGACCTCGTCAGATTCCATCATCGACATCGCCTGATGAACTTCAGGGTTGAACGGCACGCCGGTTTCACCGACCACTTCAACACCGAATTTACGCACTGCGCCCAGCAGCGATTTCAGCGTCAGCTCAATGCCTTCCACCATCGAAGCGGATTTCTCATCTTCTTTGTTCGCCAGCTCCAGCGCACGCTCCAGGCTGTCAATCACCGGAAGCAGCTCGTTGGCAAACTTCTCCAGCGCAAATTTGTGCGCTTTTTCAATGTCCATCTCGGTACGACGACGCACATTTTCAATTTCTGCCTGTGCACGCAGCTGCGCGTCACGCACGCCGTTCTGCAACTGCGCTAACTCAGCTTCGAGCTGAGCGATGCGCTCATCACGCGGATCCACCTCACCTGCTGTCTCCGCGTCCTGAGGTTGCTGTTGTTCCTGTTGAATTTCGTCTGAGACTTGCTCGTTTGGGGTGTTCTGTTCTTTACTACTCATGAATTTCTCCGCGTTTTGCACATTCACTTCGCTGGTTGGCTTATTATGGGGATTGGTTTGGCGGTTTCAAGGGAACACGTCACATCATCGTGCCGATTTGGCTTATGAGGAAGACCCACTCGATGAACAAACACTTTAACTGCATTGGAATTGTGGGCCATCCACGCCACCCCACCGCGCTCACCACGCATGAAATGCTGTGCCGCTGGCTGACCGGTAAGGGCTACCGTGTCATTGTCGAACAGCAGATTGCGCAGGAACTCTCACTGGACGATGTCCAGACTGGCACGCTGGCAGAAATCGGCCAGCAGGCGGATTTAGCCGTCGTGGTCGGCGGTGACGGTAATATGCTAGGCGCAGCCAGAGTACTGGCGCGGTATGACATAAAAGTGATTGGCATCAACCGCGGCAATCTGGGATTTCTGACGGATCTGGATCCGGATAACGCGCACCATCAGCTTGATGACGTGCTGAACGGCAATTATTTTGTGGAAAGCCGCTTTCTGCTGGAAGCGCAGGTCTGCAAAACCGACTGTTCACCCCGCATCGGCAGCGCAATTAATGAAGTGGTACTCCATCCGGGCAAAGTCGCCCACATGATCGAGTTTGAAGTGTACATTGATGAGGTGTTTGCCTTTTCACAGCGCTCAGACGGCCTGATCATTTCTACGCCGACCGGATCTACGGCCTATTCCCTGTCCGCAGGGGGCCCGATCTTAACGCCGTCGCTGGACGCGATAACGATTGTGCCCATGTTTCCGCACACCTTATCGGCCCGGCCTCTGGTGATTAACAGCAGCAGCACCATTCGCCTGCGCTTTTCGGCCCGCCGCAACGACCTGGAAATCAGCTGCGACAGCCAGATTGCGCTGCCTATTCAGGAAGGGGAAGATGTGCTGGTCCGCCGCAGCGAAAACCATCTCAATCTTATCCATCCCAAAAACTACAGCTATTTCAACACGCTGAGTTCCAAACTGGGCTGGTCAAAAAAATTGTTCTGAAAGTGAGCGCACCCTCTTTACTGGATAAAAAACCAGTTTATACTGTATGAAAAACCATATGTATTTATTCATACAGGTGACGCTATGCTGGCACAACTGACCATCAGCAATTTCGCTATCGTTCGTGAGCTCGACATTGATTTTCAACGTGGCATGACGGCCATTACCGGTGAAACCGGTGCCGGTAAATCTATTGCTATCGATGCGCTCGGATTGTGCCTCGGCGGTCGCGCGGATGCCGATATGGTGCGTCAGGGTGCCAACCGCGCAGATTTATGCGCGCGCTTTCAAATCAAAGCCTCGCCTTCCGCTCAGCGCTGGCTCAGCGACAACCAACTGGATGATGGCAATGAGTGCCTGTTGCGCCGCGTGATCAGTGCCGATGGCCGCTCACGCGGTTTTATTAACGGCACGGCGGTTCCGCTTTCACAGCTTCGCGATTTAGGCCAGTTGCTGATTCAGATTCATGGACAGCACGCGCACCAGTTGCTGCTCAAGCCCGACCATCAAAAACACCTGCTGGATGCCTATGCCGGGCATGACGCGCTGCTGGTTGAGATGCGTGCGGCGTATCAGACCTGGCATCAGAGCTGCCGTACCCTGGCGCAGCATCAGCAGCAGGCGCAGGAACGTGAATCCCGTCGCGAATTACTGCAGTACCAGCTCAAAGAACTGAACGAGTTTGCCCCGCAGGCAGGTGAGTTCGAGCAGATCGACGAAGAGTACAAACGCCTGGCCAACAACGGACAGCTGCTTTCAACCAGCCAGCAGGCACTTCAGCTTCTGGCGGACAGCGATGACACCAACCTCAACAGTATGCTGTACAGCGCACGCCAGATGCTGTCAGAGCTTACCGCACTGGATGACAAGGTCAGCGGGGTTTATAACCTGCTGGAAGAAGCGGCCATTCAGTTGAGCGAAGCCAGCGACGAACTGCGTCACTACTGCGACAGCCTCGATCTGGATCCCAATCGCCTTTATGAACTGGAACAGCGTATCTCGCGGCAAATCGCGCTGGCGCGTAAGCACCATGTCACGCCGGAAGGCTTACCCGCTCTCCATCAGCAATTGCTGGATGAAGCAGAGTTGTTATCCCAGCAGGAAAGCGATCAGGAAAGTCTGCAAACGTTGGTCACCGAACATTATCAGGCGGCCTTACAGTGCGCGGAACGACTGCACGAACAACGTAGCCGCTTTGCGGATGAGCTTCAGCAGTTAATTACCCAGAGCATGCATTTGCTTTCGATGCCGCACGGCCGCTTTGCCATCGACCTGGTGTTTAATCCCGATCAGTTAACGGCGGATGGCGCAAGCCGCATTGATTTCCAGGTGACGACCAACCCCGGGCAGCCTTTACAGCCGTTGGGCAAAGTTGCTTCCGGCGGTGAGCTGTCACGAATTGCGCTGGCCATTCAGGTGATTACGGCCCGCAAGATGGAAACCCCGGCGATGATCTTTGACGAAGTTGACGTGGGCATCAGCGGCCCTACCGCCGCCGTCGTCGGCAAGATGTTGCGCCAGTTGGGCGAATCAACACAGGTGATGTGCGTTACGCATCTGCCGCAGGTCGCCGGTTGCGGACATCAGCACTTCTTTGTCAGCAAAGAGACTGACGGCGAAATGACGGAAACCCATATGCAGCCGCTGGACAAGCGCGCACGTTTGCAGGAACTGGCGCGTTTACTGGGCGGCAGCGAGGTCACCCGCAACACGCTGGCTAATGCTAAAGAACTTTTAGCCGCCTGATATGCACTTTTTTAACACAGCGTGGTCATATGCATGCTCTGTAGAGGTTTCCAATAGCGAAAAGGTTTATTATCATCGACAGCTATTGTCGCCTGAATAATAAAGCCTGCCGCAGGCAGAGTTCAGAATTTGATGGCAGAAGAACAGCCTGTAAAAGGCGTTTGGCCCCAGAAAAGGAATGTATAGATGCGCTGTAAAACGCTGACTGCCGCGGCAGTGGTAATGTTGATGATGACCGCCGGATGCTCCACTTTAGAGCGCGTGGTTTATCGTCCCGATATCAATCAGGGAAACTATCTGGTTGCCAATGATGTTGCCAAGATTCATACCGGCATGACTCAGCAGCAGGTGGCCTATACACTGGGTACGCCGATGATGAAAGATCCGTTTGGTAGCAATGTCTGGTACTACGTATTCCGTCAGGAACCTGGCAATGAGAAGGTCAAACAGCAGACACTGACGTTGACCTTCGACCGCAACGGTGTGCTGACCAACATCGACAATAAACCTGCCCTGTCCTCGCAAGAAGGCTAACGGTTGATTCTGACCGTCGCCATCGCGGCGGTGATTAACCCGCAGAAAGCAAAAAGGCGCTCATCAGCGCCTTTTTCATGTTCTTCGATCTGACCGGTTATTTCTTGCTGCTGGCCGCGCGTTCTGCGCGTTGACGACGCAGTTCTTTCGGGTCGGCAATCAGCGGACGGTAGATCTCAACCCGATCGCCTTCCTGCACGATATCCGTCAGTTTCACCGGGTGGCTGTAAATGCCCACTTTATTGCTGGCAAGGTCGATATCAGGCCGCAGCTCAAGCAAACCTGATTTTTTGATGGCCTGCTCGACCGTACTGCCCTCTTCCAGCTTTACGTACTGCTGATACTGTTTTTCAGGCAGGGCGTACACCACCTCAACCGAGATATCAGGCACTGTAAACCTCTTTGGCGCGTTGCGTGAACGCCTGCACCATGCTGTTGGCCAGTTCTTTGAAGATGCGACCGAATGCCATTTCAACCAGCATATTGGTGAACTCAAACTCCAGGCTTAGTTCGACCTTACAGGCATCATCGCCGAGATCGATAAAGCGCCATCCGCCGGTCAGCTTGCGGAACGGGCCGTCGACCAGCTGCATATGAATGCTCTGGTTGTCGGTCAGCGTATTACGGGTAGTAAAGGTTTTACTGATGCCCGCTTTAGACACGTCGACTGACGCCGTCATCTGATTTTCAGAGGCATCCAGCACGCGGCTACCGGTGCAGCCCGGCAGAAACTGCGGATAGGCATCGACATCGTTTACGAGTTGGTACATTTGTCCGGCGCTAAAGGGGACCAGCGCCGAACGACTAATCTGAGCCATAATGGTTCCTGTTCGTCACAAAACCGCTAAATAATAGCATTTTCAGCGATTAAACAAAAATTCCTCATTGTCATGGTGTGCTAGAATACCCTGTTTCCTGCTGCCCCGCTGGACTGGGGATGCGATAACCGACCAAGTGATGTAAAATACGCGGCATTATGACAAAGAAAAAAGCACACAAACCCGGTTCTGCCACCATTGCCATGAACAAGCGCGCCCGCCACGAATACTTCATTGAAGAAGAGTTCGAAGCCGGTTTGTCGCTACAGGGATGGGAAGTTAAATCACTCCGTGCAGGTAAAGCGAACATCAGCGACAGCTACATTTTGCTGCGCGATGGCGAAGCCTATCTGTTCGGCTCAACCTTCCAGCCGCTCGCCGTGGCTTCAACGCACGTAGTCTGCGATCCTACCCGCAGCCGTAAACTGCTGTTGAAAAAGCGTGAGCTGGATTCACTGTATGGCCGCGTTAATCGCGAGGGCTATACCGTTGTTGCGCTGTCGCTCTACTGGAAAAACGTCTGGTGTAAGTTAAAAATCGGCGTGGCTCGCGGTAAGAAAGAACACGACAAGCGTAACGACATCAAAGATCGTGAATGGCAAATGGACAAAGCGCGTATTATGAAGAATGCCAATCGTTAAATACTGGAATTCGATACGCTTTTTTGCTAGTATTTGAAGTTCTGGGGCTGATTCTGGATTCGACGGGATTGTGAAGCCTTAGGAGCATGCCGAGGGGCGGTTGGCCTCGTAAAAAGCCGCAAAAAAATAGTCGCAAACGACGAAAACTACGCTTTAGCAGCTTAATAACCTGCTGAGAGCCCTCTCTCCCTAGCCTCCACTCTTAGGACGGGGATCAAGAGAGGTCAAACCCAAAAGAGATCGCGTGGATGCCCTGCCTGGGGTTGAAGCGTTAAACTTAATCAGGCTAGTCTGTCAGTGGCGTGTCCGTCCGCAGCTGACCGGCGAATGTAAAGACTGGACTAAGCATGTAGTGCCGACGGTGTAGTAATTTCGGACGCGGGTTCAACTCCCGCCAGCTCCACCAAAATTCTTTCGCGGCGATACCAGAATCGTCCGCTGAAGTCCTGAAAGCCCGCACGGCACAAGCCCTGCGGGCTTTTTTGTGTCCTACGCGATTTCTTAAGAGTTGCTAGAGTCTACGCCTTATGACACCCTCCTTTAGGCCCACCAGTGTGGGTCCAAAATCAGAGGGTCCAAAAATGCCTAAGGTCGTCACAAAGCTGAATGATACCCAAATCAGGAACACCAAGCCCGGCGAGAAGGAAGTGAGTCTCTTCGACGGCGAAGGCTTGTTTGTGCGAATCTCACCATCAGCAAAGGGTGGTAAGAAAAACTGGTATTTTAGATACACGGTTCCGACGACCCGAAAACGCACAAAAATGAGCCTTGGTACTTACCCTCACCTCACCCTAGCTCAGGCTCGCTCTCTAAGAGACCAGTACCTCGCACTTCTTGCCCAGCAGATTGACCCACAACAGCATAATGCTGAGAAGGCGAATGCCTTAAAAGTGGCTACTGAACACACATTGCAGGTGGTTGCAAAAAAATGGTTGGATGAGAAGAAAAGAACTTCAGGGATCACGAATGACCACGCAGAGGATATCTGGCGTAGCCTTGAACGAAACGTCTTTCCTGGATTAGGTAATGTTCCGATCAAGGAAATTCGTCCCAAACTCTTAAAGCAGCACTTAGACCCAATTGAGCAGCGTGGAATTCTTGAAACGCTAAGGCGTGTGATTTCCCGATTAAATGAAATTTTCCGCTGGGCGGCTACTGAGGAACTGATTGAGTTTAATCCTGCTGATAACCTCGCACAGCGCTTCACTAAGCCTAAAAAGCAGAATATGCCTGCATTACCCCCGTCTGAGTTACCCCGTTTTCTGGCAACGCTGGCCAATGCTTCAGTGCGTATGGAGACAAGGCTGCTGATTGAGTGGCAATTGTTAACATGGGTTCGTCCGGGCGAAGCCGTTCGAGCAAGGTGGGCAGACATCGATACAGACAACAGGCTATGGACCATTCCTGCTGACTTCATGAAAATGAAAAAAACTCATAAGGTTCCTTTGAGCAAAGAGGGGCTTTGTTGAATAATAGGTAATCATTCTGTTTTGTCTGCACTGTTTTGGTAGAAAACGCTGATGCCAGACAGAACACCGTCATACGCAAGCATGTAACGCATTGATTTTATGTTATCTGAAACAACCGTTTTCATAGTACCACAGCATAAAATCCATTTATTCAACAAAGCCTTGCTGCGCTGATATTTCTTTCCCGGCTAATAACTGAAGTAAATTTTATGCGTTTTTGTTAAATATCAACTCATATAATAATGATTTCTATTTACATTTTTTGTCTGATAAAATTCGCCGCGCCAGAATCGTTACGGCATGCCGTCTCATTTAATGATGGAAAACACCAATGAAAAAAATGCTTAGCCTGTTAAGTTTTATTTTCCTCACGACGAGTTCCGCCTGGGCCACCACCTATCCGCTGACCATCGAAAACTGTGGTCAGAAGGAAACCTTTACTAAAGCGCCAGCGCGCGTCGTAGCGCTTGGGCAAAATACGGCGGAAATCATGCTGCTGCTGGGGCTGCAGGATAAAATGGTGGCGAGCGCATTCTGGCCGACCAAAGTGTTACCTGAGCTTGCTGAAAAGAATGCGAAAGTGCCGGTACTGACGGTGGAAATCCCTACGCTGGAATCCATCCTGGCGAAAAACCCCGATTTTGTGGCTGCCCAGATTCAGCTACTGATGGGGCCGAGCAGTAAAGTTGCCAAACGCGAAGACTTTGAGTCCGTTGGCATAAACACCTACCTGTCACCAGGCATGTGTGCCACGAAGCAGAATACCGGCGATATTTATGGCAGCCGTTCGACGCTGTGGAATATGGCCTATGTTTACGAAGAAATCGCCGATTTTGCCAAAATCTTTAACGTTGAAGATCGCGGACAGCAGGTGATCAACGACTTTAAAAAGCGTGAAAGCGCCCTGAGAAAAGCCTTTCCTAAAGGCAAGAAAGACCTGTCTTTCGTGTTTTGGTTCTCGAGCTCCTCACCCACCGCGGATGCCTACGTGGGCGGTAAAAATGGTGCCTCCGGCTTTATCGCCGATCTGCTGGGCGGCCATAATGCCATTACCACCGAAACCGAGTGGCCCACTGTCAGTTGGGAAAGTATCATTGCCGCCAATCCGGATGTCATCGTGGTCACCAGCCTTGATCGTAATCGCTGGAAGCTGGATAGCGCCGAAGAAAAGATTAAGTTCCTGAAAAGCGATCCGGCCGTGAGCCAGCTCGATGCCGTGAAGAAAGGCCATATTGTCGTGATGGACGGTCAGGCAATGAACCCGACGATTCGTACGATTTATGGTGCAGAACAGGTTGCAGAGCAGTTACGTAAGATGGGCCTGAATTAATGAGTGAAGGGGTTGTTCAGGCACGACGAGTGGGGTTTATCGCCATTGCGATCCTCGCCCTCGTCGTGCTGGTTGTGGTGATTGCACTGGGCGTCAGCGTAGGCGAGTTATCAATACCGCTAAAATCCGTCTTTTATACCGTCACCAATAAACTGGGAATGACGGCGGTGCCCGTTAACCGTATCCATGAAAGCGTGATCTGGGATTTCCGTTTAAGCCGGGCGCTGGTTGCCGCATTCAGTGGGGCAGGTCTGGCGATTTGCGGGGCGGTGTTACAGAGCCTGCTGAAGAATGCCCTGGCCGAACCCTACGTGTTAGGGGTTTCGGCTGGCGCATCAACCGGGGCGGTGTTGATTGTGGTCTCGGGCGTCGGCGCGGGTGCTATCTCCCTTTCGCTGGGTGCCTTTACCGGTGCCTTTGCGGCCTTTGCGTTTGTTGCCCTGCTGACCAATGGCGCACGTGGCGGTACGGAGCGCACGATTCTGGCGGGCGTTGCGGCATCGCAACTCTTTAATGCGATAACCGCTTACACCATCAGTACCTCGGCGAATGCGCAGCAGGCACGCGACGTCATGTTCTGGCTGCTGGGCAGCTTTAGCGGCGTACGCTGGCCGGAGTTTCAGTTAGTGGTCGTGGTCGTGCTGGTCGGTTTAGCGGTCTGTCTCTATTATGCGCGCGCGCTGGATGCCTTCACCTTTGGCGACGATACCGCTGCTTCGTTAGGTATTCCGGTTGGCGTGGTTCGTCTGGTGCTGTTCACGGCAACCGCCCTGATGACCGCCACGATTGTCAGCATGGCCGGCTCAATTGGCTTTGTCGGGCTGGTGGTGCCTCATGTGATGCGCTTCTTTTTCGGTCCTCTGCACAGCCGCCTGCTGGTGGCCTGTGCTATCGCGGGTGCGATTTTGATGGTGCTGGCGGACATTGCCTCTCGTATGCTGATTGCCCCCCAAAGCCTGCCGGTGGGCGTGGTTACCGCGCTGGTGGGTGTGCCATTCTTTGCCGTTATTATTTATCGCTCCAGGAATCAATAATGAGCATTAGCGCCGAACACCTTACCTGGCAGGTGGGGAAAAAAATCATCGTTAATGACGTTTCCCTGGCGGTATCGCCGGGCGAAACGGTGGGATTACTGGGGCCAAATGGCTCAGGCAAATCCTCCCTGCTTCGTCTTCTGGCTGGCCTGCGTAAGCAACAAAAGGGTAAAGTGCTGCTGGATGGCAAGGACCTGTCGTCCATTGCCCGCAAACAGCTTGCCCGCCGTGTCGCCTTCGTTGAACAACATGCGTTAACCAGTGCCAATATGCGTGTGCGCGATATCGTCAAACTGGGCCGCATTCCGCATCACTCGCCGTTTTCCAGTTGGACCCATCAGGACGACGACATCGTCGATGCCGCACTGAAACGTGTGGATATGGCCTCACGTTGCGATCAGGGCTGGCAGAGCCTGTCTGGCGGAGAACGGCAACGTGTGCATATCGCCCGGGCCCTTGCCCAGTCACCGAATGAAATACTGCTTGATGAGCCCACCAACCATCTGGATATTCACCACCAGATTCAGCTGATGAAGCTGATCAGCGAGCTACCGGTCACCAGCATTGTGGCAATTCACGATCTGAACCATGCCGCGCTGTTTTGCGATCGTCTTATCATTATGCTGCACGGGGGCGTGGTGGCGCAGGGCACGCCGGATGAGATTCTCACGGAGTCACTGCTGTGGGACGTGTTCAGGGTCAAAACACAGATCGAGACGTCCCCGGTACATGGTAAAAAACATATTCATTTCTATGTGTGAATCCCCGCGACGCGCCGTCAGGACGGCCGGTTACCGGCCATCAGTCTGACGCGCGCGCGGGCGCGTCCGTTGCCGAGTTATGACGGGCTTCTTTCCCTGCGGCACATCCCGCCTGTGCAGTCACGCACGGTTGCCGGTGAGCGTCAGGTCATCGGGAGCACGCACGGGAAACACTAAAGAATAAACCATTTACAGGATTTGGTTCCGGCCTCTCTTTTTAGCAGTCCACTGTTTTCCAGTTTTAACAGCCAGTTTCTTGCAGCGTAAATAGACATATCGCACTCATCGGCGACGTCCCGGGTTAATATGCCTTCCGACTGTTTTTTAATAAGACACATAATGACGTCTTTCATCTGTGGTTTTTTCTCAGTGTCCTGAAGCTGATTCCATTTCGCGTCACATTGAATTTTATAAGCAAGCTCTTTCATGGCCGTTTCCCCGTAAAGTGTGTAAGCGTCGCATTCAGACCGTATTGACGTTCAGGCAGAGGGAAGCTCGACCTTCCATGGCAGCAGATCGCGGACCCGGTTCACCGGCCAGTCCTGTATATGACCGATGACGTAACGCAACCACGTC
>NZ_VZPF01000057.1 GCF_008801695.1 Pantoea stewartii subsp. stewartii
ACCAATCGATGAGCGGGCACAGCAGAGTGTTCTGGCAACATGACTGACGGTGTCACCACGATGCAGCATCAGCATGGCGGTGAGCCGCCGGGCGTGGTTTTTGTCCTTTGTTTTATGGATAGTTTTCTGCATCAGGCGTCGTTCGGTTCTGGGTATTGGTGCTATGATCGACATTGCTCAGTCCGGCTGGTGATTTGGGATATTCAGCGATTGATCAGATCGCATAAACCGGACTGAGTTCCCTCTAAGTGATCTACTATTCCGAGCAGTTATTTAGATGCGAGACGCTGAACGCGTGCGCCAATATGCGCAGCAATGTCAGACTGGACACGGGGCGGCAGCGCCCGGTCTTGCGTGGTCAACAAATACCAGGTGGGTTTGCTTTTCCATGCCGCTCGCGTCACCTTGTCAGTGAAAGCGCTCGCCGCAACAGGTTGTTGTACCGCAGCCAGTTCGCGCACCCGCGCATCAGGCACGTCGCCGGCCAGCATTTCACCAAACTGTTGGGCATTATCCAGCCAGATCATCCCGTGTTTATCCGGCCTCATTTCCGTCATCGGGGCATGAAGTCGTTGCAACAGCCCGGCAGCAGATTCATTACTGTCGGGCACCAGCGCAGAGAGAAAAACCATGCCCCTTACGCGCGAATCGTTGCCAGCATCAGCCACCACCACACCGCCCCAGGAATGCCCAACCAGCAGCACCGGGCCTTGCTGACGCGCAATGACCGCCTCCGTCGCCTTTACGTTATCCTGCAATGAGGTCAATGGATTCTGAACGGCGGTGACGTGATAACCTTTGTGCTGAAGGCGTGAAATCACCGCCCGCCAGCCTGAGCCGTCAGTAAACGCCCCGTGGACTAAGACGATGTTTTTCACCGTCGCCTGCGCAGCGAGCGGCACATTCAATAACGTCAGCCCCAGCAGCACCGCATGCTTTAATCTTTTCGCCTTACTGCTCTTTCGCCGCATCTCGCCTGTTCCTGTGGTCGTTTTCATGCTGACCATGTTAGATCGGGCGAAAAGAGCGTGTAAGATGGCGAATAAGACAACTAACAGGCAAAACTCGCCATAAGGAGTGACTGGCTATGCGCATAGCGATTGTGGCGCTGGAAGGCAGCCTGCCTTCTGCCGTCAACGGCTTTTGTGACACCTTATGGATTGCGCGCCAGGTGATTGCGTCTCGCCCCGATACTGCGGCGCAACTGACCCGCGCGCCGCTGGAGGCCCAAATCGTAAGTGCTGATGGCCAGCCCGTGCGCGATGCGCAGGGACGATGGCTACATGTCGATGCTGATTTCAGCCAGGCAGAGGCGTCAGATATCGTCCTGGTCGGGGGAATGGCCTTGGGCCGCGATCGGTTTCCGCACCATCCGGAAGCGGTCATACAGGCGGGGACCTGGATAAAAAAAATGTACCATCAGGGTGCCATCGTCGGTGCCGCCTGCGCGGGCTGTCTGGTGCTGGGCGAAGCGGGGCTGCTCAGTCGTCGGCGTTGTACCACCACCTGGTGGCTGTTTCCGACCCTGCGGGAGCGCTATCCGGATGCGCGTCCGGTATGGGGACAAACGCTCGAACAACAGGAAAATATCATTACTACAGGTGGCCCACTCTCGTGGAGCGCGCTCACGTTGCATTTGCTGCACAGGATACTGGGGGCGGACGTGTCCAGACAGGTTGCTGATATGGCCGTTGCCGATGCCCAGCCCGTGTCGCAACGTTTGTATGCGCCGCCCGGGTTTATTAACACTCAGCACCCGTTGCTGATGCGGGCGGAAGAGATTATTCGCTATCAACAGCCAGGCATCACGGCAGAACGGCTGGCCTCTGCGTTACATACCAGCGAACGTACGTTGCACCGTAAAATGAAAATGCTGACCGGCGAAAGTCCTAAGGCGTTTATTACCCGGGTCCGCATTGAAGGTGCCTGTCTTCTCCTGGAAAACCCCACCGTAAGCATCCGTAAGGTGGCCGCCGATTGTGGCTATTCTGACGAAAGCAGCTTTCGCAAAGCGTTTAATCAGGTGATGGCGATGACACCCGCGCGTTATCGACAGTGGATTGCCGCCAGAGCGGCACCCGCAACGCGTTAATCAGCGTAGCGCATGCAGCACTGCCCAGCTGGCGTCTTTGATTTGGCCGTCTTTAGCAAACAGCAACGGTCCGGTGGCCAGCCCATCGCTTGCCTTCGGCGTCGCCGCCGTCCGGTGGGGCGTGTCCCAGACACCCCACGTGAGCACTGCGTCGACACCGGCTTCCAGCACAAGCGAAAGATAGCGATTATAGGTGCTGGCGACCGCCATGGCGCGGCGCGCCATCGGCAGGCGGCTGTCATCAACATCCAGTTCGGTGATATACACGGCCAGGCCCAGCGCTTTCACTTCACGAATAAATGTCGCCAGTCCCGGACCAGACGCGTACTGCGGACCGGCCTTGAGATGAGACTGAATCCCCAGCGCACCAATGGGGATCTGTCTGTCCTGCAAATTGCGCAGCAGCGCCAGCACAGCGTCGCGTTTTCGTTGTGCGTTGTCATGGTCGCTTTCCAGCCCGTAATCGTTATAGCAAATGACGGCGTGAGGATCGGTCTGATGCAGCGCGTCACAGGCGATATCCAGATAACGCGTCCCCAGACGTTGATACCAGAAACTGTTGCGCCATCCGCCAGGCAAACCGTCAGACAGGTTGATAATCTCGTTCGCCACGTCCCAGCTCTGTATCTGTCCCCGATAGCGCCCCGCGACGGTATGAATATGGTCTCTCAACACTTTTTCCAGCAGCGTGGCATCGCGAATCGCCAGCAGCCAGTCCGGCACCGCGCGGTGCCAGCAAAAGGTATGCCCGCGTAGCAGCAGGCCCTGCGCTCTGGCAAAGGCGGCAAGCGTATCCGGGCCAGAAAAATCGTAGCGATTCTGCTCAGGCTGAACGACCACCCACTTCAGCGCGTTTTCCGGAACAATAATACTGGCCTGGCTGGCCACAAACTGCCGGTAATGCGCATCGGACCGCAAACGCTCGGGCCGGACCGCGAACCCAAACAGAAGATGACGCTGCGCAGCTATGCGCTTTAAGGGGGGGAAAGCCGGTTCGGCCGCGAAGACCGGTATCGGCAATGCGGAACCCAGCAACAGTGCCGCGCTGCGTTTTAAGAACCGACGTCGCGGCGTGGATGTGAAGCCAGAGAGATTATGAGGTTTCATCAGTGCCACGTCTCCTGTGACGTTTTTGCCCGATCATCGTGAAGGTCGCATCACACCAGCCCGGTATTCTTATAACCCTAAGCCCTAAGGCCCGTCAGCAACGATTTTGTCCACGTCGGTAAAGCCAGATTTCTGAATGTAAAATCCCTCGCTTTACGGTATCGGGTTTTCTGGCATTCGCGGGGCTGTGTGCATGCACGTTTCAGGACGGGCGCTGCCGTGCCAGCGGTAAAAGTGACCTTTGCTACCTTGTTATGCCGCACTGGCGGACAAACCGAATGAAAAGCTGTCGATTTACCTTTGCTAAGCTGATAAGTACACCTGATACGTTTAATAAAGGAGAATGCTATGACGCAGCCTAAAACCCGCCCCCTCGGCAACAGCGGCCTCTCTGTGCCGCTTCTGACCTTTGGCGGCAATGTCTTTGGCTGGACGGTAGACGAGAAAACCTCGTTTTCTCTGCTCGACGCGCTGGTGGAAAAAGGCCTGTTCTTTATCGATACCGCCGATGTCTATTCACGCTGGGCGCCCGGCAATCAGGGGGGCGAATCCGAAACCATCATCGGCAAATGGCTGAAGAAAAGCGGTAAACGCGACAGGATAGTGCTGGCGACCAAAGTCGGCATCGAAATGTCACCGGAGAAGCAGGGACTGAAACCTGGGTATATTCGCCAGGCCGTCGAGGACTCGCTGCGCCGTCTGCAAACCGACGTGATCGACCTCTATCAGGCGCATCGCGATGATGAAACCACGCCACTGACCGACACGTTAAGCGCCTTTGACGCTCTGATCAAAGCCGGCAAAGTCCGGGCTATTGGGGCCTCCAACTACAGCGCCGCGCGACTGCAGGAGGCGCTGGACATCAGCAAACAGCATGGGCTGGCGCGTTACGAAACCCTGCAGCCGCTCTACAACCTTTACGACCGTGAAGAATATGAAAGCGAGCTGGAGCAGGTAGCGCGTGAGAATCAGCTTGGCGTGATCAACTACTACGCGCTGGCCAGCGGCTTTCTCAGCGGCAAATATAAAAAACCGCAGGATGCCAGCAAGAGCGCGCGCGGTCAGGGTATTATAGATAAGTACCTGAATGAACGCGGTAAACGCATTGTTGAAGCGCTGGAAGACGTGGCGGCGTCACATGATGCGTCAGCCACGCAGGTGGCGCTGGCCTGGCTCATCGCGCGCCCGAGTATTACCTCCCCTATCGTCAGCGCGACCTCCTTGTCGCAGCTTGATGAACTGGTCAAAGCCACCGAGTTGACGCTGAGCAAGCAAGAAATTGAAGAGCTGTCCCAGGCCAGTAAGCCATAAAACCTCCGGGGATGCCGCGGCATCCCTTTTACTTTGCCTCGCAATAAATGCCTTTTTAGCTATAAAAATATTCATTCAGCGATAACTGTCACAATTGCGTTAATTCCTTACCACTTTGCAGTTACATACGCACAGATTTGCAAAAATTGACATTTAGTCAGCATTATTCTCTGCCCTGTCTTTTCCTGTCATTTCATAAAGAATAACGCTGATGAATACAAAAAAAGCAGTGCAGTTTATGCCTCGCCTGGCCGCGGGCAGCCTGATGTTTGCGATGCTGAGCGCCTCCGCGCTGGCCGCCGATGCCTTTAGCTATGACTCACCTTACCTGTTTGGCGACTGGGGCGGTAACCGAACGCAGTTAGAAAACGACGGCATTAAGTTAGATGTTAACTACACCATGGAAAGTGCCGCCAATCTGGGTGGCGGAGCTGACAGCCATACCTCGATGCGCTACAGCGACCAGTGGGCGTTTGGTGCCAATTTCGATCTGCAAAAACTCCTCGACTGGCAGGATACGCAGTTCCAGGTCACCATTACCGATCGCAATGGCCGCAACATCTCCGATCAGGTGGCCGATCGCCGCACCGGGATGCTTTCTTCCACCCAGGAGGTGTACGGTCGTGGCCAGACGTGGCGCCTGACGCAGTTCTGGTTAAGCAAAGGCCTGTTCGATAACACGGTCAATCTGAAAGCCGGACGCGTTACCGTCGGCGAAGACTTCGATAACTTCGACAGCAAGTTCCAGAACCTGGCGTTTGGCAGCGGCCAGGCCGGTAACTGGCGCGGCGATCGCTGGTTTAACTGGCCGGTTTCGCAGTGGGGCGGCAGACTAAAAGTCAACGTTACGCCAGAGGTGTTTTTCCAGGTCGGTTTCTACAATCAAAACCGTGCGAATTACGACCGTGGCGATGGTTTCCGGCTGGATACCAGCAACTCAGAGGGGAATCTGGTGCCGGTCGAGTTAGGCTGGAAACCGACGTTAGGCCCCGACAAGTTGCCGGGTAACTATCGTATCGGCTATTACTACTCGTCCGCAAATGGCGACAACTATGGCAGCTGGCGTGACGGCGCTTACCAGCGCAAAAATCATGCTTACGGCGGCTATGTCCTCTTGCAGCAGCAGTTGACGGCGCAGGGCGGCGATGCCAGCCGGGGTCTGGGCGTGACGGTTCAGGCGGTGATGAACGACCATAAAACCTCGAAAACCGATAACTATCAGTCCGTCAGCTTCACCTGGAAAGGACCGTTCGATGCCCGTCCGCAGGATGAGATTGGCATCGGCGCGGCGCGTATTCACGTCAACAGCGCCTACACGCGTTCGCTGCGTGAACAGAACGACGCCAGCGGGCAGACCGATTTTAACAGCCCGACCTATCTGCCTGTTCAGGACGGTTCGGAGTACAACTACGAAATCTATTACAACGCGCAGCTGACCAAATGGCTGCAACTGCGTCCTAACCTGCAATACGTTGTTGCGCCGGGTGCCGTTAGCGACGTGAAAGATGCCTTTGTCGGCGGAATCAGCGCTAACGTGAATTTCTGATCCGCCCTTCAGACCTGCCCGCAGGGCAGGTCTGCTTTCCCGCCTGGCCTGACGCTTTCATCCCGTACCTGCTCTGTTGATTCGCCTCAGTTTTCCGCAATTTTTTGCAAGCCCTGCCCCACTTCACGCGGTATAACCTCATCCATGTCTTACCACTGCGCATAACGGAAAAACCATGAAAACCTATATCAGCAAAGCGTTCTCAGCCGACCGGGCCTGGGGTGCACTCGACATCGCTAACTTTGATGGCACAACCGTACGGCTTCACTGGACGGATCAACCCTACAAGTGGCACATCAATGACGGTCAGGAAGTTTTTGCGGTGATGGATGGCTGTGTAGAGATGCACTACAAGGAAAACGGAGACATCAGGACAGTGCGCTTGCAGACAGGGGATATTTTTTATGCCAGCGTGGGCACGGAACATGTTGCCCATCCACAGGGCGAAGCGCGCGTACTGGTGATCGAGAAAGCGGGATCGGTCTGACCCCAACCGGCCCTGAGGCACGATGGCTGGCGCACATTTTCCGCGTATACTGAGGCGCAAACACAGCCTTGACGGAGGTTTCGCCTGATGACACCGTTGCCGCCGCTTGCACATCTGGGTCCGCGCATTTGTATCATGGGCCCCTCAAACAGCGGTAAATCTACCCTGGCCGTGGCGATTGCGGAAAAGCAGTCGCTGCCCGTTATTCATCTCGATCAGCTTTATCACCAGCCCAATACCGACTGGCAGCCCAGAGAGCACGCCGTGTTTTTACAGCTTCACCGCGAGGCAATAAGTGCAGAACGCTGGGTTATCGAAGGCAATTATACGCGCTGCCTGCCCGAAAGACTGGCGCGCGCAACAGGCTATATCCTGCTGGATCTCGCGATGCCTGTCAGTTTACTGCGTTATATCCGGCGCTGCTGTGCCACCACGCCGCGTGCCGGGGCGCTGCAAGGCAGCACCGATCACATCAATCTCGCCATGCTCAGGCATATCACCTGGGTGACGCCGGGCAATCGCCGTCGCTATCACCTCCTGTATCAGGGACTTAGCCTGCCCAGGTGCCGTCTGGTAGGTGAAAAAGCGATAAACCGCGCCTGGCAGGAGTGGTATCTGACGCCCCGTCCTGCGACAGGGATCTTACCCGGCAAAACAGGGCGGTAGCCTTTCCTGCCTGTCTTTTGTATTGTCATGATCCTTACTGGCTCACTCCGGGATCGCAGAATGCACATCACGCTCGCGCAGGATGACCACATTCCCACCCTGCAACAGATTTATGCTCACCATGTTGTGCATGGCACGGGCAGTTTTGAACTGGATCCGCCTGATGAAGCCGAACTCGCCAGCCGGTTAGAAAAAATCCGTGCCGCCGGGCTGCCCTGGTTTGTGGTCATCGAAGACGGCCAGGTTTGCGGTTACTGTTATCTGGGCTTTTATCGTCCGCGCCCGGCTTATCGTTTTACCCTGGAAGATTCCCTTTACATCCATCCGGCTTTTCAGGGGAAAGGTGTGGGTAAACGCCTGCTGGCGCACGCGATTGACTGGGCAGAAAGCCGGGGCTTTCGTCAGATGGTCGGGAATGTGGGCGACAGCGCCAACGCGGCCTCCATCGCTCTGCACCGATCGGCGGGCTTCACCGTGGCCGGTACGTTAACCTCCGTAGGCTACAAACACGGGCGCTGGCTGGACACGGTATTGATGCAGCGGACACTTGGCGCGGGCGACAGTATCCCGCCTGAAAACGGATAACGCAGGATGCGTGCCAGGCGGGCCGCTGCCCAGGGCTCAGGCGGAAGCGCCCAGCTCGTGTGAGATCGCCTGGGCGGTCGCTACCACCTTCGCCATCAGGTTTTTTGCCCCAATCTGTTGCAGCTTGGCCGTCGGCAGCGAGACCGACACCGCATAGGGAACGCGCTGCTGAATATCAAATACCGGCGCGGCGATACAGGTCACGCCCAGTTCGTTCTCTTCGCGATCCATCGCGGTGCGCTGCTGCAGAATATCTCTCAGTTCCTGCTGCATCTCGGGCAAGGTGGTGATGGTGTTTTTTGTCAGTTGCTCAATGCTGTCCTGATGGCTTTGCCAGTAGTGCAGCAGGTACTCTTCACTGCCCCAGGCCAGAAAAATTTTGCCCATCGCCGAGCAATAGAGCGGCATATGCTGCCCGATGTAGGCGCGTGTGCGCATCATGCCGGTGGTAGGTTCCAGTTTATTGATCAATACAACATGATCGTCTTCACGGCTGGAAAAGTTAACCGTTTCGCCCACGTCCAGGTTGAGCTTTTCCAGATGCGGTCCGGCTACGTGGATGATATTGAGCGATGACAGCGCTTTCTGGCCGACCGAAATAAATTTGGTCGTCAGGCGATAGCTGCCAGGCGACGGGGCCTGGGTGACATAGCCACTGCTGTGCAGCCCTTGTAACAGGCGGTGGACGGTGCTTTTATTCATGCCGGACAGCTCAGCGAGATGGGCCAGCGGGCAACCGTTCGGGAAATTGCTCAGTAACTCAATCAACTGAAGGCCACGAAACAGACTCTGTGTTCCCAACGGCTTGTCGTTTTTATTTTCCTTTGCTTTATCCACTTTACCCACCATCCGCCGATCCTCTCCGTTTCTGACTTCCTGAGCGCACTATCGCATGATGTTAACTCATGGCATAACAACTGGGAATCTTTCGCTTTTTAGTGTGGCCTGGCGATCGCATGCCGCCTGGCAGGAATTGCGCTGTTCATCACAATTTCAAAACAATATTTTAACCCTATGTTTCTACTGAGGAAATAGTCGCCTCGCTTCTTTGCTTTTCCGCATTTTCAGGGATAGTATTTTTTGGAATAGTATTTCACATGTTGAAATCAGCAAGAACGCGTCACCAAGCTTGCTGCCACTACTCACCAGGCGTCACGGGAGGCTGGAATGCAAACGAACCCGGATAAACCGGTCCTGACACTAAGCCATATCACCAAACGTTTCGGGGGGAACCCTGCCGTCAATGACGTAAGCCTGGATGTCTTTCCGGGCGAAGTGGTCGCGCTGTTAGGTGAAAACGGTGCGGGTAAATCGACTCTGATTAAGGTACTGGCCGGCGTTTATACCAGCGACGAAGGCCAGATAACCTTTAATGGCAACCCCATCCCCTCAGCGGCCGCGCTAAAAACCGCCACCAGCCAGCCTGTCGCCTTTATTCATCAGGATCTGGGGCTGATCGAGTGGATGACGGTGGCGGAAAATATGGCGCTGATCATGGGCTTCAACCGTCGCCTGGGCCTGATTAACTGGCGGGCCGTGCGTGAACGGGCACGTTTAGCGCTGGAAGACGTCGGTATTCAGCTCGATCCCGATGCCCGCGTATTTGAACTGTCACGCACGGAGAAATCGCTGCTGGCCATTGCCCGCGCGGTGGCCGTCAACGCGCAAGTACTGGTACTGGACGAACCGACCGCCTCGTTACCCGCCAATGACGTACGGCATCTGTTTAGCGTGATAGAACGCCTGAAAAGTCGCAACGTCGGCATGATTTACGTGACTCACCGTCTGGATGAGGTGATTGAAATTGCCGATCGCATTTGTGTGATGCGGGACGGTAAACGCGTCGCAGAGGGCAACACGGCAGACTACAGGTTGCACGATCTGGTTGAAATGATTGTCGGCGAAGCGCTGGAAAGCAATCAGCGCCTTGTGCTGCCTGAGGGACGTCCGCCCGTACTGTCACTTAATCAGCTCTGCATCGATGAAGTGGGCCCGGTCTCGTTCAGTCTGCAACCCGGCGAGATGCTGGCGCTGGCCGGCCTGCGTGGTGCCGGTCAGGAGGAGATTGGCCGGATGCTGTTTGGCCTGAAACAGGCTACCCAGGGCCAGGTCATTTTTCGCGACAAGCCCTGCCATTCCCGATCGCCTCGCGAGGCTATGGCGGCAGGCATCTCGTTTGTGGCAGGCGATCGCACCGGTGAAAGTCTGGTTATGTCGATGAGCGTGCGTGAAAACCTGTTTCTCAACCCCTGCGCGAGCGGGCACCGGGTGATGTCCCATTATGGTCGCCGCGCGGAGGTGGGTGCCAGCTGGTGGAAAGTGCAGCTTTTCGACGTGCGCCCTAAAAACGTGGATCTGGATATCAGCGCCCTGTCCGGTGGCAACCAGCAAAAAGTGGTGATGGCCCGCTGGATGCACCTCAATGCCCCGTTGCTGATTCTTGAAGATCCCACTGCGGGCGTCGACGTGGGCGCGCGCGAAGAAATTTATCACCTGCTCAACAAAGCGCTGGCAGACGGCGTGGCAGTGCTGGTGATCTCGAATGACCTGGAGGAAATCGCGCATATCTGTAACCGCGCGCTGGTGTTTAACCGGGGCCAGGTAGTGGGTGAACTGAAAAACGAACAGGTCACTTTTGCTAATTTACTGGAGCTGGCCTCAGCCAGCTCTGCTGCCCCCTTCGCTACCGTCTGAAAAGGCAGTCAGGAGAAACGCTATGTCTAAAACCTCGGTGAAATCTACTGCACTTGAACAACGGGTCAGCCTTGCTCAGCATGGTTTTGCGCCGTGGTCGATGCAGGTCGTCACCCGCTACGGATTACTGTTGTTATGTGTGCTGCTGGCGTTACTGTTTTCGGTACTGTCCCCGACTTTCGCATCCCTGCTCACCGTGCAGGCCATTCTGTCCAGTAAGGCCAAAATCGCCCTGCTGGCGCTGGCCGCCACCTTGCCGATGATTGTGGGCAAAATCGACCTGAATGTCGGTTTCGGGATCGTGCTGTGGCACATCCTGGCCATTACGCTTCAGGTGGAATACGGCTTTTCCTGGCAGATGGCGGTGCTGACAGTGCTGGTCTTGTCGGCGCTGTATGGCCTGCTGAACGGCATTCTGGTGGCGCTGGCGGATATCGACAGCTTCGTCGCCACGCTCGGTTCCGGCACGGTGCTGTATGCCATTGCGTTGTGGCACTCCGGCGGTCGCCAAATTGTTGGTGACTTACCGGATGCCTTTAGTGCGCTGCACAGTACCGAAGTGTTTGGCATTCCGATTGGTGCCTTCTATGTGCTGGGCCTGGCGCTGGTATTGTGGCTGATCACTGAGCACACGCCACTGGGAAGGTGCATGTATGCCGTGGGCGGTAACCCCGTCGCCGCGCGCCTCAACGGTATTGCCGTGAATAAATACGTGATCGGCGCGTTTATCGCCTCCAGTGTGATCACCGGCTTCAGTGGGGTGCTGATTGCGGCGGAACAGGGCGTCGGCCAGGCCAGCGTCGGGATGGATTACCTGCTGCCTGCGCTGGTCGGGGCTTTTCTGGGCAGTACCACCATTCGTCCGGGACGGGTAAACGTCTGGGGCACCGTGGTCGGCATCGCTATCCTGGCTATCGGGATTGCCGGTATTCAGCAGTTTGGCGGCGCGTTCTGGGTGGAACCGCTGTTTAACGGTGCCACGTTGCTGCTGTCGATTACGCTGGCCGGCTACGCTCAGCGCCGCCGTATGTTGAATCAAAAAGCCGTCGTGCGCAGTCAGAGCACGCCGGCGACCACACCTGACTCACAGCAAAAAACCATCACACCAGGGAACTCATTATGAAAAATCCGGTATTTTGTCTTTCTCTCATCGCCATGCTGGTCGCCACCTTACCAGCCCATGCAGACAGCTATCTCGATCAGGCGACAGCGGCCGTGACCAAAGCGACGGCCAGCGCCACGACCTGGGACGGTCCGAAGACCGGGCCAAAGCTACAGCCTAAAAAGAAACTGATCTTTATCGCCTCGGATATGAAAAACGGCGGTGTGCAGGGCGTTCAGCAAGGCCTGAGCGAAGCGGCGAAAGTGGCTGGCTGGACGCTGGATACGCTGGACGGCGCAGGCTCTGTCAAAGATCAACTGGCGGCGCTGAATCAGGCGATTGCCCAGCGCCCTGACGGTATCGTTATCGGCGGCTGGAACCCGAACGTCGCCAAAATGCCGCTGAAAAAAGCCCTGCAGCAAAAAATCGTGCTGATGGCCTGGCACGCAGAGCCTCAACCGGGCCCGATTAAGCAGTACGGGATCACCGATAACATTACGTCCGATTCTAATGAGGTTGCCCGTCTGGCGGCGCAGTACGCCATTGTGAAGTCAGGCGGCAAAGCGCAGGTGATTATCTTCACCGACTCGCTGTACAAAATCGCGCTGGATAAAGCCAATGCGATGAAGCAGGAAATTGAGAAGTGCAGCGAGTGTAAAGTCATCGACTTTATTGACACGCCGCTGGCCGATACCTCTAACCGTATGCCGTCGCTGACCTTTAGCCTGTTACAGAAGTACGGTGACCGCTGGCAGTACTCGCTGGCGATTAATGACCTTTATTTTGACTTTATGGCACCCGCGCTGAAAACCGCAGGGAAAGGCGGCAAAAACGCGCCATATAACATCTCGGCAGGCGACGGCTCGGTGTCGGCCTTCCAGCGCATTCGCAATGGTGAAAGCCAGGTCGCGACCGTCGCTGAACCGCTGAAACTGCATGGCTGGCAACTGCTGGATGAGTTCAACCGCGCCTTCGCCGGACAGCCCCCGTCAGGCTATGTCACGCCTGCGCACCTGATTACACCGGAAAATATCAGCCGGGATGGCGGACCGCAGAACCACTACGATCCGGAAAACGGCTATCAGGACCATTACAAAGCTATCTGGGGCGTGAAGTAACGGAGGCCAGCATCATGCAGGTAGAAAAACTGTGCTCCCCTGCCACCTGGGCCGAAGGCCCAGTCTGGTTACCGGCGCTGGATGGGGTGGTATTTAGCGATGTCAAAGGCAACCGTATGTACTGCTGGCAGCGCAATGGCGAGCTGAGTATCTGGCGTCATCATTCTCATTATGCCAATGGCAATGCCCGCGACCATCAGGGACGCGTGGTCAGTTGCGAACACGGTCGCCGGGCTATCAGCCGGACAGAAACAGACGGTACGGTGAACGTGCTGGTGGATAAAGTCGAGGGCAAGCGGTTTAACTCGCCCAACGATCTGGCAATCCGCTCCGACGGCACCATCTGGTTTACCGATCCGCCTTACGGGATCGTCAGCGATCATGAGGGTTACCTGGCTCCCAGCCAGGTGATCGGCTGCTATCTCTACTGTTTTGATCCGGAAAGCGGGCAGCTCAGTATTGCCGCCAGCGATCTGCAGCGGCCAAACGGGCTGGCGTTCTCGCCTGATGAAAGCGTGCTGTACGTGGCGGACATGTCGGTGGTGGATTTCCCGACGCTCGGCCGCCATGAGTTGCGCACCTATAAAGTGGATGGTCGCACGTTGTCTGCAGGGCAATTTTTTGCCGATGTCTCACCCGGTTTCCCGGACGGATTTTGTGTGGATGCCAACGGCGATATTTACTGTAGCTGCGCTGACGGCGTGATTATTTTCGACAGCAGCGGAAACCGTAAGGGCAAAATTCCGATTCCTGAAACGGTATCCAACTGCACCTTTGGCGGACCGAATAATGATGAACTTTATATCACAGCCAACACTTCACTCTACCGGGTAACGCTACGCTAACGCCCCTGCACAGGCAGGGCGAAAAGCAGAGCAAATCAGGTCAGCTGTCTCTCAGCTGACTGGCCTGACTGTGGCCGGAATCGGGCAAAAAAGCTCAAGATCACAGAAGTCAAAATTAATTATATCCTATTGATTTAAATGAAATAATTTTTGATTCATTTCTTTGACTCGCTGCATTTTTCCCCATAGCATTTAGTTGAAATGACATTCCACATTATGAAATAAGACGCGGGGAGTATCAGTCAGATGAGAATCAGCTATCAGCAGTTGTATCAGGAGTTTCTTCGCGTACTCCTCAGCCGCAACGTGCCGCAGGCCAAAGCCGAGGCCTGCGCGCACATGTTTACTGAAACCAGTCTTAACGGCGTCTATTCCCATGGCGTTAACCGCTTCCCGCGTTTTATTCAGCAACTGGATGCCGGCCACATTATTCCCGATGCGGATGCGCAAAAAGTCCTGTCGCTGGGTGCGATTGAGCAGTGGGATGCGCAACGCGCCATCGGCAATATCACCGCCCATAGCATGATGGAGCGCGCGATGGCGCTGGCCACGGAACACGGCATTGGGCTGGTGGCCTTACGCAATGCTAATCACTGGATGCGCGGTGGCAGTTATGGCTGGCAGGCGGCGGAAAAGGGCTTTGTCGGCATCTGCTGGACCAACTCCATTGCCGTAATGCCGCCCTGGGGCGCAAAAAGCTGCGCGATCGGCACCAATCCGCTGATTATCGCGGTACCGGGCGAGCCGGTTACGATGGTGGATATGTCCATGTCGATGTTCTCCTACGGCATGCTGGAAGTGAATCGCCTGGCGGGGAAAAGCCTGCCGGTCGATGGCGGCTTTGATGATGAGGGCAACTACACCCGCGATCCGGCCACGCTGGAAAAAAACCGCCGCATTTTACCAATGGGTTACTGGAAAGGCTCAGCGCTGTCTGTAGTGCTGGATATGCTGGCCACCCTGCTCTCCAACGGCGCCTCCGTGACTGAAGTCACTCACGACAACGGCGATGAATTTGGCATTTCTCAGGTATTTATCGCCATCGACGTCGATCGGCTCATTCCGGGCGAAACCCGCCAGCAAAAACTCGATCGTATTCGCGCATCCATTACCGGTGCGGAACCGGCTGACAGCACACAGGCGATTCGCCTGCCGGGTGACAAATTCCCGCCACTGCGTGAAGAAAACGAACGCCTGGGTATTCCGGTTGATGAGCGCGTCTGGGCGCGCATTCAGGCGCTACAGGAGAAGGCATCATGATTACCGGACACCTTGCCAATACCGATCCCCGTCACTATCCCGCCGCGATTGCTCATGCTCTGGCCTACCTCGCCGGTCATGATCTGGCAAACATGGCCGCCGGCCGTTATCAGGACGAAGAAACCGGCTGGGTCGTACAGGTGTTAGATCTGCACACGGTTCCCGCCGCAGAGAATTACCCGGAGGCGCACCGCTATCACATCGACGTGCAGTATCTGGTGGCAGGCGAAGAAGTGATCGGCGTCGCCACACAACCGCTGGATCTGGCGGTGCATCAGCCTTACGACAGCGAACGCGACATCGTTTTTTATCAACATGCCCCCGATGAAACCCAGGTACGGATGCTGCCCGGCACGTTCGCCGTATTTTTTCCTCAGGATATTCATCGTCCTAACTGCGCGGTCAGTCAGCCCGGTCCGATCCGCAAAGTCGTGGTGAAGATCCCCACGCGCGATCTGGTGTAAGGCAGGGAGGCACGATGAGCATCACCACAAGCGCTGTCAATCATGAAAAGGTCCCTGCACTGCGCTGGCTGCGGATCATTCCGCCGATTCTGATTACCTGCATCATTTCGTATATGGATCGGGTCAACATCGCCTTTGCGATGCCGGGCGGCATGGATGCTGAACTGGGCATCAGCGCCTCGATGGCCGGACTGGCAGGCGGCATTTTCTTCATTGGCTACCTGTTCCTGCAGGTGCCCGGCGGCAGGCTGGCCGTTTACGGCAATGGTAAACGCTTTATTGGCTGGTCGCTGCTGGCCTGGGCGGTGATTTCCATACTGACCGGCATGGCCACCAGTCAGTATCAACTGCTGGCGCTGCGCTTTGCGCTGGGGATCGCCGAAGGCGGCATGTTACCGGTGGTGCTGACGATGATCGGCAACTGGTTCCCGGATGCGGAGCGCGGTCGTGCAAATGCCATCGTGATCATGTTTGTGCCGATCGCCGGGATCATCACGGCTCCGCTCTCAGGCTGGATCATTACCGGCTGGGACTGGCGCATGCTGTTCTACGTGGAAGGCGCGTTATCTCTGGTCGTGATGGCCCTGTGGCATTTCACGATCAGTAACCGCCCGCAGGAAGCGAGATGGATTTCGCCAGCCGAAAAACACTATCTCATCACCACGCTGCATAACGAACAGCTGATGATCAAAGGGCAGAACGTGCGCAACGCCTCGCTGATGCGCGTGATGCGCGAACCGGTTATGTGGCGGCTGATTCTGGTCAATTTCTTCTATCAGACCGGCATTTACGGCTACACGCTGTGGCTGCCCACCATCCTGAAAGGACTGACGCACGGTAATGTGGAGCAGGTGGGCTTTCTGGCCATTCTGCCCTACGTCGGGGCGATCGTCGGCATGTTTCTGTTTTCTGTTCTGTCGGACGCGACCGGACGGCGCAGGCTGTTCGTGGCGCTGCCGCTGGCCGGCTTTGCGCTGTGCATGGCGCTGTCGGTGTTACTGAAAGCGCATATCTGGTGGTCCTACGCGGCGCTGGTGGGCTGTGGCGTCTTTATCCAGTCTGCGGCGGGCGTGTTCTGGAGTATTCCGCCGCGCCTGTTTAATGCCGAGGTGGCTGGCGGCGCGCGCGGCCTGATCAACGCGCTGGGCAACCTGGGCGGCTTCTGCGGTCCCTACATGGTGGGCATTCTGATGGCGTTTTACAGCCGGGATGCCGGGGTTTACAGCCTTGCCATTTCACTGGCGATTGCCGCCCTGCTGGCGATGACGTTGCCCGCACGCTGCGATTCCCCTCAACAGGAGGCATTATGAAACGCTGGCTGGGACTGGACTGTGGCGGCACCTTTATTAAAGCCGGGCTGTACGATATACAGGGCCGCGAGCTGGCCGTCGCCCGGCAAAACCTGCCGGTTGTTGTACCGGAACCGGGTTATGCCGAACGCGATATGACGCTGCTGTGGCACCAGGCGGCAGCCGTCATCCGTGAGGTGCTGACCACCAGCGGCGAGGATGCGGCGTCGGTCGCCGGTATGGGCATTTCCGCACAGGGTAAGGGGCTGTTTCTGCTGGACAAACAGTACCGCCCGCTGGGCAACGGCATCCTCTCCTCTGACCGCCGCGCCCTGAGCCTTGTGCAACAGTGGCAACGGGAAGGCTTGCCGCAGCAACTCTATCCGCTGACCCGACAAACGCTGTGGACCGGCCATCCGGTGTCGCTGCTGCGCTGGATCAAGCAGCATCAGCCACAGCGCTATGCGGCGATTGGCAGCGTCATGATGGCCCATGACTATCTGCGTTTCTGTCTGACCGGCGAGCGGGCATGCGAAGAAACCAATATCTCTGAGTCCAATCTGTATGACATGCAGGCAGCCGACTGGTCGCCTGCACTGGCAGAGATGTCAGGTATCCCGGAGATAATATCGGCACTGCCGCCGATTATCGGCCCGACGCAGATTGCGGGCTATGTCACCGACGGAGCCGCTGCCGAATGCGGTCTGCTGCCCGGTACGCCCGTCGTGGGCGGCCTGTTCGATGTGATGTCAACAGCGCTGTGCGCGGGCCTGAATGATGCGACGCGCCTGAACGCGGTGATGGGAACCTGGTCAGTGACCAGCGGCATTACCGACTGCATCAGCGATGAAGCAGACTATCCCTACGTTTATGGTCGTTATGCCATTGAGGGTCAGTACCTTATCCATGAGGCCAGCCCGACGTCGGCGGCCAATCTGGAATGGTTTTGTGACCAGTGGGGCATTAAGGACTACAGCCAGCTTAATGCGTGGGTAGCAGCGCTGGCGCCCGCCAGCAGCAGTGTGCTGTTTCTGCCTTTCCTGTATGGCACCAATGCCAGTGCCGATCTGCACGGCAGCTTTTTTGGCCTGCAGGCAGGTCACACGCGCGCCCATCTGGTTCAGGCCATCTACGAAGGCGTGGTGTTCTCACATCTGACGCACCTCAACCGTATTCTGCAACGTTTTCCTCAGGTTACCGCCCTGCGTCTGAGCGGTGGGCCCACGCGCTCTGCGCCCTGGATGCAGATGTTCGCCGATGCCAGCGGCCTGACGGTTGAGGTTCCGCAGATCAGTGAGAGCGGCTGTCTGGGCGCGGCGCTGGTGGCGTTAACCGGCACCGGGGCTTATGCCTCACTGCAGGCGGCCCAGCAGGCCCTGGCCCCTGACATCGTGTGCTGGCAACCGGACAGCACGTGCTATGACCGCTACCAGCAAAAGTATCAGCGTTATCAACATCTGATTCGCGTCCTGCGCGACGCCCAGGGAGACCTGCCATGAGCCTGCCCTTACTCCAGCTGGCGCTGGATCACACCACGCTGGATGCCGCACTCAGTACCGCCCGGCAACTGCATCCCCATGTCGACATTATCGAAGCCGGTACGCTTTTGTGCCTGAGCTGCGGTGTTGAGGCCGTACGTCATCTGCGCCAGCAGCACCCGGTAAAAACGCTGGTCGCGGATTACAAAGTAGCGGATGCCGGCGGCACCCTGGCGGAGATGGCTTTTGCGGCAGGGGCTAACTGGATGACGGTGATCTGTGCCGCGCCGCTGGCAACCTTTGCCAGCGCGCTGGCGGTGGCGCAGCAGTACCAGGGGGATATTCAGATCGAACTGTTTGGCAACTGGACGCTGGATGATGCCCGGCAGTGGCGAAAGCTGGGTCTGACCCAGGCTATTTATCACCGTGGACGGGACGCACAGGCCAGCGGGCAACAGTGGAATCAGCACGATCTGGATACCATGAAAGCCTTATCAGATCTGGGTTTTGCCCTGTCCGTCACGGGCGGTATCACCCCGGATGACCTTTCTCAGTTTCGCGATATCGATGTGAAGGCGTTTATTGCCGGCCGCGCCCTGAGCGATGGCGAGAACGGCATTGCATGCGCCACCGCATTTCACCGGGCCATTGGCCGCCATTGGGGGACAGTATGAAACGCCTGCACCCGTTAGGGATTTACGAAAAAGCCCTGCCTGCGAATCTCACCTGGCCAGAACGTCTCGCGCTGGCCAAAGCCTGCGGGTTTGATTTTGTGGAAATGTCGGTCGATGAAACCGATGAACGGCTGGACCGGCTGAACTGGAGCAAAGAGCAGCGCCTGTCGCTGGTCAACGCGACCATCGAAACCGGCGTCACCATTCCTTCCCTGTGCCTGTCCGGCCATCGCCGCTTTCCCTTTGGCAGCCACGATCCGGCGATCCGCCAGCGCGCAGACGATCTGATCGATCAGGCCATCCAGCTGGCGAAAGATGTGGGGATCCGCACGATTCAACTGGCGGGCTATGACGTCTACTACGAACCGCATGATGCAGGCACAGTCGCGCGGTTTGCCGAGGGCTTGTCACGCGCAGTGCAGCGCGCAGCAGCGGCGCAGGTGATGCTGGCGGTGGAGATCATGGATACCGAATTCATGAACGCCATCAGCAAGTGGAAAGCCTGGGAACAGCAGCAGGCTTCTCCGTGGTTTTCCGTTTATCCGGATGTAGGCAATCTCAGCGCCTGGGGCAATGACGTGACTGCCGAACTGACGCTGGGCATTGATCGCATCGCCGCCATTCATTTGAAAGATACCCAACCGGTCACCGCCCATTCGCCGGGGCAGTTCCGCGATGTGCCCTTTGGTGAAGGCTGCGTGGATTTCGTTGGCGTGTTTCGCACGCTCAAAGCGCTGAATTATCGCGGATCGTTCCTGATTGAGATGTGGACCGAGAAAGCCGAGGAGCCGGTTGCCGAGATCGTACAGGCACGGCGCTGGATTGAACAGAAAATGCAGGAAGGAGGCTTACTATGAGCATTGCCATGATGAAAGAGCAGGTGCTGGCGGCAAACCTGGCGCTGCCGCGCCACCATCTGGTGACGTTTACCTGGGGCAACGTCAGCGCCGTCGATCGTGCGCAAGGGCTGATGGCGATTAAGCCCTCCGGCGTGGAATACGACGGCATGACGGCGGACGATATTGTGGTACTGGAACTGGCAAGCGGCCGCGTGGTGGAGGGCACGAAAAAGCCTTCATCGGATACGGCCACCCATCTGGCGCTCTATCAGGCCTTTGAGGACATCGGCGGCATTGTGCACACGCATTCGCGTCATGCCACCATCTGGGCGCAGGCGGGCCAGGACCTGCCTGCCTGGGGCACCACGCACGCTGACTACTTCTATGGTGCCATTCCCTGCACCCGACTGATGACGGAGGCCGAAATTACTCACGATTACGAGCACAATACCGGCGAAGTGATTATCGAAACCTTCCGCTCACGCGGCATCAGCCCGACGGCCATTCCCGCCGTGCTGGTTAATGCTCACGGGCCGTTTGCCTGGGGGAAAGACGCAGATAATGCCGTGCATAACGCAGTCGTGCTGGAGGAAATCGCCTATATGGGGATTTTTTCCCGCCAGCTGACGCCTGATATCACCCGAATGCAGCAGACGTTACTGGATAAACACTTTCTCAGAAAGCATGGAGCAAACGCCTATTACGGCCAGTAATTCTCTTCTTTTTACTCAGCGGGAGCGGTGAAAAATGAAAACAGGGTTTTATCTGACGTCCCCGGCCGATCGGCATTACGGTGCGGCGCTGTGGGCAGGGTTTTGGGGCTGTAACGTCGCCAGTTTTGTCAAATGGGGCACGGAGAATCCGTTTCCGCCCAGAACGCCGGACAGGGCAATTCCCCCCGCCGAGATGCTCCAGGATATGGGAATCAACGTCAGCAACCTGGTCTATCACTATTCCGGTCATGTGGTGAACTGGGGCGTGGCCGGTGTTCATCATCTGTTCTCGATTTTCTTTGCCCTGCTCTACTGCGCCCTGGCCGAGATTATCCCGATCATTACGCTGGGTCAGGGCGTGGCGTTCGCCCTGATCATTACCGTGGCATTTCACGCCGTGATCCTGCCCATAAACGGCTGGGCACCGCCCTTATGGCACCTGCCGCTGGCGGAAATTGCCTCGGAAACGCTGGGACATATTCTGTGGATGTGGACGATAGAAATCTTTCGGCGCGCCCTGGGTGGACACGTATCGCCGCGCCGTGCTGCATGAGTCTGCTGCGCATGTAAGTTATCAATTTTGGTTAAGAACCCTCTGAAATCCTGATGGCGCACTTTTCTCCTTGTGCGCCTAACAGCCTCGATCGCCGCGCTTTATTCAGCAAAAATACGCTATCGTTTGGAAATGTATTTTTCTGCCCGATAAACGGCGGTTGACCATTGTTAAGTCATTTTTACAATACGGCCTACGCTTAACCGTATCGGCTCGCCCGCGCGACCGCCGCTAATGAGTCAACCGACAGGCTGTAACATTCATGAAAATCGTCTCAATCCAGTATCTGCGCGGCCTTGCTGCGTTACTTGTGGTACTGGCGCACAACTCATCGCTGTTAGAGGGTCACTGGACCCGACACATTCCAGGCGCGCTGGGCGTGGACGTGTTCTTTATTATCAGCGGCTTCATCATGACCTTCATTACCCATCAGTTTAACGAAGCCCCGACCTCATTCATGGTGAAACGCTTTTTCCGCATCTGGCCGGTCTTCTTTGTCGTCTGGCTGTTGTCTTTCGCAGTGGTGTATCACGATCGCTCTCTTCATGATATGTCCTGTGCGCTCTATTTCTGTCTGCAGGATTACAGCAGCGCCGGACCGACGTTTGGATTCAGCGCGTTAGGGCCGCCCTGGACGCTGTCTTACGAGATCCTGTTTTACGCCGTTTTCACCGTAGCGATGTGCATCAACTACCGCTATCGCAGCTACCTTTGTGCACTGATTTTCATCGTCTCCAGTGTGGGATTTCAGCTTTACTACAACGGCAGCTTTAACTTTTCCTCCCAGGTTTCGCCACATCTGACGGTGACGCACTGGTGGCAGGCGTGGATTAAGTTAATCAGTAACACTATCTGTATGGAGTTCATCCTGGGGATGCTGCTGGCAGAATTGCTGGTGAAGCGTAAGCTACCGGAACTGGATAACAGAATGCGCCGACTGCTTCAGGCAGGGCTGGTGCTGGCGGTCATTACCGCCCTGATTACAGGACCTCAGCCCTTTGGCCTGCACGGCGGTTTCTGGCTGGCCGCCGCCATCATGATCATGACGGTGATGCTGAGCTACCGTGCCGACACCGGTCACAACCGTACGCTGATTTTCCTGGGGGATATCTCATATTCGCTGTATCTCATCCACTATCCGCTCATGGTACTGCTGATGAACAGCCTGGCAGATAAAGCCTGGACAGATAACCTTATGATTTTCGTACTGTCGGTCAGCGCCAGCGTGGCGCTGGCGTCGGTAATGTTTTTCTACATTGAAAAGCCCGCCATCAAAGCAGGTAAGCGCGTCGCCCGCTGGTTGTCTGCCCCGCTGACGCTGCATCGCAGTTCGTAATCCGGTAAACACAGTGGCCTGAACCGGTCACTGTGTTTGTTGTACTCAAGACGCTGCCAGGATAACGGGCGTGAGGCTTGCCCGGCGCAACACCGGGCAAGAATACCGACTCAGAACAGCACGGAGTAGTTCAGACCAAACGTCCGTCCCCGGCCTTTGTACTGATACAGCGACGGTGAACCATAGGTCGGGCTGTAGTACAGCGGCGCGCGCTGGCCCCATACCGTGGTGTAATCACGATCCAGCAGGTTTTCCACGCTGAAGCTCAGCTTGCCGACAGGCAGTTCATAGCTGCCAATGAAATCAACAGTGGTGTAGCCGTTGATGTTGTAGCCCGCGTCGTCGCTGAGATTAAACGAGGTAGTGCTCTGCACCTTCAGGCTCCACGGATCCGGCGACCAGCCAACATAGGCGGTCGCTTTCGACGGGCTGGCCACTTTCACGTCATATTTTCGCCAGCTGCCATCCACTTTGGACTCGGTTTTGAGCACGTTGAAGTTTGCTCCGGTGCTCCAGTCGGTGTCCGGGATAAAGTAATCCACGGCACCTTCCACCCCATAAATGCGGCGCTTATCGTCAACCACGCTGATCGTCAGGTCCTGATTCTGCTGCACATTCTTGTCTGACAGCGAGTAATAGGCGCTGAGTTGCGTACGCAGATTATCGCCGGTATAGCGCCAGCCCAGTTCCCATGAATCGACTTTGATGCCCTGCAACTTGCTGGCATCCACATTAACGCTGTTGGTCAGCGGGAGATTGCCGTTAACCGCCCGGCCATAGGTGCCGCGCCCGTAATATTTGCCTGGATCGGGCAGCTCAACGCCCTGCGAGAAGTTAAACCAGGCCTGCTGCCGCGCCGTGATATGCATCAGGATACCGGCGTTATACAGGAAGTTATCGTAATCGGTAGAGCCGCCTGGAATCGGATCGGCCGAGCGCGCGGTACCGTTGGCAATTGCCTGCTGCTGAGCGTAACCGACGAAATCATCCACCTTGTTTTCGGTGTACTGATAGCGCACACCGCCACTCAGCGTAAACGTCTCATTGATGTCGTAGCTGGACTGCAGGAAGGTCGCCAGATTAGTAATGTCATAACCCGGATAACGGCCCGTGGTGTAGATGCTCTGGTTGTTCAGCCCGCCCGAGGCGGCAGACTGGCCCAGATCAAAGAACATCTGGTTGGAACTGAAAAGCTCATGATCGGCGTCTACGCCGTAGGTCAGCTGCAGCCCATCGACCGGCTTACTGGTGATCGCCAGCTTACCGCCGTACTGATCGGTGTTCTGCTCTGAGGAGGACAAACTGGTAACGCGTCCGCCGGACACCGTGGGGAACGGATAAAACGCCAGTGACTCGTCCCGGTAGTAAACCTGCCCCACCAGCTCCTGACCAAGAAAATCAGTATTGGAGTACTGCAGGCTGACCAGATGGCGTTCGGTGCCGGGAAGGCGGTCGGAGTTCAGCCCTTTGCGGATGTACGCGGTGCCTCCGCCCGTTACTGCGGAGAAGTTACGCCCAAGATAGAGGCCATAATCGTCATCGCCCTGACTTTTGTAGTACTGCGTGACCAGCTGCAGTTGCTGGTGGTCATCAATCTCCAGCGTGCCGGTGCCCATAATATCCAGACGATCGGAATACTGCAGGCCCGTCTGGGTATTGTCCATCAGCAGTGAATCGCCCTTGCCATCATACCAGCCGCCAAACTTTTGGTAGGCAACGGACAGGCGTCCGGAGGCACGATCGGTGCCGCCGGAGAGGGCAGCCGCCACGCGTTCATCATGGTCTTTGCTACTGTTGAATCCGGTTTTGGTGCCGGTTTCAAACTCAAACTGGGTCCCTGGCTGGCCTTTTTTGGTCACGATATTGATCAGGCCACCGGTACTGCCGCCGCCGTATAGCGAGGTGGAACCGGAGATCACTTCAATATGATCGATATTAAACGGATCGATGGAATCCAGCTGACGGCTGTCGGTACGCGAGGAGTTAAGACGTACGCCATCCACCAGCACCACAATAGCGCGGCCACGCATGTTCATACCGTAGTTGGTGCGGCCCTGGCTACTGACGTCCAGGCCCGGTACCAGCTGTGCCAGTGCATCTTTAAACTCTTTTCCGCCCTGGACCTGTTGCTCCAGTTCGGCCCCTTCAATCACCCAGGTGGTCTGTGCCATTTCCGCCACGGTGCGGTGCGTACGGCTGGCGGAGACAACCATTTCATTCTCACTGGTTTGCTGTGCCACCGCCGGTGCCATCATGGCTAATAACAGCGGATTAAGCAGCCAGATATTTTTGTTTTTAGTCTTCATCGTCGTTCCTGCATGCGAGGTTAAGGTTTACCCCAAGGACTCGGTATAGTTTTGAGTAGATGCAGCACCCTGCTGCGGTTTTTCCCGGCTCGCGCTGCGCCACTGAATCAGGGCAGGCGGCGTGCTGAGATCGAATAAATCACGCCCCAGCGCGCGATTCAGAATACGGGCGGAACGCCAGGCCATCAGGCTGAGTTGCGGTTCAGCGATGCTGTGCGTTTGCATACTGGCGTTGACCGCAAAGATGTTAGTGTCCCTGGGTCCGTTCCACTCCAGCGTGAAATCTTCGCGCACGCTGAACGTGCACTCGTCTTTCATGGTCAGGCGGCTCATCAGCGGTGACAGTAGCTCGGGCAACGCCGGGCGATAACCGGTGGCAAAAATCACCACATCGCACTCAATCAGGTCATAACCCTGATCGAGCTGATGCTGTAACTGCAGCTGCCAGCATTGCTGATGGCGGTTCAGTTCCACCACCGAGCGGCTGGGAAGCAGATGCGCATTGCGCGGCTGTCCCAGCACCTCAAAGCGATGATACAGCTCGCGATAAATCGTCAGCAGCGACGCTGCCGTAATGCCATCCGAAGTCATCTTTTGCTCATCCAGCATGGTCTGGCGCGCCTTCTCACTCAGGCCGACAAAGCTGGATACGTACTCAGGGGTGAAATATTCATTGGCAAAGGCCGCTTCGTCCAGCGCGTTAAAGTTATTGCGGCGCGACACCCAACTGACATTCGCCGGCTCACCCCACTCTCCCCGGAAGGCGTTCAGGAACAGATCGGCACCGCTCTGCCCTCCGCCAATCACGGCAACGCGTTTGCCGCGCAGATCGGGCTTGCGCAGGCTCATCTCACTGGCGTGGAAACAGGTCGCACTGATGCGGTTGACGCACGGCGGCAGATAGGGCTGTTTACCAATGCCGAGACAAATATTGCGTGCGTAGCGCTCACCGTCATGGCTGTGAATCACGAAACGCTGTTTCGTGTCGTCAAACTCGATGCGCTCCACCGTGTGATTAAAGTGCAGGTTATCCATGCCCTCGGCGGCCCAGCGCAGATAGTCAGAAAACTCATCCCGCGATACGGTTCGCAGCTCTGCCGTCATAAAGCGGTAGAATTTCTTACACTTCACAAGGTAGTTCACAAAGCTGAACGGGCTGGTGGGCGCAACTGCCGAGACCAGATCCTTTAAGAACGAGGTCTGCATATGGCAGTCCGGCACCAGCATGCCGGGATGCCAGGCAAAATCCGGCCGACTGTCTAAAAACGCACTGGTAAAACCCTCGGCTTCGTGTGCCAGCGCCGCGATACTCAGGTTGAACGGGCCAATACCGATGCCAATAAAATCAACAGTGTTTGTCATGATTCAGTCCTTGGTGACCAGCCACAGCGGGTTTTGCAGATTTTCCAGGTAAGTGGGCAACATACGGCTCCCGCCATCCTGATCGGGCCAGGTGAGCTTTACCGGGTTCAGCACGACGCGAATGATTTGTGGCTTGAAGAGGGAGAAAAGCGCAAAGCGCGCCGACAGTTGCGGGTGCGCCTGCATGTAATCGCTCAACACTGCGGCAAGCAGTTGGTAAAAGCGCCGCTCGGGTACGCCAAGGCGCGCCATCAACGGCGAAATAAAACGCACAACCGTAACAAAATGTCCGGTTTGCAGGTCATGAATCAAGTAGTCCGCGCTCAGGCGGGCCGTGACATCACGGACCGCCTGAGGCAGAGAGGCCATCTCGGGAAAATCGTCCTTCACCAGCCGCATGTCGCCCTGAAAATCCTTCAGCAGGACGCGCTGCGGAATACTGTCTTTCATCGCCAGAGTAATATTTTGTCCGTGCGCGATCAGCGCCACGCCGTAACGGCACAGCAGGTGATACAGCGGCACGACGACCACGCGAAACATCTGACTGAGCCAGGCCTCGGCGCTCAGGCCCGAGCGGGCAATGTAGGCACCGATAAGCGGCTGTCCCTGCTCATCGCACTCCATCAACGTCGCCATCAGAATCGGCGTTTCGTCCTGATGCAGCCAGCGCGCAGGATTTTCGCGCCAAATCACGCCCAGCATTTCCTGGTAGCGATAGGGGGCTTCGGCCAGCGCGGCGTAACCTTGATGAGCGACATAGCCTGCGGCCGGTTCGCCCAAAATCACCGCCCCGCTTTGCTGCAACGTTGCATCAGTAGCAAAGACATGTTGTAACCAGCGCGAGGCCAGCGGGCCCGCCGCGATGTATTTGCCAGGAATGCCGCGATAGCAGGAAGTGTTGTAGATCGTCAGCGGCAGTTTGATATCCAGTCCGCCCTGACGGCTGGCGTTGGTCAGCGTGCGCAGTGACTGCTGTGCCAGCCACCGATCGCCAAACTCGCCCAGCGAGACCATTTTGCCAGTGGCCAGATCCGCGACAAAATCGAGTGCGATTTTTTGCTGCCATTGCCAGGGATGAACCGGTAACGGCAGCCAGCTGTCGTCCAGTCCCTGTGCCTGCCAGGCCTCGGTGAACCGGGCATATTCGCCGTCATCCATCGCGGCATGCAGCAGTTGCTGGATGTCCAGAGCGCTGTCGCAGCGCCAGACCAGATGCTCACGCTGAACCGCCAGCCAGTGCAGGCGGAACGTGTTCAGGTATTCCGGGGCGTAGCGCGCCAGTGCCGCCAGTCCCCAGCCGCGTCGGCCTTTGTTGAAGACAAATTTGGGATGGCCGCTGAGCAGGCACTGCAGGCGGTCGGCATCCAGATCGATAAGCGCGTCCGCGCTCATTCCCTGACGCGCCTGCATAAGCTGAAGATCGCCGCGCAAGGTGGCGTAGAGATCCTGCATATGCTCCGCTACCGTGGCATCGCTCATCGACAGCACCGGCTGTAACTGGCAGAGCAGGGTTTGGGCCAGTACTGGCGTATCTGCACAACGCAGGCTTTGCGCATCGATCCATAGCCAGCCCCAGATGCCGCGTTCGGCGGTAAAGTGCCACTCAGCGCCCGGCAGGCTGATGCAGTAACGGTTATCGCCCTGCGCCTGGGCCTGAAAGACCTGCTCGTACTCCAGCTCGGCCAGCATTTTCGCCACCAGCTGACGGTTCACGGTTTCCCATGCGTGCGGATTCATCACAGGCCCACCTCGCTGAAGAAGCGGGCACGCCGGGTCATCACCAGGCGAGAGCGCTTGTGAGGGAAGTCGAACTCTTTAACGGTGGCATAGCCCGCAGGTGCCAGATGACGGAACAGGCGCTGATTATCAGCGCGTGGCTCCAGCACCAGGCGCTGGGTGTGCGGGTTATCCAGGAACAGGTAGTGGCTGATACCGCGCAGCCAGCTCTGCACATAGTGCGGTCCGCGCCACTGCGATTCGCCCACCAGCAGGTGCAGGCCGCGGTCATACGGCTGCCAGCTGTAGTGGCGTCCGATACGGTCTTCGGCGGCCCAGTAGATTTCAAAGTAGCTGAAAGGCGCATCATCAAAACAGCCAATCAGCGGAAAGGCATAGCTGCTGGTGAGCTGGCGTTGCAGGTAGGCGGTCTGCACTGCCAGCGATCCGCTCTGCTCCCAAAAATAATCCACGCGCGGATCGTTCATCCAGCGGGTGAACATCTCGGCATCCCGCGCAGGATCGGCCACGCGGAAACTCAGCGTCCGGCGCACACGCGGATCGTAACGGCGATAGACTTCGCCTTGAGGACGCGGCGGACGCTGGGGGAAGTAAATCTCACGTTCGGCATCAAAGACCATCTCGCCGGACGCCTGCTGACGCGGCGTGGACAGCCACAGCGGCAGTTGCCAGAACACCTCGCGGTGCACGATATCGCTTTTCAGCGCGGCAAACAGGGCCAGCGCCTGCGGCTCTTCCCGCCATTCGGCATAGGGCAACACAATGGCGGAAAGCGACGGAGCCGCGATAAACATCTGATCCAGCGCATCACGCAACCAGCCTTCGGCAAGCGGGCCGGTATAATGCAGGACCGCACTGTTGTCCTGTCCCCAGCCCAGATTCAGGGCCTTACCAGACTTCTCGCAGCGCAAACCGTGGCCGCTGTGAACAATCGTTGCCTGAGACATTTAGCGCTCCTGGGACAGAAGGGGATTGGTGAAGTTGAAGTAGATTACCGACGGATCGACGATGGTGTTTTCGTTGTGATCGTGCAGGTAACAGAAGAAGTTGCCTTTCACATTCCAGTGCGGACTTTCCAGCACGTAATCGAGACAGTCCGTGTGCGTGACCTCGCAACGCAGCGCAGACAGCGCATCACGTACGCGCGCCATCAGGTGCGTTTCGCTGTCCATGCCCGCCGCGCCCAGTGCCGCCGTGACCGCGAACGTGGAATTCACTAACAGGTAATAGGGGAAATAGCGCAGCAGCTGTTCGCGGCTAAAGACATTTTCTGCCTGCGCTTCGCCAGTCTCATCCAGCCAGCCTGCGGCGTGCGGCATAAAGGCACTGCCCTGGCAATCGCGATAGATCAGGCCAACCGGCAGGTCTTGTGCCATTTCCACCAGGATATTTTGCTGATGCGCTAACAGCACCAGTCCGTAATCGGCTTCGGCCGTAAACAGCGGTTTCAGCACCTGCTGGCAGTATGCGTCCACCCAGGCATGGGCGGCCTGTTGTTCGCTGATACGCAGGCGCTGGCTCAGGCGCTTAACCGCCGCCGTCAGCAGTGCGTCGCCGCCGTCCGGCGCGGACTGCGTCAGGGAGACCAGCACGTTGGTCTGACTCTGCGGCTGGTCGACAATCAGGTTTTCACGCAGTGCGAACAGGCTCTCTTCCCTGATCGTGCCCTGCATATCACGCAGCCCGGCCCAGCCGTCTTCCTGCATCACACGAAACGTCGGGAAACGCGCCTGCATCGCCTGCCAGCGCGCGGTCTGCGCCAGCCGCGCCAGCCGCATGCCGCGTTTGATTTCTTTCACCGATAAAGTGCGGACGGAGTTAGTGAGTCGCACGCTCAGCGAGAACTTGATCATGTCACGACTGGTCGCGCAATAGAGCGAGCGTGATGACGTGGTGGGCAGCCAGGATGTTCCCGCCTCACCCAGATCCTGTAGCCGTCCTTGCTCCATCAGTTGCTGACACCAGCTCTGCTGCAGCAAATAGTCCGCCTGCCAGGGATGCAGCGGGAATAACCACCGCTGGTCCGTCAGCGCATGCAGCAGCTGCGGTGCGTTCTCGGCCGCAAAACGCGTCAGGCGCTGCTGTAAGTTCAGTTTCAGGCTGTCGCCCGCCAGGTAGTCTTTATCCACCGCGAACCAGCGCAGCGGAAAATGCGGGGCAAAATCGGGCAGGTAGCGTCTGGCCTGCTGCGGCGTGAAAGGTTCGTGCGATTTGGGGGCAGGATGGAAAGCGTGCCCGACCAGCAGCGCCTGTTCGGCCTCGGCAAAATTGAGTGCGTTTTCGCGCAGGCCGCACCAGTCATGACGGGACGCCGCCGCTTCGCGGGTGTGAGCATGACTTTGCATTACGCGCTGGTAAAACGCCTCGCAGCCTGCGACGGGCAGCGCGTGCTGGTGTTGTAACTTATCGACAATCAGCCTGGCGACGGTTTCAAACGCCACCGGTTGGCTGCCACGCTGCGTCACCAGCCGGGCCGGAAAGACAAAACGGTGGTGCTGCGTCGGAGAAAAGTAAGCCACCTTAAAGTGTAAGGTCTGCTGTTCATCCAACGGGATCGTCAGTTCGGCGGGGTCACCCTGGCTCAACTGCCAGTCCCTGGTTTCACGGATCAGGGCGTTCAGGAAGCATTGTGCCGCCACGTCCCAGGCCCCATCATGCGTTGATTGTATCATTATCAAACAATTTCCAGTCGTTATGATAATGCGAATTCTGCCGATAATAGTTCTCATTATCAACGACAATTGTTAGAATTGGCAGAATAAATTTTACAAATACATACAACAAAGATACGGGTTAGCAACATCGTGACATCTCCTGAACTGGCCATGACGCAAAAAAAAGCGTTAGCAAACTGGCCTTTAGCCATCAGCGCCGGGTTGCTGGGTGTGGGACAAAATGGCCTGCTGGTCGCGATTCCGGTGCTGGTTGCTCAGACCAGCCTGAGCCTGTCGGTGTGGGCAGGACTGTTAACGCTCGGCTCCATGTTGTTTTTGCCCGCGTCGCCGTGGTGGGGAAAGCAGATTGCCCGTCAGGGAAGTAAACCAGTGGTCCTGTGGTCGCTGGCCGGTTACGGCACCAGCTTTTTGCTGCTCGGTCTGGGCTGTGCGCTGCTGTCTGTGCAGGCCGTCAGCGCACCGATTGGATTAGGCATATTAATTATTGCCCGGGTTTTTTATGGTTTGATGGTATCGGCCATGGTGCCCGCCTGTCAGGTATGGGCGCTGCACCGGGCGGGCGAAGAGAAGCGCATGACGGCGCTGGCGACCATCAGCTCCGGCCTGAGCTGTGGCCGACTTTTTGGCCCCCTCTGCGCAGCCGGAATGCTGGTGATTCATCCGCTGGCCCCGCTGGCGCTGTTGGTGGTGGCGCCGCTGCTGGCGCTGGCGCTGTTGCTGCCGTTACAACGTTCGGCCCCGCAGCCAGCGGTGACGCGTAAAAACGCCCGCCTGCGCCCTCATTGCCTGCCCTACCTGTTATGCGCCCTGCTGCTGGCGGCCACCGTCAGCCTGATGCAACTGGGGCTGTCTCCGGCGCTGGCCCGACAATTTGCCGGGCAGACGGCGGCGATAAGCCATCAGGTTGCCTGGCTGCTGAGCGTTGCCGCCATCGCGTCGCTGAGTGCGCAGTTTCTGGTGTTGCATCCGCAGTTACTGACACCGCTTTCACTGCTAATCAGCGCCGGGATCCTGATGGCGCTGGGCCTGGGCATGATGCTGACCACGTCGCTCTGGCTGTTTTATGTCGGCTGTGCCGTGATGTCGTTCGGTGCGGCGCTCGGCACACCCGCCTATCAGTTGCTGCTCAACGACACGCTGGCAGACGGCGCCGGAGCAGGCTGGATCGCCACCAGCCATACGCTGGGCTATGGCTTGTGTGCCCTTCTGGTGCCAGTGATCACGCACTCGCACGGCGAAGCCGCGCTGATTGCCGCCGCACTCACTGCCGCCATGCTCTTTATTGCCCTGTCGGGGCTGATCTGGCGTTCACGATCAGCCTTATCGGCTCATTAACCACAAGGAACGACGATGGCTGACGTCCCTGCTTACCGCCTTTTTGAGGTCAAACTGGCCCGCAAACATCACCTTTCACCTTCGATGCTGAGCCTGGTATTTAACGGGCCCGACGTGGCACAGATGAAATCGGATGCGCCCGACCAGCGGATTAAGATTTTGCTGCCTGCCGAAGATGGCAGCCTGCCCGACCTGCCCAATAACGATGAGTGGTACCAGACGATTCTGTCGCTGCCCAAAGCGCAGCGGCCGCTGCTGCGCACCTATACGCTGCGCCACCTGGATGTCCAACGTGAGGAGCTGACCATTGAGTTTGTCAGCCACGGTACAGAAGGTCCGGCCTCGGCCTGGGCCATCAACGCGAAACCGGGCGACAGCCTGGTGATCGTTGCGCCGAATGCGGCGTTTGAGGTCGACAGCGGTGGCTATGAATGGACGCCGCCAGACGGCCTGCGCAATGCGCTGCTGATTGCCGATGAAACCGCCTTGCCTGCCGCGAAAGGCATTCTGGAATCGCTGGCCCGCCAGCCCCACCCGCCCCGGGTTCAGGCTTTTTTTGAGGTGCCGGATGCTGAGGATTGCGTCGATTTACAGGCGTACGCGTTTGCCGACATTGTGTGGTTGCCCCGCAAACCTGCGTTTGCTTCACATGGTGAATGCCTGATCGCGGCAATTCAGTCCCAGGTCAGCGTACCCGATGGCGGCCAGCAGCAGGCCGTGCAGGAAGAGGAAGACGGTGAGTTACTGTGGGATCGTGCGCAGGCGCGCAACAATGAATTTTACGGCTGGGTGGCCGCCGAATCGACCGTCGTGAAACTGCTGCGTCGCCATCTGATTGGCGAGCGCGGCGTTGATCGCGAAGCGATTAACTTTATGGCGTACTGGGCCAAAAAGCGGGCACACTAAGCGTCTTCTTAAGCGCATTTTATTCAGGGAAGCCAGCATGATTTCAGGACGTTGTTTATGCGGAACGGTGGTATTCAGGCTGACACAAAAGCCCAGTCATTTTTACCGCTGCCACTGTTCGCTGTGTCGTCGCCAGACCGGCACGGGCCATAATCTGGCGACGATCGTTAATGCAGACCACTTTCGCTGGTTGGCCGGTGAAACCTTTATCGCCAGCTGGCGTCGCCCGCAGGGATACCGCAATGACTTCTGCAGGAACTGTGGATCCACCGTGCCGAACGACTTACGTGACCGGCCGCTGATCTGGCTGCCGATTGGCCTGCTGGATGACGATCTTGATCTGCATTGCGCCGGCGACTATTGCCTGGACGATGCCCTGTCGTGGAGCGGTCATCCGGTTGAAAACCGCCATCAGCAGGCTCCTGACTCGCTGGATGCCCTGCTTCACGCCCTGCACGTCACACCGTAAATCCAGTCCGCCGCGTAACTGGCGCACGAAAGCTGTGCCGTGGCGGATCGTCTGCCCGGCCCGTGGCGCCCGTTACGGTACGTCCGTTTGCGGTGCCGTTTTCAGCAGGTCAAGTAAGGTCGCGATGGGCGGATCCAGCATGATAATGTCTTTTTTAATCAGCAGATGCAGCGTGGTGGCGCGGCGCACCCCATGCCGAAGCGGCAATATCTTCAGGATGCCCTGTGCCAGTTCGTGACGGATGCGCGCCTGCGGAATCCAGCCATAGCCCACCTGATGCATTACCGCTTCTACCGCCGCGTCAATGGTTTAGAAAGACCAGTAATCGCCACTGCTGCTTTCATTCTGCACTGTAAAATGTTCGCGATCCGCAATGCGAATCAGCGGATACCGCGCCAGTTGTTCCTCATCCAGGTCTACGCCGCATTGATGCAAGGGGTGATCGCGATGCGCCACCGCGACAAAATCCACGTTCATCAACCACTCGCCCCGCCCGGCCATATCCTGGCGCTGGGTTACCACCATCACATCGGCCTCAGCATAATCGGTATCGGTTTCGAGCACTTCGGTGAGATTAATTTGCGTGTGTGGGTGGCGTTGCTGAAAGGTTTTCAGGACAGCGAACAGGCGGCGGCGCGGAAAGATGCTGTCCACCACCAGATCCAGTTTGGTTCTGACGCCGCTGCGTATGGCGCCCGCATACGCCTCCAGCGAATGAAACGCCTTAAGAAGCGGTCGCACCTGCGCCAGCAGCAATTCACCGGCGGGCGTAAGTACCGCTTTGCGCCCCTCAATGTGCAGTAAGGTGATGCCAATACGCTGTTGCAGCATGGCAAGATTGTAACTGACTGAGGACTGGCTGCGGTTGGTCAGGTCGGCGGCTTTTGCAAAGCTGCCTTCTTTCATAACCTTATCCAGCAGGCTCCATTGTTCCAGCGTGGTTTTATGCATCATCAATCCATTTTTTGAATGGTTTTCATCATAAATTAGCGTTTTTAATTCATAAAGTGAATGACTAAGCTGGATTCACCAACAGAGGAGAACGAAAGATGAGCAGCTTCGACAAACACAATCTTGACGGTTTCACAGGTAAACATCTGGTTTATACCTACGACAACGGCTGGAATTATGAGCTGTACATTAAAAACGAAGACACCATTGATCATCGTATCCACAGCGGGATGGTGGGCAATCGTTGGGTCAAAGACCAACACGTTTATATCGTCAGAGTCGCGGAAAATAGCTATAAAGTGTCCTGGACCGAACCTACCGGCACCAGCGTCAGCCTGATTGCCAACATGAGCGACAAGCTGTTCCACGGCACCATTTTCTTCCCACGCTGGGTCATCAATAATCCTGAACGTACCGTCTGTTTCCAGAACGACCATCTGGACGAAATGGCGAAATACCGCGATGCGGGCCCAAACTACCCAATCGAAGTGATCGATGAGTTTGCCACGATTACCTTTGTACGGGATGCCGGAAAAAATAACGAAGACGTGATTGCCTGCGCGGCAAGCGAGCTGCCGGCGAATTTCCCTGAAAACTTAAAATAATCACCAGGCAGGAAAGGGGCTAAGCCCTGAGGGATCCCCACAAATTGACGCTAATAAACCAGCACCATTTTGTGGTAAACCCTTGTTAAATTGTTAAGAACGTCCTTCAGGGATATTCGCCTGAGCATTAGCGGAGAATGCCGTAAAATATTC
>NZ_VZPF01000058.1 GCF_008801695.1 Pantoea stewartii subsp. stewartii
AGTTAATGCCTTCCAGCAGCATGGACAGCTGCGCAGGCGTCAGGTGGATTTTGCCGTCACGGGTCACCGGCCAGACGAAGCGGCCACGTTCCAGCCTTTTGGTAAACATGCACAGGCCGTCCCGGTCGGCCCACAGTACCTTTATCATGTCGCCGCGCCGGCCGCGGAAGATGAACAGATGCCCGCTGAACGGGTCGGCGCGCAGCGTGTTCTGCACCTTCGCCGCCAGCCCGTTGAAGCTGCAGCGCATGTCTGTCACGCCTGCAACCAGCCAAATGCGTGCGCCTGCCGGAAAACTAATCATGGTTCACCCTCCCGGAGTTCACTGACCAGTGCGCGTAGTAACTCTGGGGTCAGTGGCCCGGTCAGGCTCAGGCTGCCGCCCGGCAGTGTCAGCTTGCAACTGATGACTGGTGGCAGGTCTGCTGATACGGCTCCGCTGTGCCTCAGGGGCGGCGAAAGCGGCTCCACGGTGACCGGAATGAGTGTGGCTCTGATGGCAGGGTCCAGCAGTCCCTGGCGATGCAGGTTCCGCCAGTTAAACACCAGGTTATCGTTAACACCATGCTCCCGCGCCAGTTCTGCCACACAGGCCCCCGGCAGCAGGCTCAGCTCCGCCATGCGGATTTTGAACTCCAGAGGCCAGTCAGGGCGGCGTTTTCTGACAGGCAGGTTTGTTTCAAGATTGAAGGCGTAAAGCTCCTCCTCAAGGCGCTCAGGCGTGTATTCCTCCGGCAACGGCCAGTTAATACCCGTGCGGCGAAAACGCTTGAACATTTTATGCGTAGCGGAAGAACTGACGTTTAGTTGCTCTGCAATTTCACGGTAAGTCAGGGCGTCGTTAAATCGCAGGCTGAGTGCAGTGATGATCCAGGGTCTGCTGATGTAAGGCGTGTTTCTGTCCACGGTAGTGTCCATGTTCGCGAAAGTGTCCATGGTAGGAAACACGGGCGAAAATAAAAGACGGTCTGGATGAGACGCTTACCATATGACAGCAGATCGCCTTGCTCGAATTGCAATGACCGAACTTCGTAAAACACCCAAGCTGATGCAGTGCGATCAGATGTCGTTTCTTGGAGCAATCATGCAGTGTGCTCAGCTTGGACTTGAGCCAGGTGGCGCGCTTGGTCATGCGTACCTACTGCCTTTTGACAAAAGGCAAAAGCAGGGCAACCAGTGGGTCACTGTAGCTACAGAAACACAGTTGATTATTGGCTATCGGGGCATGATAGACCTTGCCCGTCGCTCAGGTCAGATTGTCAGCCTTTCTGCTCGCGCCGTATATGAAAATGACCAGTTCAGCTATGCCTACGGGCTGGAAGAAAAGCTTGAGCACATCCCAAATGAAGACGGAAATCCCGGCGCGCTGACTCATGTATACGCTGTTGCCAGACTGAAAGATGGCGGAGTTCAGTTTGAAGTTATGAGCAAGGCAGCGGTTGATCGTGTTCGCGCATTAAGCAAGTCAAGCGACAAGGGGCCTTGGGTTGACCATTACGAAGAGATGGCAAAAAAGACAGCCATTCGCCGCTTGTTCAAATACCTTCCGGTCAGCATTGAGTTGCAGCGTGCTGTAACGCTTGATGAAAAGGCTGATGCCGATTTGCCGCAAGACAATGCATCCATCATTACCGGTGAGTATGAGGTGATGCCTGACGAACCTCAGCCAACACCCGAGGAATAGCCATGCACACCCCTTACAGTCCAATGAAAGTCGGGAGCGTTACGCTCCCTTTTTTATGGCAGCGCAAAGCATGGTTGCTACCTGATAACACGCTGACAACCAATCCCATTAAGGCTCAATTAGCAGCCGAGCGGCAGGATAGAAAGCTAAAGCTCCTGGTGGCGGCGCTTAGCTTAACAGCTGCCTGACCGGACACACTCCCATGCAAACACTTCACCGCAGGCAATGCCGCATACCGGCATATCGCCTCAACATTTTCATGTTCATCGTATTAGCCGATGAGCAAAAAGCCATGGTTACCAACGTCAGGCACCTTGCCAATAAGGTGCTTTGTTACATCAAAGATAAGCAAGAGTCATTCGATAACGATGAGCTTGTCGTGGTGTCTGTAGCGGATTCAGGAGAAGGGAAATGAGCGAAGTTAAACGTCATTCAGTCACTGGTTATGGCCGACAGGACATTAACTATAACGACCCTGAAGGCGAGTTTGTGTATTACGAAGACTACGCCGCATTGCAGCAGAAGATGGATGCGCTTGTTGGCGGCTTCGAGGAGGCTATAAGGCATAAGGATAGGCTTGCAGTAGAGCTGGATGCGGCAAATGAAAAACTTTCGCGTTACTCAATGTCTGCTGGTCAGGCTGACCAGTTCGCGGCAGAAGCCAAGTCTGTGCGCATAGCATTAGGGTTCGCAGAAGATGCTCAGGATGTGGCACCCATCGACCTGCTGGAAAAGATTGCTGGGCTGCGGGCGGGTGCCAAATGAAAGAGCGCCCAATCATCTTAAATGCCGAAATGGTTCATGCAGTTCTGGCCAGCAGGAAGACGCAGATGCGCCGGATCATGAAGGTACAGCCTTCCGAACATTTCAACCCGATGAATATGGCACTGGAAACTGATTATACAGCTCGCTGGTACACGCCCGGCGTGGTCGATAAGCACGGATACCTTCAGCCAGCGAAAAAACAGGTGTTTGGTGTTGCCGGCGAGGATGAGGGATATATCTGCCCGTTCGGTGCATTAGGTGATCGCCTGTGGGTGCGTGAGGCGTGGATGCCTGATGCGCCGCGTGATGGAACATGGGCTGACGTGGAGTTCTATGGCTGTAAAGGCTCTCCACTAAGCATGATTCCTAAGCGCTTCCGTAAACCAGAGCATTGCATTCACCGCGCTTCTTGGAACGGTAGCGAAATGGTTGGCTGGACTCCATCAATCCACATGCCGCGCTGGGCTTCCCGCATAACGCTGGAGATTACCGGCGTTCGTGTGGAGCGGCTGCAGGATATTAGCCAGGAAGATGCACACTCCGAAGGTTTGGAGCTTACCGGATGGCGGCCAACATATAACGATCCTGATAGTGGCGGCGAAGTTATGACTCCATATGACAACTTCGCTGAGTTGTGGGAATCCATCTACGGCGAGGAAAGCTGGCAGGCTAACCCGTGGGTGTGGGTAATTGACTTTAAGCGTCTCGATAATGCGGATAAGGCGGGTTGATATGCGAAAAATGGCAATGTGGTCTGCGATGAGCATATTGGCAGCCGCGAAATTACAGAACCAGCTGGCGTTCGGTATCGCCGGTAATTCATATCCGGTTAATAACAAGCGCGGTTATGCCGCTCAGCAAAAACGTGCAGCGCAGAAGCGGAGGCGCAAATGAGTAACAAACAAGTTCGTGTTGAAGTATGCCATAACATTAACGGCAGCCTGTCGCTGTGCATTTGTGACAATAGCGGCGGATACAGAATATCAGGCGCAAAAATAGGCGGGTGCGAAACGCTGAAGGTTTTCACTGTTGATGCAGATGAATTGATTGAGGCGATTCAAAATCACTCTTTCGAGGTCACCAACCATGACAACTAATTCCCCCAATCCAGTAACGGAGCGAGAATTTTTCGTTTTGAGCGTGGCTTTGTTGAATAATAGGTAATCATTCTGTTTTGTCTGCACTGTTTTGGTAGAAAACGCTGATGCCAGACAGAACACCGTCATACGCAAGCATGTAACGCATTGATTTTATGTTATCTGAAACAACCGTTTTCATAGTACCACAGCATAAAATCCATTTATTCAACAAAGCCTTTGAGCGTTAAACATACGGCGCGGAGCGACAGTTTTATAACCCTCTGGGCTGCTGAAGATAGCGGGTACAGGGGTCGGGTTGAAACTGCTGGGCGATACCCAGAGTCAAGAATTCGAGGTCATCTTGAATATTACAATCAGGGCTGCGACAGCATTGTCGTTCCCTGTGATGTGGTTGAAAGGCTTTCGACGCCAGTTCCCAAAGGTTTCTTTGATGGCGACTTCGGTAATTGGGTGAAAAACAATCGTAATAACTGGCAGGTGTTAATCGCCAGTGCAATTGAAAACCCTAAGCACCAACCAAAACCAGTCTATCGCGGCGCTAAACGCAGGGAGTATGAAGATGCTTAATTCCCCCAATCCAGTTGATGGTGATGTGCAGGCGCTGATTGCAGATTGCCAGCATGACATTTCAAGTATCAACAGGGAAATTGATAGGTATTCTCAACTTCCTCATGCCATTCCAGAAACTTTGGTATCGCTGAGAAGCCAATTAAAGCGTCAGCAAATAGCACTCGCAGCGCTTACGGCTGAGCCTGTTGCATATGCTCATACGAAGGTGATAAATGATTTATTAGATAAGCGCCGTTGCTGCGGAACTGTTTGGATTAAAAGCGATGATGAGTCAAGTGTTGAACCTCTTCACGCACTCTATACCACCCCACCCGCTCAGCTTTTGCGCCCGGTGGAGTTGCCAGAGGCCAAAGATAAAAGCCAGGGCTGGAAAATCGACCCTGACTACCTTTCCCGAATCGCTGAGCATATTGGCGATAGCGAAGAGCACGGTGCACCTCCCTGTCTTGAGCATATCGAGGCTGTTCTGTTGGCTGTCAAAGAGGTGAAATCATGAAGTTCAGAAAAAAGCCAGTTGTCATTGATGCAATACAGTGGACTGGTTCAAACATAGATGACGTCGTTAAGTTTTGCAGTGGAGATGCAACCTACGAGTTAATGGCCAGAGGAAATGCGGAGCTAGTTATATCAACGCTGGAAGATGGCGAAGGTACGGCGCGCCACGTTGCGTCGAAAGGTGACTGGATTATCAAAGGTGTAAAAGGCGAGCACTACCCGTGTAAGCCGGAAATATTTGATGAAACCTACGAGCCTGTAACCGACGAGGTGAAATCATGATTAAGTTGCCAGATGAGTCAAGCCCAGAAGATTTGCGTGAAATCGCTGAATATAGTTTAGGGATAAAGCTTGACGACCGTGAGCCAGAGATTGCACATGCAGTATGGCTTTACTGCCGTGCCGAAGTCCAGCGCCTTAACGCCACCGCACAGCCTGTAAGCGAGGGTTGCAAGTGGACTTATGATGATGACGGATACTGGGACTCTGCCTGTGGTAGCTCATGGGTATTTAACGATGGCGGCCCTGTCGAAAACGAATGTAATTTCTGCCAAAAATGCGGTGGTAAAGTCATGCTGCCAGCAGCCCCGGAAGGTCAGGATGATTAGTGATGAGATGTTGAATAAATTTATCGAAAACCCATCCGATTACGGACCAGCAGTTATTGCTATGGCAAAAGAGCTTCAGGCTTATCGGCAGGAATTTAGTGAGCCATTCTGCTTTACCGATATCGCAGGAGTTGAACTTTGTCTGCAAGGAACTTCGTTCGAGGCTTGGCCTCAAATAGATGCAGTTATTGACAGCATCCCACTCTACCGAAAACCAACCATCCCCGAATAACCAACCTGCTCCGGCAGGTTTTTTTACGACTTCATTCAGGAGTAACCACTATGTCCGCAGATATTCTCGACGAAGCTGCCGAACACACACAGCACATGATTGACCTGGCATTAGCCAACCGAAGCAAGCCTCAGATGCAATTCACCGGCACCTGCTATTACTGCGAAGAGAAGGTATTGACCGGATTCTTTTGCTCGCCAGAGTGCTGTCAGGACTATGAGAAGGTTGAGCGCGCTAATAAGCAGAGGAGAGTGGCATGACATTACTTGAACGGTTAGTGCAGGAATTACCAAAACTTGGCGGCTGGCCTAGCGACCGAACCGTAGCCTCAAATGGGCTTAATGGCTCTGTAACTTTCCATTCCAAAGGTCGAGCGCCTTTTGTTATGGCTGGGTTACATTTCAGCGGTACAGGTTGCGTTTCTTACGAGGAATACGAAGCAGCCCTTGCAGCATCAAAGCAGCCTGAATGGAATGGTGAAGGACTACCGCCGGTTGGATGTGAGTGCGAAGCGCTTTACGATTCCTGTGATAAAGCATGGTTTCGCGCCAGAATTATTGCACATGACGATAAGCGCATTATTGGACGATGGCTTGAGGGATCGAAAGCAGACCAGCTACTTGATTACCCGGTTATAGATAGTTTCCGACCAATCCTCACAGAAGCAGAGCGCAAGCGTGAGGAGGCAAAGAATGTTATCGCTGAGCTTTGCCGATCATCTGCCAGTAATGGACACAGCGCGGACTTGATTTACGATGCAATCGCCGCTGGAAAAATCCCCCACATCGCCCTGAATTAACCTCCCAACCGCCCAATTAACCTTAATCGCGCTCTGCGTGAGGAGTTGTTATGTCAAAAAACTTATTCGTAACCATGCCAGACAATAGCGTTTGGGCCGTACCTGTTGCCATCATTGCGCACAGCCGGGCCTCTCATTACGCCCATGAATACGGCGGAGATGTAACCAAGAGCCTGCTTGAAGATACATTGCCGCTTTTTGATGCGGACTCATATGAGATTGAAGACTGGGCCGCAAACAATATGAACTGGAGCGATGTGGTGGAACACGCTCGGATGATTAAAGATGGCGAAACCGATTATGACGAGGGTTGGTCGAACGGGCATAAAGAAGTGAAGTAGTTGTGAACATCACCATCACCGCCGACCCGGGCGACATTCTCACTCTCGCCCTTCTCATCACTCTCATTTGCGCATTCAAACACAGCAAGCCACCTGAGGAATAGATATGGCCTCCGCTGAACCCTTCATGACAGTCAAAGAATACGCCGCTGCCATTCAAGTGTCAGCGACAACCATCTACCGAAACCCTGAGAAATTCCACATGTTCAAAGTCGGCGGGTGCTGGCGGGCAAGCGTGGACAGCATGAAAAAATTTGAACAGCAGCCCTTTCGGAATAACAATGCTATCCGGCTGGCTGCTGTAGACGGTAAGGAGAAGAAGAAATGCCGATCTACAAACGAGGGGACACGTACTGGATTGATGTATCGAAGCCAAACGGCTCGCGAGTTAGACGCACTTCTGGCACCAAAGACAAAGCCGAAGCGCAAAGGCTTCACGACAAAATAAAGCATGATGCATGGGCTGAAAAAAACCTCGATAAGCGGCCGGATAAGCTTTTCGAGGACATGATCATGCTGGCGCTACGTGACGCTGAGGGCAATTCCAATATCGCCAACACCAGGATTTACGCGCGATACTGGCTGGGTATTTTCGAGGGAAGGCTGGTTTCATCGGTGTCAGGCGAGGAGATTACGGACAATCTCCCCACCCATAGCCGAATCACGCACAAACGGCTGTCCAACGCGACTAAGAACAGGTATCGGGCCTTTGTTATGCGCGGCTTCTCGCTGGCCTACAAGAGCGGCTGGATTGACCAGATGCCTTATTCGCAGACATTGCGGGAGCCAAAGGTTCGGATAAGGTGGATTGATAAAAGTGATGCCCGCGCGCTGGTTGATAACCTTGAACATCAGTGGATGAAGTGGCTGTGCTCTTTTGCATTACTCACCGGCGCTCGCCTGAGAGAGATTCTTTCGCTCACCTGGCAGGACATCGACCTTGGCCGACGCAGGGCGGTTATCAAAGCTGAAAACGCGAAATCCGGCCGGGCCCGTCAGTTACCACTTAGTGATGAAGCTGTCGCAATACTGAGGCAGATACCGAACAGTCATGAATATGTTTTTTCTTCCGATGGCAGGAAGCATGACTATTTCATCCGAAGCGATTTCAACAGGGCGTTACGACTGACAGGCATAAAGGATTTCAGGTTTCACGACCTGAGACATACCTGGGCGAGCTGGCATGTTCAGGATGGAACGCCGCTGATGGTTCTGAAGGAATTGGGAGGATGGGAGAAGCTGGAGATGGTTAACAAATACGCCCATCTGAGCGGTGAACATTTGAGCAAATTCAGCGGGGTTGTCACATTTCTGGCACAGAAGGAAAATGACGAGAGTACATCTGGCAGGATATCTCTCGTAAGTTGATGTTTTGAAGTGAAAATTAACAAACCCTGAGCCGCCCTGTTAACATGAACATCGGAGAAACAGTCCGATGTTCAAAGTAAACAGATCAGGCGCCCACTTTTTCCAGCGGCGCCTGGGGGTTTTTGCTGATAAACATCGCGTCGCCGTAGCTGAAGAAACGGTATTCTTCTGCCACCGCAGCGCGATAAGCAGCCATGGTGTGCTGGTAACCGGCGAAGGCCGAGACCAGCATAATCAGGGTTGATTCCGGCAAATGGAAGTTGGTGATTAATGCATCGATCACCTGGTACTCGTAGCCCGGATAGATAAAAATTTGGGTATCGTCGAAGAACGGCGCAATCAGGGCATCCTGACTGGCTTTGGCGGCGCTTTCCAGTGAACGTACCGAGGTGGTGCCAACGGCGACCACTTTATTCCCCCGCGCCTTACAGGCCAGCACCGCGTCTACCACATCCTGCGGGACTTCCGCGTACTCCGCGTGCATGTGGTGATCTTCAATCGTCTCGACGCGCACCGGCTGAAACGTGCCCGCCCCAACGTGCAACGTGACAAAGGCCATTTCCACGCCTTTATCTTTGAGCGCCTGCAACAGCGGCTCATCAAAATGCAGCCCCGCCGTGGGCGCGGCGACGGCACCGGGTCGGGCGCTGTAAACCGTTTGATAAAGCTCACGATCCGCCTCTTCATCCGGGCGGTCAATGTACGGCGGCAGCGGCATATGGCCGACGCGGTTAAGAATGTCCAGTACGTCACGGTCATCGTCAAAGGCGATCTCGAACAACGCATCGTGCCGCGCCACCATAGTGGCTTTCACGCTCTCGTCGTCACCCAGCAGCAGCGCTGCGCCAGGCTTCGGCGCTTTCGATGCGCGAACATGCGCCAGCACGCGCTTGTCATCAAGCATGCGCTCGACCAGCATCTCAATTTTGCCGCCGCTTGCCTTGCGTCCGAACACCCTGGCCGGGATAACGCGCGTGTTGTTAAACACCAGCAGATCTCCGGGCTGGAGCTTATCCAGCACATCCGTAAACACGCCGTGAGTGAGCGCGCCGGTTGGGCCATCCAGCGACAGCAGGCGGCAACCACTTCGTTGCGCTTGGGGATAATGGGCGATAAGAGATTCAGGCAAATCAAAAGCAAAATCGGCGACACGCATGACAGACTTCTTACTCAGAAAAACAGGCGGCACAGTTTAGCGGAAAACCGAACAATTCTGAACAACTGGCTGCGTAAACGGAGTTGCGCTTATAATGCCGCATGAATTTTCTTGCGCATCTTCACTTAGCCCATCTTGCCAACAGCTCTTTGCTGGGCAATCTGATGGCCGATTTCGTTCGCGGCGCGCCGCACCAACACTGGCCTGAACCGGTGGCCGACGGCATTCTGATGCATCGTCGCCTGGACGTAATGACCGATGCCCTGCCGGAAGTGCGCGCGGCACGCCAGCTTTTCCGGGCAGAGACCTATCGCGTCGCCCCCATCACGCTGGATGTCATCTGGGACCATTTTCTGGCGCGCCACTGGGATCGCGTTCATCCGTCACAAACGCTGCAAGCGTTTACGGCCCGTGCCGAGCGCGAAATCGTCCCGCAACTGGCCGCCACGCCCGAGGAATTTAAAGAACTGAATGCGGTGATGTGGCGAGAACGCTGGTTCGAACACTACGCCGATCCCCTGCGCCTTGAACGCGTGCTGAATGGCATGGCCCGACGTCGGCCAAGGCTGGCGGCACTCAGCGACTCTTACCAGGACTTCACCGCCCATTATCCGGCCTTTGAAGCCTGTTTCTTTCAGTTTTATCCCCGCCTGATGCAGTTGGCCGCCAGCCGGCAGCTGTGATTCACCCTCTTTATCAGGTAAGACGCGGCTTACCTGATAACGCTGAAAAAGCACGCAAACAGTACACCGACGATATTGCCATTACTGGCGCACTACGGCTTAATAAGCCTTGCTTAACTATGCTTTGCGCTACTCTCACTGTCAGACCGCCTGTTCAGGCGCTTCCTGTATTCGATGTGTTTTAAAATCATAAGAGGGAAACATGTCATCCGCTTCGCATTCTGAAATTGACGCGCGCTATCGCTACGCCTGCGAAATCGCCCGTGCCGCCGCAAGCCGCGCCTTGTCATGGTATCAACAGCGTCAAAAACTGGTGGTGGAACATAAAAGGGACCTTCAGGACGTGGTCAGTGAAGCTGACCGTAACGTTGAAGAATTAATTAAATCACTGATTGCAGAACGCTATCCCGAGGATGCGGTATTAGGTGAAGAGAGCGGTGGAGAAACAGGCGAGGCCCGCATTTTATGGGTCATCGATCCGATTGATGGCACCGCCTGCTTCGTCAATGGTCTGCATAACTGGTGCGTTTCGCTGGCCATCGTCTGCGAAGGTGAACCGGTGGTGGGCGTGGTTTGCGATCCCAATCATCAGGAGCTGTTTCACGCCCGCAAAGGCCAGGGCGCCTGGCTTAATGAGACCCGGCTTGAGGTTCATCAGGCCCGTCACCTCAACGAAGGGCTGTTGGGCATCAGTAATTCCAGCCGGGTGCCGGGAGAAAAGGTTACGCAGCTTATCGATGCGCTACTCAAACAAGGCGGGATGTTCATTCGCATCGGCTCCGGTGCCTTAACCAGCGCCTGGGCCGCTGCCGGTCGCCTGATTGGCTATTACGAAGCCCATATGCATCCCTGGGACAGCCTGCCGGGCATCGTGTTAATGCGGGAAGCGGGCGGTGTCACCAATGACTATATGCGCAATGATGGCCTGAAAAACGGCAATCCCGTTTTGCTGGCGAATGCCGTAATCTATCCACAGATTAAAGCCCTTCTCGCGCCCCAGGAACTGGAGGATGAATAATGTCTGCCTGTAGCCCCCTGCGCGTAGTCGCGCTCTGTGCGTTATGGTTCGCGGCGGGGTCGCTTTACGCGGCGCCAGAATACCAGTTAGAGAAAGTGGTCGAACTCAGCCGACACGGGGTGCGCCCGCCGACGCCGGGCAACCGCCAGGAGACCGAGGCAGCAACCGGACAGCCCTGGCCCCGGTGGAGTACAGCGGACGGCGAGCTGACGGGCCATGGCTACAGTGCGGTGGTGAATAAAGCGCGCTGGGAAGGCGATCACTATCGCCAGTTGGGATTACTTCCCGCGGGTTGTCCGGGCGCGACAGCACTCTACGTACGCGCCAGCCCTCTTCAGCGAACGCGCGCCACTGCCGAAGCGTTGGTGGATGGCGCATTTCCCGGCTGCGGCGTGGCGGTGCATACCGTCACGGGCGACGTCGATCCGCTTTTTCAGACGGAAAAACTGCCCTTTGCCCGCATCGATCCGCAGCGTGAGATGGAAGAAAAGCGGCGTGTGGCGGGCGATTTAGCACAGCGACAGCAGCAGCTCCAGCCCGCCATTCAGGCGCTTAAACAGGCGGTCTGTGCGGCTAATCGCGCGTGCCCGTTTTTTGATCGCCCCTGGCAGTTAAAGCAGACCAAAAGCGGCAGCGTCTATGTTGAAGGCTTAAGCACGCTGGCCGCCATGGTCGAGACGTTGCGCCTGGGCTACAGCGAAAACTTACCGTTCGCCAGGCTGGCGTGGGGCCACATCACTTCCGCTCAACAGATCACCGCCCTGCTCCCCCTGCTGACGGCCAGTTATGATCTCAGCAATGATGTGCTCTATATGGCGCAACGTCGTGGCTCGCTTCTGTTACAGCGGATGCTCGACGCCATTCAGGGGAACGATCCCGATGTACGATGGGTACTGCTGGTGGCCCATGACACGAATATCGCGATGGTTCGCCGCCTGATGGGATTTGAATGGCAACTGCCGGGGTATACGCGCGGTAATATTCCGCCGGGAAGTAGCCTGGTGATGGAGCGCTGGCGGGATAAGCAAAGCAATCAGCGCTACCTGCGCGTCTATTTTCAGGCACAAAGTCTGGACGGGCTACGTCAGTTACAACCCATTAATGACCGTCATCCTTTGTTGCGTCAGGAGTGTCAACAAGCCGGCTGCCATATCACCGACGTGGGTACACTGTGCCCGTTACAGGATGCGATTGCCGCGTTGGGTCAACAGCTGGACCGCAGCGCGATCGTTCCGGAATCCCTTATATTACCCGCGCAGAACGCATTAGCGCCCGTGTCGGGTTAACGGTGGGCTTTCTCTTATTTTTCGGCAACTTATTTAACGACGTACGCTTTTGCATTAGCATCGTTTCGTCAATCATCCCTCTGTTTGTTTCATTTGCTATGTGACGTTTTCGGCGAATCCTTTCGCCGATTTTATTTCGTCGTGTCAGTCGCCTTCGCGGCCGGGAATCAGGACGGCTTGCGCACCAGCTTATAACCCAGCAGCAACAGCACAATCCACACCATGCCCACGTAAAGTGAGATGCGCGTATCCGGAAAGTAGCCGATCAGGCCGATGATAAAGCATAAAAAGGCTACGCCGAAACCGGCTGTCCAGCTTCCGCCCGGGAGGGCAAATGTCAGCTGACGGGCTGCCGCTTTACCAATTTTGCGGCGAAACGCAATCTGGGACAGCAGAATCATAATCCAGACCCAGACGGTGGCAAAGGTGGCCAGAGAGGCAATGACCAGGAACACTTTCTCGGGCATCAGGTAGTTGAGCCAGACCGCAATCAGCATGGCAAACATCATAACTACTACCGTGACCCACGGAATCCCGCGTGCTGACACCTTCATAAACACTTTAGGCGCATGGCCCTGCTGCGCCATACCGTGCAGCATACGCCCGACACCGAACACATCGCTGTTAATCGCGGACAGGGAGGCCGTCAGTACCACAAAGTTGAGGATAGAAGCGGCAGCGGCAATACCCAGATGCTGGAAGGTCAGCACAAACGGGCTACCGTTGGTGCCCACCTGATTCCATGGATAGAGGGACATGATGACAAACAGCGTACCAACGTAAAACACCAGAATACGCATCGGCACGGAATTAATGGCGCGTGGGATAGAGGTCGCCGGATCCTTAGCTTCACCGGCCGTGATGCCAATAATTTCTATCCCGCCGTAAGCAAACATCACCATCTGAAGTGACAGCAGCATGCCAACGATCCCGTGGGCAAAAAAGCCGCCGTTGGTCCACAGGTTGTGAATGCCGGTCTGCTGGCCACCGTTACCGATGCCCCAGATGATCATGCCAAATCCGGCCAGAATCATCACAATAATGGTGGCGACTTTGAAGAAGGAGAACCAGAACTCCACTTCGCCGAACACCTTCACGCTCATCAGATTGACCGCACCGATGATCAGCACGACGCTCAGTACCCAGATCCAGTGCGGCACCTCCGGGAACCAGACACCCATATAAATACCAAATGCCGTGACGTCGGCGATGGCCACAATCAGAATTTCAAAGCAGTACGTCCAGCCGGTGATATACCCAGCCATTGGTCCAAGATAATCCTGCGCGTAACGAGAAAACGAGCTGGCCTGGGGATTATTAACGGACATTTCTCCCAGCGCGCGCATGATAATGTACGCCACCGCGCCGCCGATAATATAGGCGAGCAGAACGCTCGGTCCTGCCATCCTGATGGCGTCCGCCGAGCCATAAAACAGCCCGGTGCCAATCGCCGATCCCAGCGCCATAAAACGGATGTGGCGCGTGCTCAGTCCGCGTTTGAGCTTGTTGGTTTCTTGCATAACAACCTGTACCTGTGAAATGAAAAAACCACGGGCAAGCCCGTGGTTAAAGAAGAATCAATCTTAGCCGTTACGAGTGAACTGTCACCTGTTCCGGCCCTTTTAACCGATCAACCAACGCCACAAGCAGCAACATCACCAGTGAGGGCGGCAACCAGGCAAGCCCCTGGTCGGCTAATGGCAGATGCTGGCTGAATGCGGGTAACGCCTCTTTAAACCCGGTGGTTTTGATTGCGTCAAGGATACCAAACAGCAGGCTGACAAGCATAGTCGGAGCAATGATTCGGCTGCTTTTGTTCCAGATATTCTGGGTAAAACTCAGCACAACCAGTACGATGCACGGCGGATAAATGGCGGTCAGCACCGGAATCGAGATCTGGATCAGATGACTCAGCCCCAAATTGGAAACCACCATGGAGAACAGCCCCAGCACAAACACCAGCGTTTTGTATGACAACGGCAGATACTGGGCAAAAAACTCGGCGCAGGCGCAGGTCAGGCCCACGGCTGTGACCATACAGGCAATAAAAATCAGCGCGGCAAGGAAGAAGCTGCCCATATCGCCAAAGGTGTGCTGTACGTAGGCATGCAGAATCGCGGCGCCGTTAGCATTTTGATCGACCAGCGCCCCGCTTCCTGCGCCCAGTTTAAACAGGCTCAGGTAGACCAGCGTCAGCCCTACACCCGCGATAATCCCCGCCAGTACCGTATAACGGGTTAACAGTGCCGCGTTATCAATACCGCGTGAACGGGCCGCATTCACAATCACAATCCCGAATACCAGGGCACCCAGCGTATCCATCGTGAGATAGCCGTTCACGAAACCGCTGGAAAACGCAGCGCGCTGGTAGTCGGCGGTGGCCGGAATGGTGCCGCCTGCGGGCCACAGCAGGGCGGCAACGCCGAGCAGCGTCAGGGCGGCAATTTTCAGCGGTGCCAGAATATGCCCGACCGTATCAAGCAGTTTGCCGGGATAGAGCGAAATGCCCATCACCAGCACAAAGTAAATCAGGCTGTAGATGAACAACGGCAGTGCACCGTCGCCGGTGATCGGCGCGATCCCGACTTCAAACGACACCGTGGCGGTGCGCGGCGTGGCAAAGAGTGGCCCCACCGCCAGATAGCAGACAGTGGCCAGAACCACCCCGGCAATTTTACCAATCGGTGTACTCAGCGCGTCAATCCCGCCGCCGACGCGCGCCAGCGCAATGACGGTGATGACGGGTAATCCCACAGCGGTAAGCAGAAACCCTAAAGCGGCCACCCAGACATGTTCGCCTGACTGAATACCGACCATAGGAGGAAAGATAATGTTACCCGCACCAACAAACAGGGCAAACGTCATAAAGCCCAGCGCGAGAATGTCTTTAACGGTTAAACGATGTGTCATACGGCCTGTCACTGATGTTGCGATGAAAGATAAGTTTGCGTTGTCCCCTCGCTGCGCTATGAAAACGGCTGATCAGACGACAGCAGCGCATTATGCGCAGCGTCCGGTTTAGCGCAGGTGATTTGAGCTGCTTTTTTTCTGTTCACAGAGGGATAAATCGACAACGGCCGTAAGTAAAACGTTTATAGCGAAGAAAGGCAATACGAGATCGGAAAACCAGAGGCTTATTTCGTGATTTAAGTCAAAATTAGTGGATCACATCAATATTAGCAGCAAGCACATCAGATGATGTGCCTTAATAATAAACAGGCCATGGGAAATACCAGCATACTGACGTCTTTTTATGCACAAGTGGCGCATACATTGCGCCACACTGCGCACTTTTGACGCTTACCAGACCTGATTCGCCACATCCACAACCAGACGAATCTTCTGCCACTGTTCCGCTTCGGTCAGGCTGTTCCCCTCTTCCGTTGAGGCAAAGCCACACTGTGGACTAAGGCAGATCTGGTCAAGGCTGAGGTACTGCGTCGCCTCCTGTAAACGTGCTTTTACCTGATCCACGTCTTCGAGTTCGCCGACCTTGGTGGTAATTAAACCAAGCACCGCCTGCTGATGACTCGGCCGGATAAAACGCAGCGGTTCGAAACCGCCGGAACGGTGGTTATCATATTCCAGGAAAAACGCATCGACATTAACAGTGCCAAACAGGATTTCGGCCACAGGTTCATAGCCGCCTTCTGAAATCCAGGTCGAACGGAAATTGCCGCGGCAGACATGCAGACCGACGGTCAGATCGGCCGGTTTATCCTCCAGCGCTTTATTCAGCACGCGGGCGTAGGTTCGGGCCAGCTGCTCGGGATCGTCACCGCGCTCGCGGATCTCACGCTTTTGATCGTCCGAGCACAGGTACGCCCACACCGTATCATCCAGTTGCAGATAGCGGCAGCCTGCCGCATAAAAGGCGGCGATTGCGTCTTTGTAAGTCTGTGCCAGATCGTCAAAGTACACATCAAGATCGGGATATACCTCCGCGTCGATCACTTTACGTCCGCCACGGAAATGCAGCACGCTGGGACTGGGAATCGTCATTTTCGCCACGGCATCCCCTGCGATGCCTTGTAAAAAGCGGAAATGATCCAGCATCGGATGCCCGTCAAACCCCAGTTTGCCGGTCACTTTGACACCGTGCGCTTTGGTCTGTACGCCGTTGAACTGAATGCCCTGATCGGCTTCAAAATGTTCCACGCCTTTCAGGCCGTAGAAAAAGTCAAAATGCCACCAGCCGCGACGGAATTCCCCGTCCGTGACCACTTTGAGGCCGTTTTCACGCTGTTTTGCCACCACATCACGGATGGCTTCGTTTTCAACCTCACGCAACTCGTCAGCGCTGATTTCCCCCGCCTGGTATTTCTCGCGAGCCTGTTTGATCGCGGCAGGACGAAGAAAGCTGCCAACGGTGTCGGCACGAAACGGGGCGGTTTGTCTTTGCATGATCACTCCTTGTCACGGCCAGATAATTTCGGCCGGGAATAGTTACATAATGTTATTTTAGCATTCTGGATGGCTAAACGTCTAAATGCAGAGTGACATGCTGTTCTCTCAGCGGCAAACGAATAAAATTCACGTCGCCTGAAAAAAATTCATGTTGCATTGTTGCCGTCGGCTTTTCTGTCAGCGACCGCAGGACAGACAGCCTGATCGGGCTTACGGGTCCGGAGGCAGGCTGTTTCACGGTGACGCTACCGGCGTTTGTTGACGGGCAGGTGGACGTTATTCGAGCGAAGCGCGAGCCTGAGCAATCTGCGCCGCAGAGAGCGGCAAATACCCGGCCTCGCTGACGCGCTGTTGACCCTGACTGGAAAGCACCTGTCGTAAAAAGGCATCGACCAGTGGCGGTAAAGGTTTACCTGGCGCTTTATTCACATAGAGATAAAGCGGACGCGACCATGGATAGCGGCCGGTACGGATAGTCTCTGGATCCGGTGCCACCGCGTCGCCGTTTTTGGTCACCACAGGCAGCAACCTGACGCCGCTCAGATGGAAACCAAAACTGGCATAGCCGATGCTGCGGGGATTACCGGCTACGGCCTGTACCACGGCGGCAGAGCCGGGAAACTCGGCCACGTCATTGCGGAAATCGCCCTGACACAGCGCCTGCTGTTTGAAAAAGCCCCATGTTCCCGAGGCGGAGTTACGGCCATAGCGCTGGATGGGACGCTGCTGCCATTCTGTCTGGTGCAGTCCCAGGTCACCCCAGCGTTGTGGAACCTGATGCGCGCCGCAAAGCCGGGTGATGGAAAAAACCGCATCGAGCTGCCGCGGATCAATTTCACGCAGCGGGTTACGTTGATTGACCACCACGACCAGCGCATCCTTTGCCACCGGCACGGCCAGCGGCGGATAGCCATAGCGCGCCTCAAAGGCCTGGCGCTCATCAGCCTGCATCGGACGACTCATCGCGCCCAGTTGAACGGCCCCGGCGGTCAACGCAGTGGGCGCGGTAGACGACCCCGAAGCCTGAACCTGAACGTTCACGCCAGGCGCCTGACGGCTAAAGTCATCTCCCCATAACGTCATCAGGTAGCCGAGCGTGTCGGAGCCGGCGCTACTGAGATTTCCGGACAGCATGACGGGCTGCGCCTGCCCGAGGGCTGGCAACAGCGAAAAGAACACCAAAAGAAAAACGCGCATCGTTCCGGTCCGTTCACGATTGATGAACGGCATTCTCCTGCATCCCGTTACTGACAATCAACCTTGGTGCCAGGGTAAATGTAAAACAGGTTTCCTGATGCGGGATGCTGGTGATCTCCAGCCGGGCATTATGGTGACTCAACGCATGTTTGACGATAGCCAGCCCTAGCCCGCTGCCGCCAGTCGCACGTGAACGCGCTTTATCTACACGATAAAAGCGTTCGGTCAGGCGCGGAATATGCTCAGCGGGAATACCGGGACCGTTATCGCAGACCTTAAATACCGCGCCCTGCTTGCTGCGTAACCAACTGATATCAATTCGTGTGCTGTCTGGCGTATGGTTGACCGCGTTGTAGACCAGGTTGGAGATGGCACTGCGCAATTGCTCGTCATTGCCAAACACTTTCAGATGCGGATCGGTGTGAAAATGGATTTGATGTCGCCCGCCGTTCAGCGTTTCCGCTTCATGTTGCAGCAGTTTCAACATGACCGGCACATCAACTTTTTCTTTCATATTGATGACCGGGGCCGCCTCAATACGCGACAGCGTCAGAAGCTGCTTCACCAGGCTGTCCATTCGGCGGGTTTGTTCTGACATGGTGTGCAAAGCTTTGTCACGCGAACGTTGATTCATGACCGAGTCATTCATCATCTCCAGATAACCCTGAAGCACCGTCAGCGGCGTCCGGAGTTCGTGACTGACGTTGGCGAAGAAGTTGCGTCGTGCACCTTCCAGCTGGTGCATTTGCGTTACGTCGCGGGCCACCATCAACCACTGCCCTTCGCTGTAGGGCATAACACGAAATTCCATGTGATGCTGGTTATTCAGCACCAGCGTCAGCGGCTTGTCGAAATCGCGCTGGCGCAGATAACGTGAAAATTCAGGATAGCGCAGCAGATTAAGGATATTTTGCCCGTTATCTTCGGGCCAGCGCAGCCCGAGGTGCTGCTGTGCCAGGCCATTGCACCAGAAGATGGTGCCCTCTTCCGTTGTCAGGATAACGGCATCCGGCAGCGACTCTGCACCACTGCGAAACCGTTTGATCAGATGACCCAGCTCACGCCGCCGACGTCGGTTGCGCAGTTGCATTTGATACAGACCGTAAAACAGCGGTTCCCAGCTTGCCTGACCGGAAGGCGGGGTCATCGTGCGATCCTGCCACAGCCAGTGCGACAGCCGCATCAGGTTATAAAAATGCCACAGTAAAATACCGACTACGCTGAGTAACAACAGCCACGGCAGATAGCCGAACAACAGGCCGAGTACCAGCGCAGGCAAACACGCCAGCACCAGTTCGGACAATAATCGCTTCCAGGAGAGGCGTTCCAGCACGGTTAAAGCTCCGTTTAAAAGCGGGCAGAGAAACGATAACCTGTTCCGCGGACGGTTTGTACCATGCGATCGTGACCGGTCAGTTCCAGCGCTTTGCGCAGACGGCGAATATGCACGTCAACTGTACGATCTTCAACATAGACGTTGGTGCCCCAGACGTGATTCAGTAGCTGTTCACGGCTGTAAACACGTTCAGGATGGGTCATAAAGAAGTGGAGCAGCTTGTACTCTGTCGGCCCCATCTCCAGCGGCGTGGTTTCCGACATCACCCGGTGCGAGGAGGGATCCAGGCTCAGGCCCTGCATTTCAATTACATCTTCGACCGCCATCGGCGAAATGCGACGCATCACAGCTTTGATACGGGCCATCAGCTCTTTCGGGGAAAACGGTTTGGTAATGTAGTCGTCGGCCCCGACTTCCATGCCACGCACGCGATCTTCCTCTTCGCCACGTGCGGTCAGCATCATGACCGGAATATCACGCGTCATCGCTTCACGTTTAAGGTGTTTGATAAACTGAATGCCGCTGCCGCCAGGTAACATCCAGTCCAGCAGGATAAGGTCAGGCCAGGGTTCAATCAGCTTACTGACGGCGCTGTCATAATCTTCTGCCTCAATCGGCTGATAATCATTTTGTTCCAGAACGAAACATAACATCTCACGGATTGGAGCTTCATCTTCCACAACTAAAATGCGCTTAGCCATTATGACTCCTGCAGGTAGGGCGGCTTTCACTGATATTTGCGGCGCCATTATGCGTCAGTTTTGTGACACTTTTATGAAAAAGTTAGCCATAAAAACCGGCCTGCAACAACCATTTATGACAACATGACAACATGACGACATGTTTTGTGGCTTTAGTGATGGAGCCAGTATAATCGCCGGGCGATTTGTTATGGCAGGGAGTGTTATGCGCATTATCCATACCGCGGACTGGCACCTGGGGCAGTTCTTTTACAACAAAAGCCGGGCCGCTGAGCATCAGGCCTTTCTGGACTGGCTGCTGGCCCGGATTGAAGAACATCAGGTGGATGCGCTGATTGTGGCGGGTGATTTATTCGATACCGGCACACCGCCCAGCTATGCACGTGAAATGTTCAACCGCTTTGTGGTGGCGTTACAACCCAGCGGCTGTCAGCTGGTGGTGCTGGCCGGAAATCACGATTCGGTGGCGACGCTGAACGAGTCGCGTGAACTGCTCGCCTGCCTGAATACCCGCGTGATTACCACGCCGCAGGACGGTAACGATGTGCTGATGTTAACGACGCGTCAGGGCGAACCGGGCGCGCTGCTGTGCGCCATTCCTTATCTGCGGCCACGCGATATTATGCGCAGCCAGGCCGGCCAGTCAGGACGCGATAAACAGCGCAGCCTGCTGGAGGCCATTACCGCCCATTATCAGCGCAGTTTTGCTGCCGCACAGGCGCTGAATCTGGCGCTTCCCATCGTCGCGACCGGCCACCTCACCGCCCTCGGCGTCAGCAAAAGCGACTCAGTGCGCGATATCTATATTGGTACACTGGATGCCTTTCCGGCCTCGGCCTTTCCGCCTGCAGATTATATTGCGCTGGGGCATATTCATCGTGCGCAGCGCGTGGCCGACAGCGATCATATTCGCTACAGCGGTTCGCCGATTCCGCTCAGCTTCGATGAACTGGGCAGCGAAAAAAGTGTGTTCCTGCTGGATTTCAGCCCGTCAGGCCTGACGGTCACGCCCCTGACCATTCCCCTGTTCCAGCCGATGCAGGTCCTGAAAGGCTCGCTGGCGCAAATCACCCGGCAGCTCAGCCAGTTTTCTGCGCCCGACGGGACCAAACCTGTCTGGCTGGATATTGAAGTGACCACGCAGGAATATTTAAGTGATTTGCAGCGTCAGGTAGAAGCGCTGACGGCCTCCCTGCCCGTAGACGTTTTGCTGCTGCGCCGCAGCCGTGAACAGCGCCAGCACAGTCTGGCACAGCTGGATAAAGAAACCCTGAGCGAACTGAATGTGGAAGAAGTGTTTGCCCGACGACTGGCGCTGGATGACGCGCTGGACGCGGATCAGATTGCCCAGACCACCCTGCGGTTTAAACAGACGCTGGCGGATCTGGAGGAGCAGCCATGAAAATTCTGACGCTGCGCTTCAAAAATCTTAACGCGCTCAAAGGTGAGTGGTTTATCGATTTCCGCACCGAGCCGTTTGCCAGCAACGGGCTGTTTGCGATTACCGGCGCGACGGGCGCCGGTAAAACCACGCTGCTGGACGCCATCTGTCTGGCTCTGTATCACCAGACGCCGCGCCTGGGCGGCATCTCTCAGGGGCATAACCCCCTGATGACACGCGACTGTGCCGAGTGCCTGGCGGAGGTCGAGTTTGAAATTAAAGGCGAAGCCTGGCGGGCATTCTGGAGCCAGAACCGCGCGCGCGGCACCGCTGACGGTAAACTGCAGGCTCCCCGCGTTGAGCTGGCGCGCTGCGCCGATAATCAGATTGTGGCAGATAAAGTGAGCGATAAGCTCAAACTTACGGAAACGCTGAGCGGGCTGGATTTTGCGCGCTTCACCCGCTCAATGATGCTGTCACAAGGCCAGTTTGCGGCGTTTCTTAACGCCAAAGCCAATGAGCGGGCAGAACTGCTGGAAGAACTGACCGGAACCGAAATTTATGGTCGTCTGTCCATGGCCGTGTTCGAACGCCACAAAGCGGCCAAAACGGCGCTGGAACTGTTACGCAGTCGGGCAGGCGGCATGGCGCTGCTTGATGAGGCAACCCGTACTGCACTGCACCAGCAAAAAAAGGCCCTCAGCGACGCTGAACACCAGCTGACTGCCGCGCTTGCCGTGGCGCAGGCGCAGCAACAGTGGCAGCAACAGCATCAGCAGGCTATTGCGGATACAGAGCAGGCAACCGCGGCCCTCGCAGCGGCAGAGCACGCCAGTCAGGCTGCAGAGCCGGATCGTCAACGTCTGGCGCGCAGTGAACCGGCGGAGAAACTGCGCGGTCCGTTGCAGCAACGTGACAGTCTGCTGGCCGAACGCAACGCGATGCGGGAACGTCAGCAGCAGCTCAGCCAACAGATGCACACGGCCACACAGGCGCATCATGTGTTGCAGCAACGCTATGCGGAAACGGACACGGCGCACGAACAGTGCCGACAGCAACAGCAGCAGCAGGAAACGCTGTTGACCGGGCAGGTCATTCCGCTTGATCAGTCTCTCTCTGCCTTATACGAGCACATTCAGCAGCTACAGCAGGATGCCGAACGGCAACAGCAACACTGCGCTCAGCGCGAAGCCGCGTTACACAGCGAAGCCCGCCAGGTGCGCCACCTGCAAGAGACGATTGCCCAACAGCATGCCCTACGTGAGCAGTTGGCTGACATGCCGCAATGGGGTGAACACCTTCCGATCTGGAAAGAGCGTTTTGCCCAACTGACCCGCTATGAAGCGACACAGGCTGAGCTGGATCAGCAGATACAGCAGCAACAGCGCCACATCCATCAGCGCCAGGGGGATATTGAGCAGCTGGCACAGCAACTCACGCCACTGGATCAGGCCGCACAGCAGGCGCAGCAGTCCTTGTCTCAGGCTGAGCAAGCACTAACTTCCCTTCAGAACGCGCATCCACCTGAAGCCTTACGTCAGGCACTGAGCCAGCATCAGCAACAGCGCGAGGCGCGCCATGCGCTGACGATAGTGGCCGCGCAGTGGCAACCCCTGCATCAGCAGCGCACGCAGTACGAAAAACGCCTGCATGAACTTGAGACGGCTCAGCAGCAGGCTGAAAGCGCATTGCTGACGTTAAGAGAAGCCTGGCGACGGGAAAAACAGCAGCTCAGCGACGTAGAGAAAATTTGCCAGCTCGAAAGCCAGATTGCTGACCTGGAACAGTACCGCGCCCGGCTTGAAGCCGGGCAGCCCTGCCCGTTGTGCGGCGCCTGCGAGCATCCTGCGGTCGAAACCTATCGTGCTCTGGAAGTTAGTGCTAACCAACAACGTAAAGCCGAGCTGCAAAAACAGGTAGACGCGTTGAGTGAAACCGGGACGGCAAAGAAGGAGCAGATAAAGCAGCTACAGGCTCAACAGCAATCCCTGCGTGAAGAAATCACGGGTCTGACCCAACAACTTGATGACCTTTCTCAACAATGGCAGGAACTGAGCAGTGAGCTGGCGCTCACCTTCCCGCTGACAGATACGGATGCAAGAATCGCGTGGCAGCAGGCGCAAAATCGCCACGAGCAGACGCTCACGGCCCGGCTTGACGCACTGGAGCAAGCCGAGCGCGCGGTGCTGGCGGCCACAGATCACCACCTGCGGCAGCACCAGACATTACAACAGCATCAGCAAACACTACTGTTGACTCAGCAGCAACTGGAAAGCCAGCACCAGGCGCTTCAGGCGTTACAGCAACAGCAGCGTCAGGCCGCAGAAAACGGCCAGCAGCTGGAAGCCGCGCTGGCACAGCAGTTCAGCGACGTGGCGTTGTCTTTACCTGAACGTACGGCGCGCGACAGCTGGCTGGCAAACCAACAAGAGCGCTGGCAGCGCTGGCAAGAGAGTGAGCGGTTGCTTGCTAACCTGCAGCCGCAACTTGCACGGGCGGAAACACAGGCTGACGCGCTGCAACAGCAGTTACAGCTTGAGCAGCAACGCCTGGATCAGCAGCGGCAGCAGCTCACCGCGTTACAGCAGCAGGCACATGAAAAACAGCAGCAGCGTCAAGCCCTGTTTGGCGATCGCGATGTGGCTCAGGCGCGCCAGCAGATGCAGGTGCTCGTCGATCAGCACGAGGCGCAACTTACGCAGCAGCGCAACGCACTGCATCAGTCACAGGCAGAGGTCAGCCGTCTTAATGGCCAGTTGACGCTGCTGGAAAGCCAACTGCAGAGCCTGTCCGGGCGCGTCACGGAAGCAGAACAACGCTTCAGCGCGGCGCTGGCGGCGGCCGAATTCGCTGATGAAACGCACCTGCGCGCGGCATTGCTGGATGAACAGGCGGCGCAGCAACTGCGTCAGCAGCTTCAGCAAATTGACCAGCACCGTCTGCACCAGCAGGCACGCCTGGCAGAACTGCAGCAGCGGCTGGCGGCACATCAGCAGCAAAAACCGGCTTTGATGCCGGATTCACCGTACGTGCTGGCGGCAGAGCTGGCGCGCTTACAGCAGTCCCTGCGTGAAAATGCAAACCAGCAGGGCCAGGTACAGCAGCAGTTAGACAGCGATGCCAGCCTGCGAAACCAACAGCAAACGCTGCTGGCGCGTATTGCGCAGGATGAGACGGCGTTAGCGCAATGGACCCTGCTTAACGATCTTATTGGCTCGGCAACGGGCGATAAATTCCGGCGCTTTGCCCAGGGGCTTACGCTCGATCACCTGGTGGCCCTGGCCAACCGTCAGTTAGATCGCCTGCACGGTCGCTACCTTTTACAGCGACGTGCCAGCGATGTGCTGGAACTGGATGTGGTGGATACCTGGCAGGCCGACAGCGCCCGCGATACGCGCACGCTGTCCGGCGGAGAAAGTTTCCTGGTGAGCCTGGCGCTGGCGCTGGCACTGTCTGACCTCGTCAGCCATAAAACCCGCATTGAGTCGTTATTTCTGGATGAGGGCTTTGGTACGCTGGATGCCGAAACGCTGGACACCGCTCTGGATGCCCTGGATGCGCTTAACGCCAGTGGCAAAACTATTGGCGTCATCAGCCATGTTGAAGCCATGAAAGAGCGCATTCCCGTTCAGATTAAGGTACGCAAAATGAATGGCCTGGGTTACAGCACCCTTGACATCCCCGGCCAGTAAGAGGTTAACCATGTTGAGATGGACCGGTATTTTCGCGGTTGCCCTGCTGCTTTTAGCAGGCTGCAGCCAGCCGCTCGGCGCTGATGCCAGGCACTGCGCGCCGAACATGACGCAGACTCAGTGCCAGACCGTCGACCACTATATCGCGCAGGTGAATGCCGTGGTGATGCGCAATTTTCATCACGCGCAACGTTACACAGGCCAGCGCTGCCTGGTGACGGCACAACGCCGCGCGGACGGCCGCTATAACGTCATGCGCACAGAAGGAAATGAATCGTTATGCCTGAGCGCCTGGCAGAGCGTGAGTAGCGCGCGTGATATGCCCCTTCCGCCTCAGGGCGCGCCCCGGCAATGGGTATTTGCTTTTGCCCCGTAACCATAACGCGGCAGCTCGCGCCATCGCGGCCTGAACGTAAATGCAGATGCGCCCTTTCGGAAAGTCCTGAACCGGCGGTGCAGCCTGACGGTGATCAAGCCTGAAAACTGGCGGTTCACCGTCCACAACGGATTACTCAGGCCAGAGCCAGGCGGCTCCGCGAACACCGCTCGAGTCCCCGTGTACGGCTTTCAGTACCGGCGTTTCACATTCGCCGCCAAATACCCATTTTTTCATCAGTGTGGGGACGGTCTGGTACAGACGATCCACGTTGCTCATGCCGCCGCCCAGAACAATCACATCCGGATCGATCAGGTTAACCACCTGGGCCAGCGATTTAGCCAGGCGCATTTCGTAGCGGCTCATAGCCAGTTCCGCCACCGGATCCTGCTGTGCCAGCAGGTGAACAATCTCGGCACCTTTGCGTGTAACGCCGCTCAAACGCTGATAATCAGTGGCAAAGCCGGTGCCCGAGACAAAGGTTTCAATACAGCCCTGTAGCCCGCAATAACAGGGCACTTCAGCGCGATAGCGCAGTTCATCTTCGTCCATCCACGGCAGCGGATTGTGGCCCCATTCGCCCGCATTACCATTGCCACCGATACGGGATTCGCCGTTTATCGCCACGCCCGCCCCCGAACCGGTGCCAATAATCACTCCAAAGACCAGCGGCTTACCGGCACCCGCGCCGTCAACGGCTTCGGATACGGCCAGACAGTTCGCGTCGTTGGCAATGCGGACGTCACGATTCAGCGCGTGCGCCAGATCCTTGTCCAGCGGCTGTCCGTTAAGCCAGGTTGAGTTCGCGTTTTTTACCCGCTGCGTGTAGGGCGAAAGCGTGCCGGGAATACCGAGGCCTACCGTGCCCGTCTGTCCGGTCTTTTCTTCCGCCAGACGCACCAGATCGACAATAGCCTGTACCGTAGCGGCATAGTCGTTTCGGGGCGTGGAAACCCGATGGCGAAACAGCTCGCTTCCCTCGCTGGACAACGCAATCACTTCTGTTTTGGTGCCGCCCAAATCAATGCCGATGCGCACGGTTTATTCCTCATTATTCGTTAGGGGATTTTTACACTAAAAGGCGATGCCTTTAAAGGCAATGAAACCGCATCGATGTTTCGCTATCATGCGCACACTTAGTGAGATTTGTGCGCCCGATCGCGCCACGGTAAGGAATCCTGATGTTGTGGTTTAAAAATATGATGGTTTATCGTCTGAATCGTGACATTCCGTTGTCCGCAGACGGCATGGAAAAACAGCTTGAGGCATTCACCTTCTCGCCTTGTGGCAGCCAGGACATGAGCAAGACCGGTTGGGTGTCACCGATGGGAAACCGCAGCGATGCGCTGACCCATATGAATAACGGTCAGATTGTCATCTGCGCGCGCAAAGAAGAGAAAATTTTGCCTTCACCGGTGGTGAAGCAGGCGCTGGAAGCCAAAATTGACAAGCTTGAGGCAGAACAGAGCCGTAAGCTGAAAAAAACCGAAAAAGATTCGCTCAAGGATGAAGTGCTGCACAGCCTGTTGCCGCGTGCCTTCAGCCGTTTCAGCCAGACGTTTATGTGGATCGATACCGTTAACAATCTGATCATGGTGGACTGCGCCAGCGCGAAAAAAGCCGAAGATACGCTGGCCCTGCTGCGTAAAAGCCTGGGTTCACTGCCGGTCGTACCTCTGACGCTGGAAAGCCCGATTGAACTGACGCTGACCGAATGGGTACGTTCCGGCGATCTGCCCGCAGGCTTTGCCCTGATGGATGAAGCCGAGCTGAAAGCGATTCTGGAAGACGGCGGCGTGATTCGCTGTAAAAAACAGGACCTGGTATGCGACGAAATCGCCAACCATATCGAGGCCGGCAAGCTGGTGACAAAACTGGCGCTCGACTGGCAGGAACGGATTCAGTTCGTCCTGTCGGATGATGGTTCCGTGAAGCGCCTGAAATTCAGCGATACGCTGCGTGATCAGAACGACGATATCGATCGGGAGGATTTTGCTCAGCGCTTCGATGCCGACTTTATCCTGATGACCAGCGAACTGGCCGCCCTGACCAGTAATCTGATTGAAGCGTTGGGTGGTGAGGCTCAGCGGTAAAACAGGCGGCCGCAAAAGATGCGGCCGTTTTTTCAGTCTTTCAGATAGCGGCAAAGATAAGAGCTGGGCTCGCCTACCTGCAGATGAAACTCGCTGTGACCCGGCACGTTAAATACCGATCCCGCCTCGAACCATTTCCACTCTGTTTCCCCCGGCAGCAACACTTTCATTGATCCACTGACCACGGTCATCTCTTCCGGCTGGGCAGTGCCAAAGGTGTATTCGCCTTCTGCCATCACACCAACGCTGGCACGACCGGTGCTCGCACTGTCAAAACCGATGGATTTAACTTTTCCGTCAAAATACTCACTTACGTTGAGCATAAATCTTCCTCACAGCACATTAGGGTGACTGGCAGTGTAGAAGCGAACTTGCTGATCTGTCACGCGAAATAATGAGCGAATGTGATCGCTGGCGGTGACAAGGGGCGGGGATAAGACGGGCGCGCATCGACGGCATCCTTGCCAGCGCGACGGCTTACTCTTTTTCTACATCTTCGTAACGTTGTTTCGCATCATGCGCTTCCTGCTCTGAATCGTGCTCACTGATGAGTGAATCCGGCTTCGGATGATCGGCTCGCAGTTGCCAGGACGTGACTTTTTTACCTTCGGGGCCTTTTTCCACGGTCACAACGCGCGCTTCTCTGGGGTAAGGAGGTCTTGACGGCATCATTTGTCCCTCTTGGCTGAATGACATTCCACACGACAGGCGGTTGCCCGTCATGGAATAAGTATAGTCAAAAAGGCGTAAATCGCGGCGGGAAGGAGATAAATCTGACGGTTAGCTGGCGCGTGCCAGCGATAACGACTGCAGAATTTGCTCAACAACGCGTTCCGGCGGCTGCATCGCGTCCACTTCATGATGAGCGGCCATACGGTACAGGTGAGCACGGGCGCGCAGCACCTCTGTCATCTCTTCTGCGATGGGCCGTCCGGTCAGCGTCGGGCGCTGCGCAGCTTCAGGCTGGCTTTCCAGACGTCGGGCAAGCACCTCAGAAGGCGCACTTAACCAGATAACCTGACCATGCTCGCGCATATAGCGGCGGTTGACCTCTGCCAGCACCATGCCACCACCGGTCGCGATGATGGTTGAGGGCGCCGTCACGGCTTTCAGCGACTCGGTCTCCCGCGCACGAAAGCTTTCCCAGCCTTCCGCCGCGACAATTTCAGCCACGGTACGCTGGGTCGTGAATTGCAGGTGGTGATCGGTATCGCGGAAGGCATAACCCAGCGCATGAGACAGGGCTTCACCGATGGTGGTTTTTCCGCAGCCGCGCGCACCAATCAAAAAAATGGACAAGGACATCTGGGCACTTCCTCCGCCGTACAGCCCATAACAGCTGCAGGTCTGGCTTAAATAATACGCGCATCATAGCGGGAAATGATGGCGGCCTCTACCCATTGAGCGTATTTTACGCACAGTCAGACAACGCATTACATTAAACTTTTTATAAACAATGAATTAACCATGCACATTTTGTGCATGAACACCGTATTTTTGTCTCTGCAACATTTGCTTACCGCCACGAATTTACATTGCTGCTCATCGCCCCCATATACTGTTTACAGTCGCAACGGGAGAGTAATCATGCAACGCGAAGAACAACAACTGATTGAAAATCTGTTCAGCCGTTTGAAACAAGCGGAAAGCCAGACAGCGGCGCGCGATGCTGCTGCCGAACAACTCATCAAACAACACCTGCAGGAACAACCAGGCGCGCCCTACTACATGGCGCAGGCCATTCTGATTCAGGAAGCGGCCCTTAAAAAACTTAATGAACGTATTAAGGAACTGGAAAACCAGCTGGCGCAACAACAGGCGCAGCAGCAGCCGAAGAGCAGCGGTGGATTTTTATCCAGCCTGTTTGGCGGCGGCAGCGCCCAACCGCAGCCAGCTCAGCCGCAGTGGAACAGTGCGCCGCAACAGGCACCGCAACCGCAGCAACCTTATGCCAGCGCCCCGGCGCCACGTGGCAGCGGCTTCCTGGGCGGTGCCCTGCAAACCGCCGTTGGGGTGGCAGGCGGTGTAGTCATGGCCGATATGCTGACCAGCATGTTCCATCATTCTCAGCCGCAGGAGATCGTTAACATCATCAACGAGCAGCCGTTGCCGCAGGTGGACGACAGTCTGAATACCTTCAACGGTGGCAACGATCAGTCGTTCCTTGACCAGAACGGGGCGGATAATCAGTCTTTCCTGGATCAAAGTAACGGCTGGAGTGATTCCTACGCCGACAACGGCGACCTGAATGATTTTGGCGGCAATGACTTCGACGACGACGACAACTTCGTCTGATTTAGCGCTGGCGTTGTCGGAGCCAGCTGTCTAGTTCATTGGCAAACTGCTGGCGGTCCCGTGGGCTTAATGCGGCGGGGCCGCCTGTCTGAACACCGCTGGCGCGCATGGTGTCCATAAAATCGCGCATGGTCAGTCGTTCGCGAATGGTTGCTGGTGAATAGCGCTCCCCGCGTGGATTCAAGGCTGCCGCGCCCTTCTCAATCACTTCCGCGGCCAACGGAATATCGGCCGTAATCACCAGATCGCCGACGTTTACGCGCTTAACAATCTCATTGTCCGCCACATCAAATCCCGCAGGCACCTGCAGTGTTCGCAGCCAGGGCGAAGGTGGCACCCGCAGGGACTGGTTAGCCACAAAGGTCACCACGGTTTGCGTTCTGTCCGCTGCCCGGTACAGCACGTCCTTAATCACGTTAGGACAGGCATCAGCATCAACCCAGATAGCCATCGTTATTCCTTGTTCTGCAAAAGAGTGACGATGGTAACCTGTTTTGCTGACCGGGTTGAGTGAAAAACACAGCCCTCTTTAACGCAGAACCTGCTTTATCCGGCCTGGCTGCACCGCCACTGCGCCTTAATGCGCACCGCGCCATGTCCTGGCACGGTTAAACGCCTCCAGTCAGCGGGGTGACAGCAGGTCGTTCAGCACAGGGCTAACTTGTTATTAATCCTGTCTGCAGTAAGCTACATCGTTGATATGTGTAAACAGCGAAGGAGACGGTGATGCAGGAAAAGAAAATCGGATTTATTGGCGGAGGCAACATGGCCAAAGCCATCATTGGCGGCCTGATAAACAGCGGGCAAGTTGCACCGTCAGCGATCTGGATTTATGACCGTAAAGCCAGCACTAATCAGGAAATGGCCGAACAGTACGGTATCCATGCGGCTGAGAGCGCAGAAGCGCTGGCGCAGCATGTTGATGTCCTGTTTGGGGCGGTAAAACCGAATGTCATCCTCAGAGATCTGAATGATCTCGCCACCTGCATGAAAAAAGAGACGCTGGTTGTCTCCATTGCGGCAGGCGTTACCCTGGACAATCTGGCCTCCGTACTGGGACACGATCGAAAAATCATTCGGGCCATGCCGAATACCCCGTCTCTGGTGGGAGAAGGGATGACCTCGGTCACGCCCAATGCGCTGGTTGAACAGAGCGAACTCGATGAGGTCGTTGCAATGTTTAAAAGCTTTGGCCAGGCCGCGGTAGTGGATGAATACCTGATTCATTCCGTGGTAGGCGTGAGTGGTTCGGCACCGGCTTACGTGTTTATGTTCATTGAAGCCATGGCTGATGCTGCGGTGGCAGGTGGCATGCCGCGGGCGCAGGCCTACCAGTTTGCGGCACAGGCCGTAAAAGGTTCGGCACAGATGGTACTGGAGACCGGCAAACACCCGGGCGAGTTAAAAGATATGGTCTGCTCGCCGGGCGGCACCACGATAGAAGCGGTCAAAGTTCTGGAAGAAAAAGGTTTTCGCTCCGCCGTGATTGAGGCGATGCAGCAGTGCATGGCGAAATCAGAGAAGCTGAGCCGCAGTTAACCCGCGGCGTCTGGCAACGGCAGTGCGCGTTGCCAGGCGCCTCCCCACTAGCCAGCGGAACGGTAGTCCTGATAAAGCGCCAGCGCCTGCTTCACCGTCATGGGTTGCTGCATGTTGTCAACCAGCGCGGCGGTCAGAGTGTAAAGGCCACAGGAGAAAACCGCCGCCAGTTGCCCTTCTTTGCCATAAAACGCCATGAATTCCTTTTCTTCCAGCGAGCCCACCGACTGGTAGTCATCCCAGTCCGCCGCATGGCCAAGATATTCATAGCGCGTACCGTAGTGCGCGGTCCAGAAAAACGGCACCCGATCAAAGTGACGGATATTGCCCAGCATATTGATGGCCGCTGTCTGTCCTTGTTGTTCGGCAACACGAAAGTGTTCGATTCGCAACGGCCCCTGGGGAGAAGGATACGTGGCGATATCGCCTGCCACCCAGACATTCTCGGCCACCCGGAGTTGTTCGTCCGTTTGCAGGCTGCCATCCTCCAGCAGCGGCAAATCATGAATAAAGTGTGTGGCGGGTTTAACGCCGGTCGCAAACAGCACCACATCGGCGGCAATATGCTTGCCCGTTTTTAGTCGTACCGCGTTAACATGGTCTTCGCCCAGCAGGGCATCGATCTCGCCTTCGATAAACTTTACGCCGTTCGCCTGGTGGAGCTGATAAAAATAGCGACCCACGGCTTCGCCAAACTGTTTCGCAAACGGCAGCGGATGACGCGCAATGACGGTGACATCAATGTCGCGATTACGCAGTGAGGAGGCCAGTTCCATGCCGATAAAGCTGTTGCCGATAATGACAATCTGTTGAGTGTCATCGACCGCCTGCAGTAAGTCTGCGGTGTGCTGTTTACTGCGCAGGATATGAACGCCAGCAAGATTGCGCCCGGCCAGCGCAGGTTTGACGGGCGCGCCACCTGTGGCAATCAGGAGCTTATCGAATTGCAGCGTCGTACCGTCAGCAAATATTATCCGGTGCTGATGGTTATCAATCCGCTCCACGCGCTTTTGCAGGCGTTCTACGTGCGCCATGATGTCCTCACCCAGCAGTGAGGGCACCTCATCGATGTCCATTTTGCCCGAGGGGACAAATTTGGTTAACGCCGTGCGATCATAGGGTGCATCAGGCTCCTGCTCAATCAGGATCAGCCGCCCTTTAAACCCCTCGTGACGTAACCGCCATAGCGCCGCACTCCCGGCTGCGCCACCACCCAGCACGACAAAGACCGGCGCAGCGGCTCCACTGCCTATCGCAGTCGCAGGCGACATGGCTTTGGGATTCACCAGAACCGCCTCGTTTTCAATGCGCACGGGATACTGTTTGAGATCGGCCAGCGCGAGCGGCTCACACATTTTGCCACTGTCCAGTTCAAAAGTGGCTTTATGCCAGGGACAGATCAGCCGGTTTTCACAAATGGCACCCTGCTCAAGGGGTGCGCCGGCATGGGGACACTTCGCCTGGTAAGCGTGTACGTTGTCGCCATCACGAATTAACAGCAGCTCTGTTTCCCCGAGCTTTTTTTTAACCGGCTGGCGGTGCGGTAAATCCTTCAGAGCGACCACAAATTGATAGTTCACGACATAGCTCCTTCTCCGACTGTCACGGCTGAACGCGCAGATCAACAGGGCTTCTGCGCAAATGCCTGTAAACAGTAAGTGTGGCAAAGGATCGGCCAGACTCCGGTTTTAACGTCAGGATTTTTTGCTAACTGTTTGTTTAAGCGGAAATTAAAAATACGTGAGGATGTGACAGCGCAGGCAGGAGAAAACTAAAGCGGCCACCGAAATGGCCGACCGAACGTTAACTTTTCTTCAGACACTGACTCATGAAGGTTTTGCGTGCTTCCCCCGTCAGCTTTTTATCACCGGCCTGCAGATTACAGGTTTTCATTTTTACCTGCTGCGGCGACATGTCGGCGACCTTACTGTCCTTTTTCAGGCAATCGCTCATAAATTTCTTTCGCACATCGCCTTTCAACGCTTGTGACGTGGCATGTTCATTACACATGGCCATTTTTTGCTGTTGTGGCGTTTTTTCAGCCGCACTGGCGCTGCCGCCCACCAGTAAGCCTGCTAACACTAGCGTCATTAAACCGCGTTTCATTGTATTCACTCCCTCTTGATGAAAACAGATTAATTCTGGCACGTTACACGCTATACGGAATACGTTTATCAGGGAATAAGGCAGAGATCGCCAATCTGAATTGTCGGTGGCACTTTTCAGATACGCGGACGATTAAGTAAGCGCGTGACATAACGTTTTAGCAGGACCGTATTTTTATCATTATGATCTACATCGGCATTCATCATGGCGGTTTCAATACTGCTGACGATAGCGTGATGCTGCTCGGGTGGAAGCAAACGCAGCATCGCGGTAACCACGATTTCCAGCGCTTCGATCTGTGCAACCTGCTCTTTTGACGCCTCTTCTTTTTCTGCCAGGGTGATTAGCAACTCAGCAATCAGGTTTTTCATGCCGGGGCCCCTTCGTGTAAGACAAATAAAAATTAGCATTCGTCAGATTAAAAAACAAAGTGATTTTTCAGCCCGCTTTGCGTCCGACTCAGGCCATTTTGTCGCTACGGTTTTATTGCATTTATTTTGCCGGACAACGAAACGTTGTTATCGCAATGAAATAACACGCTGACTCACTCAGTCGAAATAAAATAAAGATTCCCGGCTGGCTTTTTTTAGCAGAGATTCTTTTCTTACAAGCGATAACGGCCGTTTGTAAGCGTCGCATTCAGACCGTATTGACGTTCAGGCAGAGGGAAGCTCGACCTTCCATGGCAGCAGATCGCGGACCCGGTTCACCGGCCAGTCCTGTATATGACCGATGACGTAACGCAACCACGTC
>NZ_VZPF01000059.1 GCF_008801695.1 Pantoea stewartii subsp. stewartii
ATGTCGAACGGTTGTGGCAGGCGCTTCATGAGACAATAACCCGAAATCACCAGTGCAGTTCAATGTGGCAACTGTTGAAAAAGGTCCATCACTTTATGAATACCGTCAGCCCATTCCCCGGGGGAAAACATGGGCTGGCTAAAGTGTAGCGGTATTAGGATCAGTTATTTAGGCTAAATCCGGGGTGAATGAGGCCCGGCCCAGAAAGGGGAAATTTCTTTTTCATGGCTATATCCTGCGTTTAATTTACTGAATGTGGATTCTGTTCCATACCATCAGGCTGCGTTTCCCCGAGACTCAATAATACGTTCATTAAGCCAAGTGTTTACCTCATCTTCAAACCAGCCAACCCGACGCAGGCCAATTCGAAATCCACGCGGGAATTCTCCTGCGTTAATCATTTCTTGAAATGCGCTATCAGATTTTACGCGAATTATTTTCTTAACTTCTGTTTTTAGCAGGATCTTTCTTTCAGTGTGGTTCATTTTATCTCCATTGATAACTGGTTATTACCGAACTACACCGATATTTGAGCATGAGAAATTAATATATTGTTGAAGTGTGTAAAAATAGTTTGAAGTTAGCAATGTGAACTTTTTGAAGGTGTGAAAACCATTTGTGAAGTTAAGCTACGCCCTTTTTGAAGTCCATATCTAAGGGCGAATAGATTTTTTAAGTGTCAGTCAGGTAACCTTGTCGCGTATTGTTCAATTGCAGGGCGAATCCAGTCCCTGATTGCTCTGTCAGTTACCTCGACCCCATTCCCATATTCATTTATTGCAGATTCAGCAGCTCTGATTATCGCTGATTGATTTATTTTTCCGCCACGTTTGAAGTTGTCACTTGATTTTCCTAATGCGATAGAGAGTCCGGCAATAATCATCATGGCAGTGTCTTTTCCATTAAAGATATCTGGATTTAATAATACTGGTTTGCTTTCTGGAATTAATAGTTCTTCCGAAAGTTCTTTCTCAGCCCACTCCCAGGCATCATTGGAAAGAAAGTCTGCACTGACTACATTTGAATTTATAGACAAATTTTCAATATCACCGAGCATACAATCATCAGGTGATGAACTATAACGATGGTCATATACGAAAACTCGTAGCGGCTTTATTTCATTTAGCTTTATAGCGGCTTTGTTGAATAAATGGATTTTATGCTGTGGTACTATGAAAACGGTTGTTTCAGATAACATAAAATCAATGCATTACATGCTTGCGTATGACGGTGTTCTGTCTGGCATCAGCGTTTTCTACCAAAACAGTGCAGACAAAACAGAATGATTACCTATTATTCAACAAAGCCCTTTATAGCCTGAATAATAGTTTCTTTAAACGTTTCAGCTTCACGCCAGCCAATATGGTTACCGTTACGAGCCGTTTCTATGTCGTCGCAATCGAATAATCCAGCCATGACTAAAGCTAGTTGTTCTACGCTTACGATTCGAAGCCTTCTGATATGCCGTGGTATATCAATCATTACGTCACCTCACGCCCTCTGTAATGGAGGCCACGCCAGCCCGTAGAGGTGTACGAGGGTTCGGGAGCTACCCTAGACGTGGCCTGTTCTGCTATTGTCGGTTTGCTACTGTTTTATGCATGATAGAGTGTTTTCATTGTGAGTGCATCGGTGTACTGTATAAAATTACATGTTAACAGCTACACAACACAAATCCCGCGCTTTCCTGCTGCCAGAGTTATGCCCGTAGCCGCGCTCTCAACAAATTCTCCCCACCAGCGCATGAGTACGATACGCTTTTCAAGATAATTGCTGCGGTTGTACGCCCGGCGTACTTCGTTGGTGTCTACGTGGGCGAGGGCGGCTTCTATCACATCCGGCTCGAATCCTTCCTCATTGGCTGCGGTACTGAAAATGGCACGCAGACCATGAGACACCAGTACACCTTGATAACCCATGCGGCGAAGAGCCGCATTAGCGCTCTGGCTACTCATCGGTAGGGTTGGCTTCTTAAAGCTGGGGAATACATATTCGCGGTGGGCGCTGATAGGTTTCATTGCTTCCAGAACGGCCAACGCCTGCTCGCATAGCGGGATGATATGATCCCGGCGCATCTTCATGCGGCCCGCGGGAATCGTCCAGGTGTTATCCGCTAGGTTAATTTCTTCCCATCGGGCTTCGGCAGACTCAACCGGACGCGTTACGGTCAGTAGCTGCCATTCAATTAACAGGCGGGTGTGCCGTTCGATGCTGGCAATGGATAGAGTCTGCATGAGTTCGGGAAGCTGCTCTGGCCGGATAGTCGGCATATGCTTTTTGACCGGAGTAGGGAAGGCTTTACGGACGTTCGCGGCGGTGTTGATTTCTATCAGGCCACTATTGGCCGCAAAATCCATAATCTCATTGATGCGCTGTAACACGCGTTTGAGCGTTTCCAGATTGCCCCGCGCTTTGATGGGCTCCAGAATGGTGACGAATTTACGCGCCGTCAGCTCGTTGATAGGGGTGTTACCGATGTCCGGGAGCACATATTTTTCTAGCGATCGCCAGATGTCCTTGATGGTGTTGGCGGCAAGGTTCTGGCTCTTCTTCATCTCATACCAGTCAGCGGCTACCTTCTGGAAGGTATTCCCCCGGCGTAGCTCTTCGGCTTCGCGCTTTTGCTGCTGGTGGATTTGTGGGTCGATGCCTTGTGCGATTAATGCGCGGTACTCGTCTCGTCTTTTCTGGGCATCGGCAAGGGAAAGGGCATCCAGCGATCCGAAGCTCACCAGCGCACGCTTTTTATCGGTGGGGCGGTAGTAAGAGAATCGCCAGATTTTGGAGCCGCTGGGTTTGATTAGCAGGTACAGGCCAGCGCCATCCTGTAGCGTGTACTCTTTGTCGGCAGGCTTCGCCGCCTTAATCTCGGTATTGGTTAGCGGGGTAGTTATACGCGCCATAGTTATACGGCCTTTAGCTATACGGTAGTCATATAGCTAACGGTATAGCTAAAAATTCCGGTTGTAAACGGTCAATACCGATACCTACAGACAACAAAAAACCCGCAAACTCAGTGAGAATGCGGGTTTCTGTGGGGTTTTCGTATGTATCCGATACATCCAAAATAATGATTTGGTCGGCACGAGAGGATTTGAACCTCCGACCCCTGACACCCCATGACAGTGCGCTACCAGGCTGCGCTACGTGCCGAACTTTAGAGGGCTAGTCTACTGATTATCAGCACGAATGCAAGCGTTCCAACGTCTAACTGCCTTATTATTAATCAGTTAGCGATAAAACGCTTCTCTTCTGTGAGCACCTGCAACAACAGCGCCAGCTCGGGTTTATGATCCTTCAACGTATTGCCGTCTGCGTCGTAGGCGCGATAGCTACCGTTATTGTTGAGCACCAGCGTGACTTTCGGCGTGGTGATGACCAGCTTATTGTCTTCGCTACTGGTCACCCAGTCATGACGGCGCTGTGCCGCAAACAGATCTTCACCCTGCGCATAATTCACCGGATTCGTTCGCACATGCAGCAAGCGCTGCATCAGCGTCACCATCACGTCCTGATGATCGGAAAGGCGCGTCACCGTCTGTGCGGGCGTGTCCGGCCAGTGAATCACCAGCGGCACCTGCAGGTTTTGGCGATTTCCCTCGTTATCCGGATCGCCCTCCAGCGCGATACCGTGCTGTGCAGTAATCACGACCACGGTGTTTTTCAGCAAATCACGCTGCTGTAGCGTGGTGAGGATCGCCTGAATCTGTTCATTTAGTGCCGGTGCCTGGCGCAGATAGCTGCGCTGGCGGGTTTTGTCATTGTTGCCGCTGATATCCGGTCCGTTCAGGGCCAGCCAGGAGAACCATGGCGTGCCGTCAACTTTTTGCGTGCTCAGCCAGTTTTGCCATTGCGATACGGTGCTGGCATTGGGCTGATCGCCGCTGGCAGGCAGCGAGTAATCTGACAACAGCGCCTGACGGTACAACGGCTGGTTGAAGCCGTCAGAAGAGAACAAACCAAACTGATAGCCCTGCGTACTCAGCGCCGTCAGCAGGGCAGAAGGCGTACGTTGCGCCAGCACGCCGTTCATATAGCTGGGTGAAATACCGTAGAACAGGCCAAACAGCCCTCTTTCAGCGTTATCGCCTGCGCTGAAGTGCTGCGTGAAACGCACGTTCTGACGGGCAAACACGCCTAGCGCGGGCAGCGCCGTGTCGGTGTTGGCGCTGTTCAGGCCATCCACCGTGATCACTAACAGGTTATCGCGCGTACCTTTATCCGCAAAGGTGATATCGCTCAGCGGATACTGCACGGCCGCCGCTTCGGGATTGCCTTGCTGTACCAGGCGGCGTTGATATTCCTGCGCATCCAGTAAGCCGTGGCGCTCCAGGAAACGTCGCGCGGTCATCGGGTAGGAGAGCGGCAGATTGGCGCGTTGCATAGTAATAGGGCGGTAGAAGTTGGCATCCGCCCAGATATACATCAGGTGGCTGGCAAAGAAGGCGCAGATAAACAGGGCCGCCAGCGGTTTACCAAAAGAGCGGCGGTTCAGGCTACGTAGCTTCTTCCAGCTCCAGGTGGCAAACAAAATCTCCACCAGAAAAATCAGCGGCACGCCGATAAACATCAACTGCCAGTCGCGCGCCATCTCACTTTGATCAGGATTGATCACCAGTTCCCATACCACCGGATTAAGGTGAAGATGGAAACGGTTAAATACCGCGCTGTCGACCATCAGCAGTGTCAGCCCTGCCGTGGCCACCACCGACGACAGGACCCGCATCAGACGTTGCGACATAACGACGAACGTCAGCGGAAAAATAATCAGTAAATAGGCGGCAAAGACAATAAAGCTGAAGTGGCCAATCCAACTGCTGTACGCATAGATACGTCCCGCCAGGGAGGCAGGCCAGTCGGCAACCAACAAATAGCGGCTACCCAAAATGAGCGCGAAAAAGATATTAAACAGAGCAAACCAGTGTCCCCAGCTAATCATCTGAGAAACTTTTTCGCGGTAGCGCTGTCGGTTGGTTACCATAGTTTTACGTCAGACCGGCAAATTAATGAGTACTGTCGTCTACCGACGCCTGTAGCGCATCAGCAAAAGAACGAGCCAGAGCGCGGCGTTGCGCAGGCGCAACATCGCTGTTAATCAGGTTGGTTACCATGTTCCCCAGAACCATCAGGGAGAGATCGGTGGGAGCCTGGTCTTTTTGCAAAACCTGCGCCATTTCCGCGAGGAGTTGTTCAACGCGTTGGTCGCTGTAACGGGATGATTGTGGCATAGCGAAAACTTATCTCGTCTCAAAAGGCGATATAGTACCGGAACAACGCACTTTTTTCCGCAAATTTATCGAAAGCATCCGGTCTGAATTATGCAGAGAGTTGAAAGCTGCTGCTGGCGGTGTTTGAATACGCGCCTGTGCTACCAGGAGGAGTTTACCATGAGTCTGGATATCGACCAGATTGCCTTGCATCAGTTAATTAAACGTGATGAAAATCAGCTAGAGCTGGTGTTGCGTGATTCGTTACTGCCGGCCACCAGCACGGTCGAAGCAATGGCGGAAGAGTTGCACCGTGTTTACAGTGCGAAGAGTAAAGCTTACGGGCTGTTTAATGCGGAAAGCGAACTGGCCGAGGCGCTGCGTAACTGCCGCAAAGGACATGATGATTTCCTCGCCTTTAGCCGGGCGGCGACCGGACGCCTGCGTGATGAACTGGCAAAGTATCCCTTTGCAGAAGGCGGCGTGGTGCTGTTTATTCAGTATCGTTACCTGGCGGTAGAGTATTTACTGGTGGCGATATTGAACAGCCAGTCCAGTATGCGCGTCAACGAACAAATGGATATCAGTAGCACACACTATCTGGATATCAATCATGCGGATATCGTGGCACGTATCGATCTCATCGAATGGGAAACCAATCCGGAATCCACCCGTTACCTGACTTTTTTGCGCGGCCGGGTCGGGCGCAAAGTGGCCGATTTCTTTATGGATTTCCTGGGCGCGGAAGTCGGCCTGGATACCAAAGCACAAAACCGTGGCCTGTTACAGGCGGTAGATGATTACTGTGACGAGTCGAATCTGGATAAAAATGAGCGGCAAAATTATCGCCAGCAGGTTTACAGCTACTGTAATGAGCAACTTCAGGCAGGCGAAGAGATTGCGCTGAAGGCGCTGTCTGGCGAACTGCCACCGCTGGGGGATAAAACGTTTGAAGCGTTTACCCAGGAGCAGGGCTATGAACTGGAAGAACATTTCCCGGCCGACCGCAGCACCTTACGTCAGTTAACCAAATTTGCCGGGAGCGGCGGGGGGCTGACGCTAAATTTTGATGCCATGCTGCTTGGCGAGCGCATTTTCTGGGACCCGGTGACGGATACCCTGACCATCAAGGGCACGCCGCCCAACCTGCGCGAACAGCTACAGCGTCGTACCAGCAGTAAATAATGGCGAGCCGGACACGGCGTTCCGGCTGACCGCAGACAAAATAAAAGGGCCGGTTTCGCAACCGGCCCTTCTACTTTCAACTCACCCGGCGATTAAGCGCGAACGAAGTCGATGTGGTGCAGTTTTGGCTTGAACGGGTGACGCTGAACAGCCTGCACTTTAACTTTGGTTTCTTTACCATCAACAACCAGCGTCAGAACTTCTTCGTAGAAGCCTGGCTTCGCTTGCAGGTTCATTACCTGGTCGTGGTCAAGGTCGATAGAAACAGCCGCTTCTGAACCACCATAGATGATGGCCGGGAAACGGTTTGCTGCGCGCAGGCGGCGGCTCGCACCCTTACCCTGCTCTTTACGTTCTACTGCATTGATAGTGAACATTAATACGTCTCTTTATAATTTCTGCTACAGGCGACCCAGTAACAGAAGGGTTATTCAACACCGCTGATGCACATGCAAAAGCGGGCGGCATTATAGCCGTAATCCCCCACCGGGGCAAACGCTAATACGACCTAGCGGAGTTCATTGGCCCGGCGGAAACGGCCCTGATAGTCAAACAGCTTCTCGCGAATCTGCCAGAAGCGGCCTTTGGCGCGCGCCACAACAAAATCGGGATGACGCAGCAGCGGCTGTAAGGCCAGCACATCGGCGGCGGTTTGCCAGCCCAGCGGCACGCCGGGTGCGCGCTGGTGCGGGCGCATAAAGAGCTGTTCGAAGGCTTTGCGTTGTGCAGGGGTTTGCAGGCGAAAGCGCTCGCTGACGCTGGTGCCGTCTTCATCAAAGTAGGTGGCGTTGAGCCATTCGCCTTTTTCATCGCGGCCCTGTTCCAGAGTCATGCCACCGCAGCGCAGAACCCGGGCATCTTTCAGTTTCAGGGCGGCTTTGAGCATATCGTCAGGATCGACCAGAATCTTGTCGCATTCGCGGCAGCGACGCGCGGCAATGTCGTTCTCTGCGTTGCACTCCGGGCAGTTTTTAAAGCGGAAACGGTAGTCGCACTGTTCACGCTCGCCCTCGTCGTCCTCTAAAACGCCCTGGCATCGCCGGCCGAAGTGCTCAATCACCATGCCATCGCTTGTGGCTTTGCCCCAGAAGGTGTTGGCGAAACCGCAGGCAGGGCAAAACACCTGCACGGGCTCATTGTCGCTTTTCCCTTTTGGCGTCCCCACTTCAGGCGTAAACAAATCGTGGGGATTACCGGCATAGTCCAGAATCAGGCAGTCCTTCTTGCCGGGAGACAAGCGCAGACCACGCCCGACAATCTGTTGATACAGGCTGACCGATTCCGTGGGTCGCAGGATGGCAATCAGGTCCACATGCGGCGCATCGAAGCCGGTCGTTAACACGGCGACGTTCACCAGAAATTTAAGCTGCTGGGCTTTAAAGGCGGCGATCAGGGCATCGCGGTCTTTGGCATGGGTTTCCGCCGAGACCAGCGCGCTGTTTTCCGGCAGCAGGCTCAGAATTTCCCGTGCGTGTTCGACCGTGGAAGCAAAAATCATCACGCCCTGGCGATCGTCGGCAAATTCCACAATCTGACGAATGATCTGTGGGGTAATACGCTGCTGCTGTTTAAGTTCCCGGTTCAGATCGGCTTCGCTAAACAGGCCATTCGCCTGCGCGGTCAGGCGGCTGAAATCATACTGCACGACCGGCATATCCAGCCGTTCAGGGGGCACCAGAAACTGGTGCTTAATCATATAGCGCAGGGGCAGTTCATAGATGCAGTCGCGGAACAGGGCTTTTTCGTCGCCACGCACCATTCCGTGATAATGAAAACGGTAGATCCAGCCCTTGCCCAGACGGAACGGTGTGGCCGTTAAGCCCAGTAAACGCAGGTTGGGATTGTGCTGACGCAGATGCGTAAAAATCTGTTGATACTGGCTCTCTTTGTCGTCACCAATGCGGTGACACTCATCCACGATCACCAGCGAAAAGGCGCTGTCAAACAGGCTGAGGTTTCGCGCAACGGACTGCACGCTGCCAAACACGACTTTTCGCTGACTCTCTTTACGCTGTAAGCCTGCCGCAAAGATATCAGCCTCCAGGCCGTAAGCCTGATATTTGCTGTGATTTTGCGCCACCAGCTCTTTGACATGCGCCAGCACCAGCACCCGGCCGCGGGCCAGGCGTGCCAGTTCCGCGATCACCAGGCTTTTTCCTGCCCCGGTGGGCAGCACTATCACTGCAGGTTCATGATGACGACGGAAGTGGGCGACGGTGGCATCCACCGCTTCCTGTTGATAGGGACGTAAAGTAAAAGACATGCTGCTCACTTTTGGAAAACCTGCTGCAATTATGCCACGAATCGTCTATAAACGCGCTGTCAGAGAGACGCCGTTCAGGCTATACTTCCCAGACTTTTTCAACGGTTAATAACGCCGTTTTAGTTTCCCTCCGCAGTAACAGGCAAAACACATTCATGCGACTCGACAAATTCATTTCTCAGCAACTGGAAATCAGCCGTGCTATCGCCGGACGCGAAATCCGTGGTCAACGTGTCACCGTTAATGGTGAGGTGGTGCGCGATACCGCATTCAAACTCCAGCCCGATCACGAGGTCGAGTATGACGGCAACGTGCTTCGGATGCAGACCGGGCCGCGCTATTTCATGCTGAATAAACCGCAGGGCTATGTCTGCTCCACGGACGATCCCGATCATCCTACCATCGTCTATTTCATCGAAGAACCGATGGCATTCAAACTGCACGCCGCAGGCCGGTTGGATATTGATACGACCGGATTAGTGCTGCTGACGGACGACGGACAGTGGTCGCACCGTATCACTTCACCGCGTCACCATTGTGAGAAAACCTACCGTGTGACGCTTGAAGCGCCGGTAAGCGACGATACCGCTGCGCAGTTCAGCGCAGGTGTACAACTGCATAACGAAAAGAGCCTGACCAAACCCGCACAGCTTGAGATCATCACACCGACGGAAGTCCTGCTGACGATCAGCGAAGGGCGCTATCACCAGGTCAAACGCATGTTCGCCGCCGTGGGGAATCGGGTGGTGGAGTTACACCGTGAGCGCATTGGCGCCATCGTCCTGGACGAGGACCTGGAACCGGGAGAATACCGCCCGTTAACAGAAGAAGAGATAGCCAGCATTGGCTTGCCTGACGAACTGGAACAGAAATAGCGAGAAAGCCGGTGCGCAAGGAAAAAAATTCGCCAATGGGGTTGGTGATCATTCTCGGCCTGTTAGCGATGTTGATGCCATTGTCGATAGATATGTATCTGCCTGCCATGCCACAAATTGCGCGTCAGTTTGCGGTATCCGCAGGCAGCGTACAGATGACGCTCAATCTTTATATTCTGGGCTTTGCCATTGGGCAGTTGATCTACGGTCCGCTGGCCGACAGCTATGGTCGCAAACCGGTGATAACGCTGGGCACCCTGATATTTGCCTGTGCGGCGGCAGCCTGCGCGCTTTCTCAGTCAATAGAACAGCTTATCGCGATGCGTTTTTTGCACGGCCTGTCCGCTGCGGCTGCCAGTGTCGTGATTAATGCCCTGATGCGCGACAGCTACTCGAAAGAGGAGTTTTCGCGCATGATGTCCTTCGTGATGTTAATCACCACCATTGCGCCACTGCTGGCCCCCATTATCGGTGGCTGGCTGCTGTTGCTCTGGAGCTGGCACGCCATTTTCTGGACACTCTCGATAGCCGCGCTGATTACCACCGTTCTGGTCGCGACCCAGATTCGGGAAACGCTGAAGCCTGCGCAGCGCCAGCGTTTTCATCTGCGCACGACGCTAGGGAATTTTGTGGCTTTATTTCGCCATAAACGGGCGTTCAGCTATATGCTGTCGAGCGGGTTCTCCTTTGCGGGACTGTTTACCTTTCTCAATGCGGGCCCGTTTGTTTACATCGAGCTCAATCATATTTCGCCGCAAAGCTTTGGCTATTATTTTGGCCTGAATATCGTGTTTTTGTTCATCATGACCCTGATTAACAGCCGCGCGGTGCGCCGTTTTGGCCCTGTCACCCTGTTCCGTTTTGGGTTACTGGTGCAGTTTGCGATGGGCATCTGGTTGCTGGTGGTCAGCGCGTTTGATCTGGGGTTCTTGCCGCTGGTCTTCGGTATCGCCATGTTTATCGGCTGTGTGTCCATGGTGTCATCAAATGCCATGGCGGTAATTCTGGATGAATTTCCGCACATGGCCGGTACGGCGTCTTCACTGGCGGGCACGCTACGTTTCGGCGTAGGCGCACTGGCCGGTGCGCTGCTCTCCCTGTTCAGCTTTAACAGTGCCTGGCCTATGGTGGGCACCATTGCGCTCTGTGCAACGCTCTCCGTTGCGCTCTTTCTCTACGCGTCACGTCCGCATTCTGCCGCCCGCTAAGCAGGCGGCAGCCTTCGCTGTCGCCTGTCCTGACCTGCAAAGACAATAATGTTTCTTATTTGTGAAAAAAAATAGCAAATAAAGTAATCACATTGGGTCTAAAATGATTGTTAGTTATCATTAAACGCGGTACATATAGCCCAAAATGAGATTCAACTCGCAATTTGGCTGATAACGCGCATGACAGGTTCGGCGCGCGATGCTGATACCGTTGGTGGTGAATTGGCTGCATTCTCTGGAGATACTGATCACTATGTTGCAACTTTCGGTGGTGCATCGTTTACCCCAGCGGTTTCGCTGGTTGAGCGATCGTCATAGCGTGATTGAGACTGACGATACGGATTCAGAAGAGCACGATGTTATCGCGCTTCGTCTGATAAGCCATGATGGCGTGCCCGCCTGGGAGATTTTGCATGAACTGAAAGACATGCTGACCGCCATTCAGGTCGATGGCAAAATTGCCGAGTGCGAAGGGCAACCCTGTCTTTTTATCCGCCGTTGTGATGAAAGCGCCACTAACTGCTGTCTGAAAAACCAGGGCGTTGCGATTGCGGAGACCTTTATTGGTCGCTGAGCGCCACTGACCTGAGCAGTTCGCGAGTATAGGCTTGCTGTGGGGCGGCGAATAACGTTTCACAGTCACCTTGTTCCACCACCTCTCCCTGTCGCAGGACGATCAGCTGATGGCAGAGCGAGCGAACTACTTCCAGATCGTGGCTGATAAACACATAGCTGAGCTGACGTTGCTGTTGCAGCCCACGCAGCAGATCCAGAATCTGTTTTTGGACCGAGCGATCCAGCGATGATGTGGGTTCATCCAGCACCAGTAGTTCAGGCTCCAGAATCAGTGCGCGTGCAATGGCGATTCGCTGCCGCTGTCCGCCCGAAAACTCTGCCGGATAACGATGGCGGCTCTCCGTGTCCAGCCCGACTTCTGCCATCACCGCGATAACCCGCTCTTCCTGCTGTGCCGCACTCAACTGCGGAAAATGCACCGCCAGCCCTTCGGCGATAATCTGCAGGACGGTCATGCGCGGATTAAGCGCAGAGTTAGGATCCTGAAACACTACCTGAATACGGCGGCGAAGCGGCAACAGCTGTTTACGTGACAATTGATGCAGCGGCTGATGATCAAACCAGACTTCGCCCTGAGCGGCTATCAGTCGCAGCAGGGCCAGCCCGGTGGTGCTTTTCCCCGAACCGGATTCGCCCACCAGCCCCAGGCTTTCCCCGCGTTTCAGGCGAAAACTGATCGAGTTGACGGCAATCTTTTCGCCCGTTTTACGCTTAAACAGCCCCTGATGCAGGGGGAAAGTGACGCGCAAATGCGCCACGTTCAGCATCACAGGAGATTCGGCCGCGAGCGGCACGGCGCGGCCTTCCGGGTTGGCCGCAAGGAGTTGCTGAGTGTAAGCGTGCTGCGGCTGACGAAGCAGAACCGCGCTGCGGTTGTGCTCCACCACCTGACCGGCGCGCATGACGCTCACGTTATCCGCCAGCTGACGAACGATGTTCAGGTTATGCGTAATAAACAGCATCCCCATATTCAGTTCCTGTTGCAGTTCACGCAGCAGGGTAAGGATTTGCGCCTGTACCGTGACATCCAGTGCGGTCGTCGGTTCATCGGCAATCAACAGCTTCGGTTGTGTGAGCAGCGCCATGGCGATCATGACGCGCTGGCGTTCACCGCCGGAGAGCTGGTGCGGAAAATCATTGAGTCGCGAGGCGGGCTGGCGAATACCGACGCGATCCAGACAGCGAATAATCTCTGCCCGTGCCGCTTCCCGCCGCAGCCCGTGATGCAAAGACAGAACTTCGTACAGCTGTTTTTCGATGCTGTGCAGCGGATTGAGAGAAACCATGGGTTCCTGAAAAATCATCGCCATTTGATTGCCACGCAGTCCGCGAAGGCGCTGCTCTGATGCCGTTAACAGGTTCTCACCGGCGAACAGAATCTCTCCCTGCGGATAGACGACGGCGGCCTCATGCAGGAGCCGCATGACAGACAGGGCCGTGACGCTTTTTCCCGAGCCGGATTCGCCTACCAGCGCCAGCGTTTCTCCCGCCTCAACGCACAGTGAAACATCCTTCACGACCTGATGCAGCTGTTTGCCCTGACGAAAGGCGATGGAAAGGTGATTAACGGCAAGCAGTGGCGCGTCCATTCAGACTCCTTTACTGGGATCGAAGGCGTCGCGTACGGCTTCACCAATGAAAATCAGCAGCGACAGCAGTATCGCCAGCGTAAAAAAGCCAGATAAACCCAGCCACGGTGCCTGCAAATTATTTTTTCCCTGCAGCAGCAGTTCACCCAGCGAAGGCGAACCGATGGGCAAGCCAAAACCTAGAAAATCGAGGGACGTCAGCGTGGTAATCGAACCGCACAGAATAAAAGGCAGAAAGGTCAGCGTAGCGACCATCGCATTCGGCAGCATATGCCGCAGCATGATGCGTGCGGCGTTGACGCCCAGCGCCTGCGCCGCGCGAATATAGTCAAAGTTGCGGGTACGCAAAAATTCGGCTCGGACCACGCTGACCAGGCTCATCCAGCCAAACAGCACGGTCACCAGCAGCAGCCACCAGAAGCTGGGCTGAACCACGCTGGACAGCAGAATCAGTAAAAACAGCGAAGGCATACCGGACCAGACTTCTGTAAGTCGTTGTCCTATCAGATCTGTTCTGCCGCCAAAGTAGCCCTGTATTGCGCCAATGACGATACCGATGACGCTGGAAAACAGCGTAAGCAGCAGACCGAACAGAAGCGAAATACGCAGACCGTACAGCAACCGCGCCAGCACGTCGCCACCGTTGGCGTCAGTACCCAGCCAGTTTTGTCGCGAGGGAGGTGAAGGGAAAGGCACCTGTGACGCAAAATTGAGGGTATTGGCTCCAAAGCGAATGGGTGCCCAGAGCGCCCAACCCGCTTTTTCCAGCCGCTGTTGCAGCCAGGGATCCTGATAATCGGCTGCCGTCGCAAAGTCGCCGCCGAAGTCAGTTTCGCTGTAGTTAAAAAACAGGGGCGCGTACCAGCGGTGCTGATAGTGCACCAGCAGCGGCTTGTCGTTGGCAACCAGCTCGGCACACAGGGAAAGAACAAAGATAAACAGAAAAATCCACAGCGACCAGTAGCCGCGTCGATGATGCCGGAAGCGCTGCCAGCGTTGCTGGTTTAAACGCGAAATCTGCATTATCGCCTCTCAAAATCGATACGAGGATCAACCAGCGTGTAGGTCAAATCACTCAGGATATTCATCAGCAACCCAATCAGGGTGAAAATATACAGGGTACCAAACATCACCGGATAATCCCGCTGGACGGTGGCATCAAATCCCAGCAGACCTAAACCATTCAGCGAGAACATCACCTCAATCAGGACCGAGCTGGTAAAAAACATACTAATAAAGGTGGCGGGGAAGCTGGCTATCACCAGCAGCATCGCATTGCGGAACACGTGGTGGTACAGGATACGGCGCTCGGAAACCCCCTTAGCCCGGGCGGTGACGACGTAATGTTTGCGAATCTCATCAAGAAACGCATTTTTGGTCAGCATGGTTAAAGTAGCAAAACCGCCAATGACCGTAGCCAGCACCGGAAGCGCAATATGCCAGAGATAATCCCCCACCTTGCCGTACCAGGGCAGGGTGGCAAACTGCGGCGAGGTCAGCCCGCGCAGGGGAAACCAGTCGAAATAGCTGCCGCCGGCAAACAGGACTATCAGCATAATACCGAACAGAAAAGCAGGCACCGAGTAGCCAATGATGATGAACGTGCTGCTCCAGATATCAAACGGGCTACCATTCCGCACGGCCTTTTTTATCCCTAACGGAATCGACACCAGATAGATAATCAGTGTGCTCCACAGGCCGAGGCTGATGGATACCGGTAAACTCTCTTTAATCAGTTGCAACACAGACGCACTGCGAAACAGGCTGTCACCAAAGTCAAAGCGCAGGTAGTTCCACAGCATCGAAAGATAGCGCTGCCCGATGGGTTTGTCGAAACCGTAACGCTTTTCAATTTCGGCGATCACTTCCGGGTCCAGACCACGTGCGCCGCGATACTGATTATCGCCAGGCGTTGAGCGGTTCAGGCCGGCCCGTGTTCCGCTGCTGTCAGCGCCGCCTGCGCCGGGCATGCCGCTGGTCTGGCCAAACTGAATGTTCGCCAGCGCCTGATCAACCGGGCCGCCGGGCGCGATCTGCACAATGAAAAAGTTGAGTGTGATAATGGCCCACAAGGTCGGAATGATCAGTAACAGTCTGCGAAAAAAGTACATTGCCACAGGATGTCCTCAGCGTCGGTTAGCGGGCAGGCGGCCGGCTTTACTGACGTCATACCACCAGTTATCCAGTCCCGTACTGTAATCAGGTTTCCTCGCAGGATGGGAAAATTTATTCCAAAAGGCAAGGCGCTGGTCGGCGCTGTACCACATCGGGATCATGTACGCATTCCACAGCAAAATGCGGTCCAGCGCCTGCCCCAGTGGCAGCAAGGCGTCGGCGTCACCCTGATGGTCGACAATCGCTTTAACGAAGTGATCAACGACGGGATCCTGAACCCTGGCGTGGTTCCACGAGGACTGAATATAGTCCGACTGCCAGCTAGCCTGCAGGTTACGTGAGGGCGTTGGCATCGCGAGATACACCGTGCTGACCATATCATAGTCGCCGCTGCGCAGGCGACGCAGATACTGAGAGCTGTCAATCTGACGCAGCGTTAAGGTGATCCCCAGGCGGGAAAGGTTATGCTGATAGGGAAGGGCCCATTCGCTGTTGGTGCCACCGGGCAACAGCAGCTCTGCCGTAAAGGGTTTTCCGTTCTTATCGTTCACCAGGCGTTGGTTTTTAACATGCCAGCCAGCCTGGTTCAGCAGGGACATGGCTTTAAGCAGGTTCGTGCGATCGTAACCGCTGCCATGGGTTGTCGGGGGTGCCCAGGCGTCGGTAAAGATGTCCGGCGGTAACTGCGCACGGAAAGGGGTGAGTAGTCGTTGCTGTGCGGCATCAGGTTGGCCCTGTGCAGCATATTTTGTATTCTGGAAATAGCTGCTGGTACGTTTAAAAGCATGATAGAACAGCGTTTTATTCATCCATTCAAAATCAAAGGCCAGCGCCATCGCCTGGCGTACCCGTCGATCCTGAAACAGGGGTTTTTGATTATTGAGCGCCAGCCAGCGCGTATCAATTGACGCGGTATTGGGCATAGATTCTTTCACAATCTGCTGATCGTCAAAGTGACGGCCACGGTACTGCGTTGCCCATTTTTTCGCGGACGTCTCTTCTCGCAGGTCGAAAGCACCGGCCTTAAACGCCTCAAACGCCACGTTGTCATCCAGGTAATAGTCGTAACGCATGACGTCAAAATTAAAGCGCCCGCGGTTGACCGGCAAATCAGCTGCCCAGTAGTCCTTCACGCGACTGTACTCAATAAACTGGCCCAGCTTCCAGCGGCTGATGCGGTAAGGTCCGCTCGACAGAGGAGGCTGACTGAGCGGTTCGTTAAACTTTTTATTCTGCCAGAAGGTATGCGATATCACCGGCAGCGATAGTAAGCTCAGCATCAAATCTTTGTCGGGTGCCGGTAACGTAATACGCACCGTCAGACGATTAACCGCCTCCATCGTCACGCCGCGATAATAGAGACGAAACTGGGGCACGCCTTCGGTCATGAATGTGTGAAACGTAAACGCGACATCCTCAGCGGTAATGGCAGAGCCATCGTGAAATCGCGCACGCGGGTTAAGGGTGATCTCCATCCAGCGAAAATCAGCGGGATGACGGGCGGATTCGGCAATCAGCGGATAGTAACTGCCGGGTTCATCATCCGACGTGGTAAATAAGCTGTCATACAGTGTGCCGGTGCCCGCCGCCGGATTGCCGCGCGATGCGTAGCGGTTGAAATTGTCGTAGGTGCCGGGCACAGCCTGAACAATTTTGCCGCCCTTCGGCGCGTCAGGGTTCACATAGTCGTAATGATGAAAGTCCACGGCATACTTCGGCGTGCCCAACTGAGCAAACGTGTAACTGACCTGCACCGGGCTGGCGTGCAGCGGGCTGGTCAACCAGCAGCACAGCAGCAAAACAACATAGCGGAACGGCATAAAGAGGGCGGTCTCCTGAACGTTTTGACACCGCAGCGGTGTTACAGGCTGATGGACTGGCTGGTCTGGCGCAGAAAGAACGCCTTGACCTGTTCGGGCGGTAGCGGGCGGCTAAACAGATAGCTCTGCAAATGTGTCACGCCACGGTTGATCAGCCAGCTTGCCTGCTCATCCGTCTCAACGCCTTCCGCCACGCTCATCAGATTCAGTTTCTTTGACAGCTGTAAGACTGTATCCAGTACGGGCGAGGTAATTGTTTCGGTGCCAATACTTTGAACAAACCCACGGTCAATCTTCAGATAATCAAACGCATACTTTTCAAGATAGATTAATGCACTGTGCCCGGTACCGAAATCATCTACCGCAATTTTAATTCCGCGCTGATGAAGCCAGTTAAACAGTGCGGCCGCGTTACTGTTTTCCACCACAGCACGTTCAGTAATCTCAAAAACGTACTGAAAGTGATCGTGCGGCATGCTGTCTTGCCAGTACAGCACATCATCGCGAAAGCTACAGGCACCCAGATGCAGCGGCGAAATATTAAGACTGATGCAGGTTCCTTTCGGCAGCGTGTGGCGCAGTAGATGTGCATCACGTGCAACCAGCTCAAAAAGGTGCCGGGTCAGGGGAATGATTTGGTTTTGCGCTTCGGCATAACTGATAAAAATGTCGGGTGAGATTGCTTCGCCTGAAGGGTGCGTCCAGCGAAGCAGCGCCTCAATGCCGTACGATTGCCTGTCTGCTGCTGTGATGATGGGCTGATATTCAACATGAAACTCGCCACGTCGAATGCCCATCGTGATTTCTTTACCGGGACAGTAACACCCAGCTCATCCCGCTGACAATTAACGCAAACAACAGGCTAATCAGCATGATCGTTTGGTAGTCGCTCGCCGATAAGGTTGAACCATAAAGTGCAAACTGAAACGGCAATCCGTCCATTGGCGTCTGCATAAGGGGTGAGGGGATCAGGTGATTTCGCACCAGCGTGGGCTGCCAGCTTGTCAGGGCAGTATTATGCGCAAGTAACGCGATACCGGTAATTTTGGGGTGAGATGACGCTTTGAGTTGATAAGGTGACAGGCTGACATTCAGCGTGACAAACAGGCCTGACTGCTGGGTGCCAGGTTGTTTGATCCAGATCGCCAGCGCCGGTTTTGTTGGCTGCATTGGCGTTCCGGGCAGTAAACGAATATCCCTTTCACGTGTAGGATCGGTGCGCGGTGAGAGCGCGCTGAGCGGCTGAAAGAAACTGCCCGTCGCCGAGGAGCAAAAGGCATTACCGTCTTTAACCAGGATAATGGCGCGTATGTCACCCGCAAAGGCTGCACGCGCGGTTAATTCGTGATTAACGATGTAGCATTCAGACTTAACTAAGGGAAGCAGCGGAATGAGGGTATCTGAAATAAGGGCGTTCACGCTGTGCTGAAAATCGGTGCTGCTGTCGATGAGCAACTGCTTGTGTTGTTGCTTGCGATGGTGCTGGGTCTGAATAAGCAAAACAGACGTTAACAACAAGAAAAACAAACTACCAACAATCGCGCTCTTCCACGCGATGCGACGAGGATAAGTTGCCTGGCGTATCAGCGCCCGCGACAATGGCATGAAGTGCTTCCCCTGATCAAAATACAAAACTAAATGATGCACAATCGCACACATTTTCGCGTTTGAGAATATAACGAGTCAGTTAGTAATGTCTCGTTATTATTTTGATAAACAAGTATTTTTTACGTTGATTCGCTGGATTCAGAAAAAAAAACGCTGCATAGGCAGCGTTCTTTTTTCTCTGGCTGAGAGGACGTTCGTTCTACACTAGCTCGGATTGCGACTTAATACCCGACGTGCTTCGCGATAACGTTTTTTCCAGTAATCTTCATTAAGGCTGGAGATCATCACGCCGTTGCTGGTCGAGGCATGAACAAAGTTGTCGTTGCCAAGATAGATACCAACATGACGGCCGGTGGAACCTGCACGGAAGAGGACTAAGTCACCCGGGCGCAGTCTGCTGCGTGCGATTTCTTTCCCTGTTCCCTGCTGTTCGGAGGTCGAACGAGGAAGATCTAATCCAAATTGTTCACGAAAAGTACGCTGTACGAAAGCGGAACAATCAATGCCGCGTTTAGTATCACCGCCAAGACGGTAACGTACACCTTTCCAGCTCGCGTATTGATCCATGATGCGTGTCTTAACATCGACATTACGCACCATCTCTTCGAACTCATCCTGAGACGCTTGAAGTAAAAAACCATTCTGGTTGTTAACTTCATGATTCTCGATTTTTGCGTTATGGGTACTGCTACAAGCTGAGAGGAGTGTTGCCAGCGCCAGAGCGGGCGCTATCCGCCAGATATATCTCAGTATTGGTTGAGACTTGACCATTATTCGGGTTTTCCTTCGAAGTCCTTACGACAAGATTGTCGCCAGCCAGATGACAAAACGGAATGAGATTAATAAGCCAGCCAGAACAAGACAACGCTTTAATTATAAAAATGTGTAAATCACCACAATTTATCTGTTAAAGAATGCTTAATACCGCGACTTCTTTCTCACTGCGACCGAGATTAACCGATTCCCGAGGCCGTGGCGAGTGCTTTTAATCAAATTCTGATAGGTTTTTTTGATACTTATCAAACTTAAATGACTTGTTCACTTTATCAACAGGAATGCAAGTGTAATAACAGGATGAAAGGGGAAAACAGACGCTAATTCCAGGCATAGTGCGGGTTACGGGGAGGGCGGCGGCGCGGCTGGCTTTCATCAGACAGGATAAATCCAGTAATATCATCGGCTTCAGTGTGATTTTTTGTTAGCGTGCTAATTGTTACTTTAAGTTTTTTATAAGTAAGGGCGGTTTAAAATTTAATCATTAACCCGCCCTCGCTAATTAATTACCCTTGGGGTTTATTTTTGCCCGGTAATTTGTGATAAAACCAATTAACCAGATAATCACTTGCCGGTGTTAATAACCACCAGCTCAATCCCACCAGAACAACAGAAAGCGAACCTACCGTAATATCCGTAAACCAGTGCGCGCCAGCCATCACGCGCGGCAAAGCGAATAAAACGACAATTACCACGCCGACTAAAAACGGGCGAAAGCCAAAATAACGCCACATAAATGCCGCAAAGATCATCAGCATCATGCCATGATCGCCGGGAAAACTGTCCTTTGACGCATCTTTAGCGGGAATGCCGGTCAGCTCACTGACACGATGCACGCCGTCAAAAAACAGCGTCGGGCTGGCGTGTTTGACCGGCAACAGATGGCCGGCCTGATTCAGAACGACCGCAGTCACAAGCATGGTAATGCCAATGGCCAGCATACGACGTCGACCGGTGGGCGTTTCGCGGTACCACAGCCACAGATAGAGCAAGCCCATTGCCAGCAAGGACACGGCATCAAAGCCGCGAAAATTAGTGATGGCAACCAGCAGGGCAAACGCCGGGTGAGCAACCATCTCATTATTGAAGGCGAAAAAAATCCCTTTATCAATTTCAAACCAAAACCCGTGATGAGGCGGTAAGTACCAAGAAAAAAACAGCATCATCCCCAGTGCATTAAGCAGGAGGATGGTGACAAGACGTGTTGCGTGCATAAATCTGCCCCAGTAAAAAAATAACCGCCGACCATAACCATGTCAGCTTAAACGAATCTTCAACAAGGCGGATTGTAAACTATTCCAGTCGGCAGGTGCGGAATGAATCATCTCAACACGGCTGTCTGGCGACGTTGTGTCCAGCAATTCATAATGAAAATCCTCCCCCTGACGATTGATACTGACTGAGCCTTCCTTTATTCGCAGGAAGCCTTTGACCCGATCTACAGGGGCAAGCCGCGCCCATTCAAGCAGGGGCTGAGCGTCAAACACCGTTTCATTGTCAAAAAGCCAGCCGCAGGCGACATAACCCTGGCCCTGATTGAGCGCCCGACGCCACGCGCTCTGCCCGTCAAGACGCATTGCCGCAATACCACTGCCCGGGGGCGTTGAATGAGAGTGATGTGCAGGATGCGGAATGTCACGCGGCGCACCTCGCGGTTTGTCCAGTAAGGCTGGAGGGATACGGCCAAATTCCGTAGCCACAAACGGGCGATCGGCCTGATGCGCTGTCCGCCATTGTGCCAGGCGCTGCTTATCATGGTCACTCCAGCGATCGCGTTTATTGCCAATGATGATGTCGGCAGCGAGGAGTTGATCGCGAAAGTTTTCATTATTGAGGATACGTGGGTCGGCAAGCTGGCGCGCATCCAGCAGCGTCAGCGTCGCCTGAAGCGTGAGCCAGGGTTCATAGGCAGGCGAGGTCAGCATGGTCAGGAGCTGGCGGGGATGGCCGAGTCCAGTGGGTTCGATTAATAAACGGTCGGGTTTAGTCTGCTTTAACAGCCTGTTCAACCCAATCTGCATGGGCAGTCCGTTAACGCAACACATACAGCCGCCGGGAATCTCTTTTAGCGTGGCGCCGCGGTTGGCAAGTAATGCGCCATCAATACCTATCTCACCGAATTCATTGACCAGTACAGCCCAGTTTTCCCCGGCGGGCTTATGCGCTAACAGGTGAAGCAACGTAGTGGTCTTTCCGCTGCCTAAAAATCCGGTAAGGAGGTTAACACGTGTCATGCCTGAGGCTCCTGCAAAGCATTATGCGAATATTGTTATAGCATAACAATATTCGCCTGCCGCACGCGCCAGTCTGGATCAGTCGGCGCGTCCCATATAGCGGCGCTCTGCCACATGGATGCGAATGCGCTCACCGTTACTGAGATATTCGGGCACCTGCACGACCAGGCCTGTACTCATCCCGGCAGGCTTTGTGCGTGCGCTGGCCGACGCGCCTTTAATTCCGGGCGAGGTGTCCACAATTTCCATGTCAACCGTCTGAGGCAGTTCAAGCGCCAGCACCTGTCCGTCCATGGTGAGCACCTGGATACCGGGAATGCCCCCTTCAGGGATAAACAGCAGTTCTTCTTCTATTTGCTCTTTTTTGAAGGCGTAAGGCGTATAATCTTCATCGTCCATGAAGACGTATTCATCACCATCAATATAAGAGAAGGTGACGCTGCGGCGGCTCAGCGAAATGGCATCAATAATTTCATCGCCTTTGAAGCGTTCTTCTACTTTCATGCCGGTGCGCACATCGGTAAAGCGCATTTTATACAGCGTTGCCGCGCCCCGGGCGCTTGGGCTCTGGACATCAATGTCTTTCACCAGCAGCAGTTTGCCGTTATGGGTGACGGCCATTCCTTTTTTGATTTCGTTCGCTTTTGGCATTGCGGTTCTCGCTGTCAAAGTGATAGTGCGCGCAACGTTACTCGCGCGGACGTGAACAGGCAAGACAGCGCGAAAAATTTTGTGCCTGATGGCGACTAACAGGATAAAGCCGTCACAGTATACATCATGGATCATGACGTCATTGGCGTTGCAAAGGCGACATCACAGCATGACCGGCGATCGGTGCCTGGCCTGTTTCTCTGTAAAGGTGATGTCAGGGTAAGGCACGTTCTGTTATCGTGCGCGCTTTAGCGGTTCGAGGAGATAAAAGATGGAATGTCGTACAGACTGTGGCGCATGTTGTATTGCCCCGAGCATTTCCTCGCCCATTCCGGGAATGCCACAGGGCAAACCCGCTAATACCCGGTGCGTTCAGCTTGCGGATAATAACCTCTGTAAAATTTTTGGATCGCCTCTGCGTCCGAAAGTGTGCGCCGGACTACAGCCATCGGTTGAGATGTGCGGTAGTAACCGTCATTATGCGATGGATTATCTGATTCACCTTGAGCAAAGTACCGCCCCCTGATTTCCCCGGTGCAGGTTCCCGTCTTCGCTGCGTTCGTTGTCTTTTGAGACATCATCACTGTTTAAAAACGCCGCATTTCTGGCTGTATTGTCGACGGCATAATTTATCCTCTGGTGCATGTTAATCGCTCCCTGCCTGCATGGCGTCCTGAATTTGTTCGTATCTTTGTGAAAGTGTTTGCTGACGCTGAAGCAGAGCCGAGGCATGCGATTAATGGCAAGGAGCTGACGTTGCTGAAATTCCCCTCCTGTTAACCGACCTCATGTCACCCAGACTTCAGCACGCTTTTTAAGATTATCCTCTGATCTCACTGAATTGTGCGTAACGTCAAAGATCTGCTACGTCGTTGACGCATTTTCTTGCCAGTGACACGCATGTTCAGCACAATTCTTGAAACGTTTCAGCGTTGCTGTAGCGGCCTTTACTGGCACGAACAGCAAGATTCGACACCAGTAAGCTGAAACGATTCAATCAGCAAGCGAGGAGAATTATGTTCCAGCTCGAATTGCAGGCCATCCATACCGGAGCCAGCGCCCAAAATAAAGAAGATGCGATTCGTCAGGTTGCGGCGGCACTTACTGCTGCAGGTAACGTGGCGGAAGGTTATGTCAACGGTATGCTGGCACGTGAGCAGCAGACCTCTACCTTTTTGGGTAATGGTATTGCCATTCCTCACGGCACCACCGACACACGCGATCTGGTGCTGAAAACCGGCGTGCAGGTCTTTCAGTTTCCGCAGGGCATTGCCTGGGGCGACGATCAGACCGCCTATGTCGCGATTGGTATTGCGGCCAAATCCGATGAACACCTGGCCTTGTTACGTCAGCTTACGCATGTGCTGAGTGATGACTCTGTTGCCGAACAGCTTAAAACGGCCTCAGCGGAAGATCTGCGTGCGCTGCTGATGGGTGAGAAGCAGCCCGCGGCGTTCAGCTTTGACACCTCACTGATTACCCTCGACGTCAATGCACGTGATTTGATGACGTTGCAGGCCTTAAATGCCGGGCGTTTACAGGCGGCGGGCGTGGTTGATGCCAGCTATGTCGCGGATGTGGTGTCCCGCCATCCTCTGAGTCTGGGACAGGGCATCTGGCTCAGTGACAGCGGTAAAGGCAATCTGCAAAGCGGCGTAGCCGTCAGCCGCGCAGCGAGCGCGTTTGAGCACCAGGGCGAACCGGTCAACATGCTGATAAGCGTGGCAGCCGTTGATGAGCGTCCTCTGGACGTGCTGGGCTACCTCAGCGCTCTGCTGCAGAGTAATAAGGCCGATCGTTTATTAAAAGCGGATGCGGCAGGTGTTTATGCCCTGCTAACCAGCGAAGTCGACGAGCAGGCGGACCAACTGACTGCAGAATTCACGATCCGCAACGAGCATGGCTTACATGCGCGTCCGGGTACGGCACTGGTGAGCGTTATCAAGCAGTTTAACAGTGAGATCACGATTACGAACCTCGACGGCAGCGGCAAACCGGCGAACGGACGCAGCCTGATGAAAGTGGTCGCGCTGGGCGTGAAAAAAGGCCATCGCCTGCGTTTCACTGCCAGTGGTGATGATGCACAGCAGGCATTAGATGCCATCGAAGAAGCAATCAACAGCGGATTAGGTGAGGGGGCAGCATGACCAGACGTGTGGCAACTATCACGTTGAATCCTGCGTACGACCTGGTCGGCTATACGCCTGAAATTGAGCGCGGTGAAGTGAACCTGGTAAAAACCACCGGATTGCATGCTGCTGGTAAAGGCATCAATGTTGCCAAAGTGCTGAAAGATCTGGGGATTGATGTCACCGTAGGGGGCTTTCTGGGGAAAGATAACCAGGATGGTTTCCAACAACTGTTCAGTGAACTGGGGATTGCTAACCGCTTTCAGGTGGTCAATGGCCGTACCCGCATCAACGTCAAGCTCACCGAGCAAAACGGGGACGTCACCGATCTCAACTTTTCCGGCTTCAGGGTGACCGCGCAGGACTGGGATCGTTTTACCAGCGATTCATTAACCTGGCTGGGTCAGTTCGACATGGTTTGCGTTAGCGGCAGCCTGCCGGAAGGTGTCGATCCTGACGCCTTTACCCGCTGGATGACTGAACTGCGCACCCATTGCCCTTGCATTATCTTCGACAGCAGCCGTGAAGCGCTGGTCGCAGGCCTGAAGGCCGCACCATGGCTGGTCAAACCCAACCGTCGCGAGCTGGAAATCTGGGCGGGACGTAAACTCCCTACGTTGCAGGATGTGATTAACGCAGCGCACGAGTTGCGTGAGCAGGGCATTGCACATGTGGTGATTTCTCTGGGTGCAGAAGGCGCACTTTGGGTCAATGCCTCAGGTGAATGGATTGCTAAACCGCCGGTGTGCGAGGTTGTCAGCACCGTTGGGGCAGGTGACTCCATGGTAGGTGGCCTGATTTATGGCCTGTTAATGCGTGAATCCAGTGAACATACGTTACGTCTGGCTACTGCGGTAGCCGCGATGGCCGTGAGCCAGAGCAACGTTGGCGTTACCGATCGTACCCAGTTGGCCGCAATGATGGCGCGCGTCGACTTACAACCCGTTAACTAACAGCAGGAGAGCGATAGTGAAAACGCTGCTGATAAAAGATCCTTCAACAGGACTGGCCTCTGCCTACATGGCAAAACAACGTCTGGCTGCTGCGGCTGCGCAGGCGGGTTTGACCCTAACAGAAAACCCGGCGGAAGCCGAACTGGTGATTGTCACCGGTCAACATGTGCCTGACGATGCTGCGCTGAACGGAAAATCCGTCTGGCTGGGCGATGTTCAACAGGCGGTCAGTGAGCCAGAACAGTTCCTGAACCGTGCGAAAGCCGAAGCGAAACCCTGGCAGGCCCGCGCAGCCGCTCCGGCTGCAACCCCTGCAACAGCGTCAGCTAACGGACCAAAACGCGTGGTTGCCGTAACGGCATGTCCAACGGGCGTAGCACATACGTTTATGGCGGCTGAAGCTATTCAGGCTGAAGCGACCAAACGCGGCTGGTGGGTAAAAGTTGAAACCCGTGGCTCTGTTGGTGCAGGTAACGCGATTACGCCAGAAGAAGTGGCGGCGGCCGATCTGGTGATCGTGGCGGCGGATATCGAAGTGGACCTGGCGAAGTTTGCGGGTAAACCGATGTACCGTACCTCAACCGGCCTGGCGCTGAAGAAGACCGCTCAGGAACTGGATAAAGCCGTTGCTGAAGCGAAGCCGTTTAAACCGTCCGGCGCGCAAAACAGCAATCAGGAAGAGAAAAAAGAGGGCGGTGCAGGCGCTTACCGTCATCTGTTAACAGGTGTGTCTTACATGCTGCCGATGGTGGTGGCTGGTGGTCTGAGTATCGCGCTGTCGTTTGCGTTTGGTATTACGGCGTTTAAAGAGCCGGGTACGCTGGCGGCTGCGCTGATGCAAATCGGTGGCGGTAGCGCGTTTGCCCTGATGGTACCGGTACTGGCGGGTTTTATCGCGTTCTCTATCGCGGACCGTCCGGGCCTGACGCCGGGCCTGATTGGCGGGATGATCGCCACCAGCATCAACGCGGGCTTCCTTGGCGGCATCATCGCGGGCTTTATTGCGGGGTATGCAGCCAAACTCATTAGCGGCAAAGTGAAGCTGCCACAAAGTATGGAAGCGTTAAAACCTATCCTGATCATTCCGCTGTTTGCCAGCCTGATCACCGGCTTGCTGATGATTTATGTGGTCGGTAAACCCGTCGCGGGCATCATGAGCGGTTTGACCAGCTGGCTGGCTCACATGGGAACGGCTAACGCTATCCTGCTAGGTGCTATCCTCGGCGGTATGATGTGTACCGACATGGGTGGTCCTGTTAACAAAGTTGCCTACGCTTTCGGTGTCGGTCTGCTGAGTTCACAAACCTATGCACCGATGGCCGCCATTATGGCTGCGGGTATGGTGCCACCGCTGGCAATGGGGCTGGCGACGCTGGTTGCCCGTCGTAAATTCAATAAAGGTCAGCAGGAAGGAGGTAAAGCCGCGCTGGTTCTGGGCCTGTGCTTTATCTCAGAAGGTGCGATTCCGTTTGCCGCTCGTGACCCCATGCGCGTCCTGCCATGCTGTATCGTCGGCGGTGCGGTGACCGGTGCCACTTCTATGGCGATTGGTGCCAAACTGATGGCACCGCACGGCGGCCTGTTCGTGCTGTTGATTCCAGGTGCAATTACCCCGGTACTGGGTTACCTGCTGTCGATTGTTATCGGCACAGCCATTGCCGGATTAGGGTATGCGGTGCTGAAACGCCCGGAAGAAGAACTGGCGAAAGCCTGATCTTAAAAGGAAAAAGGAGCCGCCAGGCTCCTTTTTTTAACGTTGCTCTGATTTGAGCCAGGCTATTTCATCTTTCCAGATATCCGGATTGATGGTCTCCAGAATCAGCGGAATACCATCGAAGCGCGAATCCTTCATTATCCAGCTAAACACGGTTTTACCGATATTGCCTTCTCCCAGGCTGTGGTGACGGTCAACCCGGCTGCCCAGCGTACTTTTGGCATCATTCAGGTGCATGCCACGCAGATAATTAAATCCGACTATGCGATCAAACTCGGCAAAAGTTTCAGTACAGGCTGCTTCGCTGCACAGGTCATATCCGCCGGCGAAAGCATGGCAGGTATCAATACAAACACCTACGCGAGATTTATCTTCAACGTGTTCGATAATGGTCGAGAGATGCTCAAAGCGAAAGCCCAGATTACTGCCCTGTCCGGCAGTGTTTTCAATCACGGCGGTGACGTTGCGGGTCTGATCCAGTGCGATATTGATGGACTCAGCGATACGTTTTAAACAGGTCAGCTCGTCAATCTGCTGTAAATGGCTACCCGGATGAAAATTTAACAGTGTCAGGCCCAGTTGCTCTGCACGCTGCATTTCATCCACGAAGGCATCGCGGGATTTCTGCAGGGCTTCCATAACCGGATGCCCCAGATTAATCAGATAGCTGTCATGAGGCAGAATCTGATCTGATGAAAAGTGGTATTTCTCGCAGGCAGCGCGAAAGGCAGCAATGGTCTCATCCGAGAGCGGGGCGGCTTTCCACTGGCGCTGATTTTTGGTGAACAGCGCAAACGCCGTGGCTTCCAGTTCATGCGCGCGGATCACTGCCTGATCCACGCCACCCGATGCGCTGACGTGCGCGCCAATATACTTCATGCCGTTCTCCTGAAGGGTTCAACTCAGTCTGAACGGCATGATACACGATGACACCGGGGCAAAACGCAGCGCGGCGGAAATTTTTACACCCGGATTAGGCAGGCAAACAGCAGCGCGACAGGATAATATCTGCTGCCCCGCAGAACAGAGCGGCGTCAGAAAGGACAGGCTGCCAGCATGGCGAGCTGGCGAGCGTCTGCAACAGAATGATGCGGGGACTAAAAAGGTTGGGCAAACCTGTCAGTGGCGGAGTTGCGCGATATCTTTTTCGCTCAGGCCGGTCATTTTGATGACGGTAGGGTGGTCAAAGCCGTTAGTTAACATGACCCGGGCAATCTTCAGCGCTTCTTCCTTTCTGCCTTTCTCAAGACCACGCTGTTCGCCCAAACGGATACCTTTCTCAATCCCTTTTTGTTCCAGCTGTTCTGCAATGGTCATCAGTGCGTCTCCGTGTTGCGGCACCCGCTGTGCCAGCTTATGGATTAAGGCGTGCGCATCCGACACCTCGCCCGCCTGCACCATGTAGTTTACCAGCGAGATAACCTGTGATGAAGAGAGATATTCATTTGTGAGAATAGCCACCAGCCTGTCAAGCATCACGGTCAGATTACGCTGATGGATGTGCTTCTGAAGTAACGTTAAGGCGGCCATACGGCGGTGGTGCAGGATCTCGTCGTCAGGGATACGCGTTACGTCAACCAAAGGGAAAGCCGCCGTGTAAAGTTTGCCCGCCTGATCCGGTAACGCAAAGCCATCCAGCCAGCAGAGAGAATCGGGATAGGGGCTACGTTTACCGGTATAGAACAAGACGGGAATGACTAACGGCAGCGTTTGATGTCCGGCTTGCAGATGGCGATGCATGGCGGCCACCGCATAGCGCATTAACCTGAAGGCCATGTGTTTATCCGGACCAGACTGGTGTTCAATAAGGACGTGGATATAGCCTTCGCCGGACGCGGTTTTCACGCTGTACAGCACATCGCTATAGTACTGCCGCAGGTCGTCCTCGACAAAAGAACCCGATTCCAGCTTAAGCGTGGTCAGATCGCACAGGGCGCGCAACGCTTGTGGCAGGTGGATCGCCATAAAATCCCGCGCCACGTCCGGCTCGGTCAGAAACTGTCGGAACAGCGCGTCGTGAGGTGTCGGTGTTGGGGACGTTCTCTTCATCAGTTCCGGCTCGTAAAAATCACCGGTCTACAATAGAGCTACGGGAGGATCTTACCTAATAGCAATGGTTTAATTTACGACGCTTCTCGCAACGCTGGATGAGATGAACACCTTCAGCACGCGAGCAAACGGGCTAACCGGCCTGCATGCGGCCGGTTTAATAAAGACATGAACGTGCCTTACGCGATAAAACGCTGAACCAGCAGGTTAATCGTGCCGCCGCCCAGCACCAGCCAGCCAAAGACCAGTGCCCCCAACAGCACAGGTTTATAGCCCGCTGCACGCAGGGCAGTGAAACGGGTGGTCAGACCCAGTGCCGCCATTGCCATGGTCAGCAATATTCCTCCCAGCGTGTTGAACATATTCACCCATCCGGCCGGCAGCCAGTGCAGCGAGTTGAACAAGGCGACAACGACAAACATCAGGGCAAACCATGGAAACGTCACCGGCTTTGCGCTCTGCTGTTCTGCCTGCTCACGTCGCAGGGCGACGCTCAGCAACAGTAAAAACGGCGCCAGCAGCATGACGCGCAGCATTTTCGCGATAACGGCGCTGCTTTCGGTTTCGGGCGCAATGCTGTGTCCGGCAGCAACGACCTGCGCCACCTCATGAATGGTTGAACCGGTAAAAATGCCAAACTGCGTCAGCGTGACACGGGGAAAAAAGTCATGCATCAGTGGCCACAAAACGGGATAAATAAAAATCGCCAGGGTACCAAAAAGCACCACCGTAGCGACGGCAACGGCCACTTTTGACGGCGCCGCTTTGACCACCGGTTCCGTGGCCAGCACCGCCGCGGCGCCACAGATGCTGCTGCCTGCACCAATTAACCATACAGTTTCGCGGTCAAGCTTCAGCAGACGTCGGCCCAGCAGGCAGGTCACAAAGAACGTACTGCTCAGGGTCAGCACATCAATCAGCAGGCCGCTTAATCCCACGTCGGTGATTTGCTGCAAGGTGATGCGAAAGCCAAACAGAATCACACCGAGCCTGAGCAGTTTTTGTTTTGCCAGCTGTACGCCCGCGTCACACTGGCCGGCAAGAGGCGAGTAAACGCTGTTACCGACGATGATGCCCAGCATAATCGCCAGAGTTAATGATCCCAGACCCAGACGAGCGATGCCTGGCACCTGGGCCACAGCGGCAGTCACGCTGGCGATCAGGCCGCATAACAACAGGCCGGGTAGCCACTGCTGAACGAAAGGATTTTTTGAGAGGGTGATGTCTGCCATGATTACGCTCCTGGTTGAGCGCTCATCATCATGCGGGGCTTGTTAAAAGTGAAATTGATTATAGATTTATAATCTACCGCTATAAGTGATAAGGCAGGAACTATGCTGTTTGCACGACTGAAACGCTTAATCACGCTCATCAAACGCGATGTGCTAACGCTTGCCTTTGCCTGTCGCGATCCTCAAACACCGCTGTGGTGTAAAGGCCTGGCCGCCGGGTTGCTGGCGTACGGCATAAGTCCGATCGATTTGATTCCGGATGTTATCCCGGTTGTGGGATTAGTAGACGATGCCGTCATTATCCCTGCCGGTGTCATGTTACTGCTGAAAATGCTGCCGCGCGAGGTTCGGGCCCGCAGCGTCGCGCGTGCGCAGCAACAGCGTGCACGCGGTAAAAAAGTATTGGGTGTACTGGGTGTGATTTTTCTGCTGTGGATCGCCCTGATCGTTTACCTTGTCGCGCGCTAAGTGATTCCGGAGTTTTCATGCATATTACCCTGCGACAAATTGAAGTGTTTACCGAGGTGCTTAAAAGCGGCTCTACCACCCAGGCTTCTCAGGTGCTGGCACTCTCCCAGTCTGCTGTCAGTGCCGCCCTGGCTGATCTGGAAAACCAGTTAGGTGTGCAGCTTTTCGATCGGGTAGGAAAGCGGCTAGTGCTCAACGAACATGGCCGGTTACTTTATCCCCGTGCCGTTGGCCTGCTCGAACAGGCCACAGAAATCGAACAGTTATTTAAAGAAGATAACGGGGCTATTCGTATTTATGCCAGCAGCACCATCGGGAATTATCTGCTGCCAGGGATGATTGCCGGTTACCGCCGTGATTTCCCCACGTTGCCTTTAGAGCTGAGCGTGGGAAACAGTCAGGACGTGATCACAGCCGTTTCCGATTTTCGCGTCGATGTGGGATTAATTGAGGGGCCGTGCCATATGACGGAACTGGTCAGCGAGCCCTGGCTGGAAGATGAGCTGGTGGTCTTTGCCGCACCGGACGCCGCCATTTTGCTGCAGCCCGTCACGCTGACCTCGCTGGCTGAGGCCACCTGGATTCTCCGCGAGCGCGGCTCAGGTACGCGCGAGATTGTCGATTATCTGCTGTTGTCCCATTTGCCGACATTTCAGTTGGGCATGGAGCTGGGCAACTCCGAAGCGATAAAGCATGCCGTGCGGCACGGGATGGGCATCAGTTGCTTATCACGTCGGGTGATTGCCGAGCAGTTGAGCGCCGGGACGCTGATTGAGCTGAAAACGCCTTTGCCGAATCTGACGCGCACGCTTTATCGCATCCACCATCGACAAAAACACATCTCAAAAGCCCTGTCGCGGTTTTTATCGTACTGCCGGGAAACGTAAACGCCCGATGAATGGTGGTTTAATCAGCGGTTCAACCCCTTGAATTTCAGGGAAACAGGCGGCGCCGCTAATAATTTCGCGCCAATCATGAAGGTAACTAATAACAGCGTAGCATTCGCTATACAGCGTGGCCTTTGCTGCTACAATCGCGCCTTATTTTTACCCAGCGTAATGTTTACACATGCATAATGACACAAATACAACACAACAACCTGCGTTACGACGCGATCTAAAAGCACGCCACCTCACCATGATCGCTATTGGCGGATCAATCGGTACAGGTCTGTTTGTGGCATCCGGTGCCACCATCTCTCAAGCTGGCCCCGGCGGGGCATTACTCTCATATGCCTTAATTGGCTTAATGGTCTATTTCCTGATGACCAGCCTCGGCGAACTGGCCGCCTTTATGCCGGTTTCGGGCTCCTTCGCCACCTACGGTGCCAAATACGTGGAAGAGGGCTTTGGTTTCGCCCTGGGCTGGAATTACTGGTACAACTGGGCGGTCACCATTGCTGTCGACCTGGTGGCATCGCAACTGGTTATGAATTACTGGTTCCCCGACACGCCGGGCTGGATCTGGAGCGCACTGTTCCTGAGCCTGATGTTCCTGATCAATTACATTTCAGTCAAAGGCTTTGGCGAGACCGAATACTGGTTCTCCTTGATCAAAGTCGCCACCGTCGTGATCTTTATCGTGGTGGGCGTGTTGATGATTGTGGGCATTATGCGTGGCGCGGAAAATGCAGGCTGGCATAACTGGCAGGTAGGCGATGCGCCGTTTGCCGGAGGTTTTGCGGCGATGATCGGTGTTGCGATGATTGTCGGCTTTTCTTTCCAGGGGACTGAACTCATTGGCATAGCGGCGGGTGAATCTGAAGATCCGGCGAAAAACATTCCGCGCGCCGTGCGTCAGGTGTTCTGGCGCATCCTGCTGTTTTATGTGCTGGCCATTCTGATTATCAGTCTGATTCTGCCCTATACCGATCCGCAACTGTTGCACAATGATATTAAAGATATCAGCGTGAGTCCGTTTACCCTGGTGTTCCAGAATGCCGGCCTGCTGTCTGCGGCGGCGGTCATGAACGCGGTGATTTTAACGGCGGTACTGTCGGCCGGTAACTCCGGGATGTATGCCTCAACGCGCATGTTGTATAACCTGGCGTGTGAAGGTAAAGCGCCGCGCATTTTTGCCCGGCTGTCAAAAGGCGGCGTACCGCGTAATGCGTTATGGGCCACCACCGTCGTCGCGGGTTTGTGCTTTTTAACCTCAAAATTTGGTAATCAGGAAGTCTATCTCTGGCTGCTGAATACCTCCGGTATGACAGGCTTTATCGCCTGGTTAGGGATTGCCATCAGTCACTATCGTTTCCGTCGCGGTTATGTGGCTCAGGGGCGCGATCTGGGCGACTTGCCGTACCGCTCAGGCTTCTTCCCACTGGGGCCCATTTTTGCTTTTGTACTCTGTCTGATTATTACGCTCGGTCAGAATTACCAGGCCTTCCTGCAGGACACCATTGACTGGTACAGCGTTGCAGCGACCTATATTGGCCTGCCCTTGTTCCTGCTGATCTGGCTGGGTTACAGGCTGGTGCGGGGCGGACGCATTGTGAAATACAGTGAGATGGAATTTCCCCGCTCATAACGGTTAAAAGCGCACGGTAAACGCCGTGCGCTTTTACGTGTGCGCCCGGCATGGGCGCACTCCTGCGGGTGTAAGTCCCGCCATGAGTTGATCACAGCAAATGAAGTGAAGCGCAACTGCATTAGGGTGACCGAGTGTGGGGAGGAAGCGTGGAGCATAAATCG